>JBGSPC010000014.1:0-24761 GCA_041738805.1 Terrimicrobiaceae bacterium | reverse complement strand
TCCCCTGTGCTCCAACTCCACGTGCACGATTTCCTTTTCCCCACTCTCACTCCCCACGTACCGATACCCTCTTATTCCTATTTTCATTGCTCCCATCTTGCTCCTTTTCTTCCCTCATCCCCATTGTTTGATGGAGAGCCAAGATTTCTTTGCTTGGTGCCCTGTCTTATGGGATATTTGCGACTGATGGCGGACGGTCGCTCTGGGGTGTCAGCAATGACCCCCAGGGAGGAAAGTCCGGACACCACAAGGCAGCAAGCCCTTCGAAAGCGGGGGAACGTTTTGGCGCAAGCCGGGCGTGACGGACAGTGTCGCAGAAAATAAACCGCCTTTCCTTTTCGAAGGAAAGGTAAGGGTGAAATGGCGGGGTAAGAGCCCACCGCCCCGAGCGCAAGTGAGGGGGCACGATAAACCCCATGCGGTGCAAGACAGAACAGGAGGAACGGGTCGCCTGCCCGCTCCGGGGTCTTCGGACCTTTGAGCATCCTCCGGGTATTAGTCGCTTAGATAAATGACCGTCCAAGCCCGGTGCAAGCCGGGCCGGACAAAATCCGGCTTACAGCCATCACCCATGGGGGTGGAATCGGAATCCCTCCGGTTCCACCCCCACCTTTTTTGGGGGAGAATTCACCAGCGAAATCCTGCTGTCCCAGAGGCGATTCACAAAACAATGACCGTTTGCATGATCCAGGTGGATCGTACAAACGGTAATGCGGGCAGGTGCGAAGGAACCAGCAGCAGGCCGGGATTAGGAGCTAGGAGGTTGCTGCGGGGGGAGAAGGGATGGTGGGAGGGAACCGGGAAGGATGGAGACGCGGGCACCTGTGCCAACGGTTTCGTAGAGACGGATGACATCGCGCGATCTCATGCGGATGCAGCCATAACTGACGGGGATACCGATATTCCGTTCTTCGGGGGTTCCATGGATGTAGATAAAGCGACCGTGGGCATTGCGATTCCGGGATTCGACCCCCTCAAGCCAGAGGATGCGTGAAACAATGGGGTCACGGCCCGGCGCATCGACCGCAAGAACTTCGCCGGTGGGTTTTCTGGATTTGAAGACGGCCCCTGCCGGGGCGTTTTCACCAATTTTTTTCTTGATGCGAAGTTCGCCGATGGGGGTTGCGTTGCTGCCGGGAGTGTCACCAAGCCCGAGTTTGGATGTTGAAACCGGGTAGAAGGCGATCAGGTTTCCGTCGCGGAGGACGGCCATGCGTTGATCGGTCGCACTGATGACAACATGGTGGCGGCGGTCACCTGCGCAACCAGCAAGGAACAGCGTGAGGATCAAAAACGGGAAGAGTTTTTGCATGGGAATTAGAAACTCACGGGTCCTCTGGCAAATTCCACGATGTGGGATGACAATTTTTCCACCGAGATCTCCATGGAATCGAATTGCACGGAGGAAGACATGGTGGCAACCGAGGTGTCAGCAGCGTCATGACCACTCCCGACATGAATAAATCCTTGTTGAGGAGCCAGGCGGGTGGCGTCGTAATACCACCACCGGTCCCCCAACCAGACCTCAAAAAAGGCGTGATAATCCTGCGGGCTGAGCAGGAAAGCGTAAGCGCTGCCGTAGCGGGCCGGGATGCCCAACGCGCGGCAAATCGTCACACCAAGATGGGCAAAATCCCTGCAAACACCGGCACGGAGTGTGAGGCAATCGACGGCGCTGGTGTGCTCGTCCGTGGCACCGGGCTGATAGTCGATGTGGGTGTAAATCCAATTACAAATCCCGGCCACCCGTTCGTGACCGGGGTGGAAATTGCCGAACTCCTTGGCGGCGAGACGAACCAATTTGTCAGATTCACAATAACGGCTGGGATAGAGAAAACGCACAACATCTGTTGGCAGGTCAATCAGCAACGATTCAGGGACTTCCGTTGTGGGCTCACTGTCAAAAACGGTTCGCTCCACTTCGGCTTCGTAGGTGATTTCCAGGTCCCCGGCAGGTGCTGCCAGCCCATGAAACCGCGAGACGCCCTGTTGCGCCTCATGCTCATTGAACGGAATGCCCCTGCTGTTATCCACCCGCTCGCTGAGCACCCTTTGAAACGGACTGCTGGCTGCAGCCAGGTTCAGCAAGAGCCAGCCGTCCTGATCGAGCCGGTAGCGGAGTTGAGATTTGATGGAAAATCGATGAGTGGTTGGCATGGTGTGTGAAGCGTCGCTGTGGGACGCCCCACACCGTCGATGAGACCCATGCGATGTCAAGCCAAGCGTCATGGGCAGTGCACAATAAAATCAATTCTTGTGACCGCCGTTGAGGTTTCATAGATTTGACCTTCAATCTATCAGCAACAGAACGCCGCTGTTCGGCAGCAGACAATGCGCCCAGCGGACAGGAAACCCCGGTTTCCTTCACCCATGACGCATTTTCACTTCCAATGACATATCCCATCCTTGCCGGGCAACCCCTGCCAACTCAGTTAAAAAGCCTCTGGTTGAAAGTCGATGCCGGCACACTGACACGCGACGATTTTCAAGCAAAAGAGGAAGACCTCCTTCAAGGATACAGTGAAGTGTGGGCCGATGCTTTGAGGCTGCCCGGTGAAGCGGATTTGGCAAACAGCCTGTGCGTGGAACTCGGCAGATTAACGGACTGTGATGACATGAGCGAAGTGAAGAGGCGGTGTCAGAGAGCCATGCTTGCGATGAAGGAAGATTGGGAATCCACCGTCCGGCCGGATGAGGAAAAAACCGTTGAGGCCTACTACGACAAGAGCCAACACTACGCTTACGAACTCATGTGGTGGCATACCCTGGAAGAAGACCGCTCTCCTTTGGCCTATGTGGCGGCCTTGCATTTGGCACTACAAAACGGGTGTTCCTCGGCTTTGGACTTTGGAGCCGGTGTGGGCGCAGGAAGCCTGCTTTTTGCGCGTCATGGTTCAGAGGTCACGTTGGCGGACATCAGTTCCACGCTTTTGGACTTCAGCCGGCGACGGCTTGCTGCACGGGCAATTCCCGCCACGTTCATCGATCTCAAGACTGAATCACTTCCTGAAAACGCTTATGATTTTATCACGGCCATGGACGTCTTCGAGCATATTGCCGAACCGGAGAAAACCGCAGAGATGCTCGCAAATTCTTTGAAACCAGGCGGAATCCTCTTCGGGCGGTTTGCTGCCGAGGAAGATGAGGAGCGCCCATCGCACATTGCCAAGGATTTTGGTCCCATGTTTGAAAAACTGCATCAGCTCGGGTTCACGGAGACCTGGAAGGACGAATGGTTGTGGGGTCACCAGGCCTTCCGCAAAGCCGGCAGGCCCTGATATTCGAGTCGCTTGCATCCGGGGCAGATCTGCCTCAAGATGGGTTATGGTATCATTGGACCTTGTCGAAGAAATCCTGGAACTGAAGAAGAAACGCAATGCCGTCATTCTTGCCCACAATTATCAGGATGGCGCCATTCAGGATCTTGCCGATTATGTGGGGGATTCGCTGGGATTGAGCCGTCAGGCTGCGGAGACAGAAGCCGATGTGATTGCTTTTTGCGGGGTGCACTTTATGGGTGAAACCGCAAAAATTCTCAATCCCTCAAAAACTGTCGTGATCCCGGATATGGACGCCGGTTGCTCGCTTTCGGACTCGTGTCCGCCTGAAAAACTTGAGTCCTACCTGCGCCAGCATGCAGAAAAAAATTATTATGTCATTGCCTACATCAATTGCAGTGCCGGCGTGAAGGCTCTTGCCGATGTGATTTGCACCAGCGGGAATGCTCCGAAGATTGTGCGGGCCGCTCCTGCGAACCGTCCCATTTTGTTTGTGCCTGACCAGAACCTTGGGGCCTGGGTGACAGAACAAACCGGACGGCCCATGGATCTTTGGCAGGGCAATTGTTATGTGCATGTGGAGTTCACGAGAAAGAGCATCGAAGGAATCCGTGTTGCACATCCTGAAGCCAAAGTGGTTGCCCACCCGGAATGCACCTATGCGGTGCGGATGCTTGCCGACGAAGTGTGCTCGACCGAGCGCATGGTCACTTACTGTCAGGAAACGCCAGCCGATTCTTTCATCGTGGTCACCGAAAGCGGCATGTTGCACCGTCTCCGCAAAGAAGTGCCAGGCAAAATATTTATCCCCGGCCCAACAGAACTTTGTGCCTGCAATGATTGCCGCTACATGAAGATGAACACGCTGGAAAAGCTGCGCGACTGTTTGGACAGGCTATCCCCCGAGATCGTGATTGAGGAGGGGGTCCGCTTGAAAGCCGAACGATCAGTTCGCAGAATGCTGGAGCTTTCGTAGCACGGACCGTTAGTACTCTGCCGGCAGAACCAGAAGAGAATTTCTGGCATCGTCGATGCTGACCGTCTGGCGTTCTCGCTCCAGGAAAAAACTCACCTCGGAATAACCAGCCATCTCCAGCTGATCGAGGGCCTCAAGGTAATGGTCCCCCACCCGGTCGGGAATGTGGGCATCCGCGCCAAGCACCACGGGGATATTTCGCTCGCACATCAGCACCAACTGCGAAAGCCCGGGGTTCATTTCGGAAAAATGTTTGTTGAGACCACTGGTGTTCAGCTCCATCGCCGTGCCGCAGACGGCAATGCGGTCCAGGGATCTTTCCACAAACGGTCGAAGACGTTCAAAATCCCATGCGTCCGGGTCCTCATTTTTGACAAGATCCGGGTGGGCCAGAGTGTCGTAGAGGCCGGTCTCAGCAGACATGGCAAGGTGTTCGTAGTAGGTCTGTTGGTAGGAGAAGATATTTCCATCAAAATACCGGGAGCGATATTCGGGAACATGGTAATGAACGGATCCGAGGATGTGATGGAAATCCGCTTCGGCGTGAAGCTTTTCCAACCAGGTCTCAACGCCCGGGTAATAATCGCTTTCCATACCCAGCCGCACATCCACGCGGCCATGCCATGATGATTTTGCGGCTTCAACCATGGCCACATATTCGTGAAATTGATCTGGACGCATACGAACCGGGGCAGAAATTCCATCCGGCAGCGGACAGTGGCAGGTGATGATGAGGCCCTTGAGTCCGTTGGCATGGGCAGCGGCGGCGTATTCGGACGGGAGGCCGATGGCATGTTTGCAAAGTGGCGTGTGGCAATGACTTTCGTAAAGGAGCGGACCTGACATTTCTGAAACACTTTCGCTCAAAAATCACGAAGGGGCAAATTTCCTTTGAAATTATTCCTTATGATTTTTCAGGCCTCCAGCTCCAGTCGATAACCCAGACCATGGACGGTGAGGATATGTGCGGGACTTGCAGGGTCGGTCTCCAGCTTTTGACGGAGTTTGACAATCACTTGATCAAGCGTGCGCGTCGTGCCCAGATAATCGATGCCCCAAACCTCGTTGAGGATTCGATCCCGTGAGACGGCATTTCCTCGCTCTTGCGCCAGGAGAACAAGAAGCGCCATCTCCCGGGGCGTGAACTCAAGCCCATCGCGACCACGGAGCCCCCGCAAAGAGGCCGGGTGAATCACAGACAAGCCAATGCGGATTTCGTCAGGAACCGGATGTTGGGCGCTGGAACTTGCTGCGCGGCGCAGAAGGGCAGCCACACGGGCAAGTAATTCCCGCAGGCCAAAAGGCTTCGTGACATAATCGTCAGCCCCGAGCTCCAGTCCCACAACTTTGTCCACTTCCTGTCCCTTGGCTGTGAGCATCAGAATTGGAACCTGGTTTTTTGCGGCGCGAAGCTCACGGCAGATGTCAAAGCCGCTTTTCCCGGGAAGCATCACATCGAGGATCACCACATCCGGATTAAGGGCACGCACTTGCTTGACGGCTGACAATCCTTCACGGCACTCGCTCACGTCATACCCTTCGGCTTTGAATGCCTCAACCAAGCCGAGGCGGATATGAGGATCATCCTCAACAACCAAAATGCGGCGGCTCACAGCAGGTCCTCCTTGATGAGCGGAAGGATCAGGGTGAAACAACTGCCTCCCCCTTTGCGATGAGCATATGTCACTTCCCCGCCGTGATCTTTGGCAATCCGGCTGGCAAGCGTCAGACCGAGGCCGCTGCCAGGCACCCCCGAGGACAGCGAGTCATTGGCCCGATAAAACGCTTCAAAGATTTTGGCCTCCTGGCCTGCGGGCACTCCCGGCCCGCGGTCAAGGATGGCAATATGGAGAGTTTCTTTTTCTTTCCATGAGTGGAGTTCAAGAGACTTGGCTTCCGAACCATATTTTTCCGCATTGGATAGCAAATTGACAAGGACCTGGCTGATGGCGTCCGGGTCCGCCAAAACGGGATAAGGAGCATCTCCCGACTGCCATTCGCAGCGCCACCCTGACTCCGAGAGGTGCAGAGATGTTCCTTCCCAGACCAAGGCAATCCATGAGTACAGATCCAGCGGCCGTTTCTGGTAGGTTTTATGTTTTTTGTCCATGCGGGCAAAATCAAGAACGTTATTGATCAGACGGGTGAGGCGTTCGCTTTCCAGCGTGATAATTCTTAGATACTTGTTGCGTTTGGCAGGATCATCGATGGCGCCGCCTTCCAACAGCTCCGCAAACATACGAATCGCTGTGAGCGGAGTTTTGAGCTCATGGGAAACATTGCTGACAAAGCCGGTTTTTTTGGCAGCGAGATCCAATTGGCGGCGGGCATCTCGAACCACAAAGAAACCTGCCGCCACAATCGCGGCCAGGGCCAGCGTGATCACTGCAAGGATCGCAACGCGCGATGTTTGGGTGGCGGAGTCCAGCATGGCAGGGTCTGTGAGATAAGCGGCCGCCTCCCAGTACGGCAGCACATCCCCAATTTCCGTGGCCACAAATGGTCTTCGCCAATCCACCTCAAAACCCGGTTCAGAAACAACAACCGGGCGCCCGCGTTCGTCAAGAATGGCTAGGCAGAGCTCGGGATGTTGGATCTCTGCACGCAGCGGTTCCATCCAGATCTTTATTGCCGCAGACGGTATCATGCAGCCAAACGTGACACCGTCAGCCCCCTCGGGCCGGGTCCAAAAAAACCATTGGAGCTTGTCGTTCAAGAAGCGGGCCAGAATGCCGCTTGAGCCGGTTGCCGTGGCATTTTGAAAGTCGGAGATTTCCGGTTCGATGGCTGCCGGAAGAGCTGCGGCGGCAGCAACGGACTCAGCAGCCTTTTGTGGAACCACACTTCGCGTGCGAGCGGCTTGTTGACTGGAATCGGCCAAGGATTTGGACTTGCCGGAAAGCGCAGCCTCTTCTTTGCGATTTGCATCTTTGCGTTCCACCTGCACCTGATAAACCTCCGTGGCGGCGCCTCCTGCCAGGAAGGATTGGTTTTCTTCAAGAAAGTTTCCCAGTTCGGCTTTGGATGGAGACAAACCCGGCGATAACCCGCTCAAACGACCATCAGCGCCAATTGCAAAAAGTACGGCCTCGGGAGACAAAATGGTGGTGCCGGAGGAAAATCCGGCAGCGACATCGGCAACTGGCTTTTTCCCGATCAGGCCTGCGACTTCCAAAGTGAATACTTGCTGACGCTGAATCATCACCTCTCTCGCGCGAATGGCAAGCGAATCGGCCTGGCTTTGAAAAAGTTCTGCCGTGCGGCGTTCGAGAATAATCTGCTGTTCCCCGAGGGTCCTCAAAGCCAGCCAGCCAAGCACCAGACTTGGCAGGAAAACTCCGGCAAGGAACACAAAGGCCGAGCGATTCATGGGAATGAGAATACAGACGGGAGGAAACAGAAAAAGCGTGAATATCCGGCCAATGCCCGCCTTCCCGCAACCAACGAGAAGGCGGGCAGAATGTGGCTCAAAGCGGTATTATCGTTTTTGTTTTTTGTCCTGGTAGTTTTCGTATTGGATGAGCTTGCGATCGCGTTTGCTCATGCCGCCCGTGGCCTCGATTTCCGAGGCACGCTGAGCAAGGACTTTTTGCTCTGTGCGGATAATGTCATTCTGAGCAGCGGACGGGAGGGCCGCATTGGCTTCCACCTGACTCCGCAGGCGTTCGGCGGCTTCTGCAACTTTGCCTTCATCGGCCAAGGCCACAGCCTCTTCTTTGGCCAGCCGGTTGCTCACCACAGCCACGTTGCCGGCCACGACGGCTTGAATTGATTTCTCGGACACTGCGACATCCACAGTCCGCTGTGCGGAATACTCCACGGAGGAGTTCTGAGCGGCTCCATCCGCATCCGCATATTCCATGGCAACCTTCGCCAGCCGGATGTCTTTGGCCTCTCCGGCTGGCACGGCCACTTTGACAAGGAATCGCCGCTTTTGGCCGGCAGAGACATCCCCCACGGGAAGTGTTACCGAGCCTGATTTGAACTCAAACTCTTTCTCCCCAAGAACCGCCTTGCCAATGATTCCCTCCGGCAGGGTGATGATAATCCGCAGGTTCTTTGCAACCACCGACTTCACGGTGCCGAGTTCCTCGGCAAAGATTTCAGGAAGTTTTTCGGCATCCTTGACGTAATAATAATTGGCCTGGCTCGCCTCTGCCAAGGCCGTCATCAGATCCTCATTGTAGTCATCTCCGAGGCCAATCGTGGAAACCGAGATCCCTTCTGCTGCCAATTCGCGTCCGAGATTCGCCAAATCAGTGGGGCTGGAGGGACCGACATTGGCAATCCCATCTGACAACAAAATGACGCGGTTGATTTTTTCTTTGTCGAAATACCTGCGCAGTTGGGCAGCCCCTTCCGTTACGCCCGCATGGAGCGCGGTCGAGCCACCGGAATTGATTTGCTGGATTCGACTTTTCAATTCCCCGATCTCTTTGACTTTTCCGGCGGGAATGATGGTTTCCACGCTGTTGTCATAAACAACCAGCGCAAAGGTGTCATCGGGTCCCACCAGACCAAGTGCCACCGAGGCCGCCTGCCTGGCCCTCTCGATTTTTGCTCCGGACATGGAGCCGGACCGGTCGAGCACAATGGCAAGATTCATCGGCACCTTGCGTTTTTCATCAGGTTTCTTTCGCCCGGCCACCTCCAATTGGATGACACATTCGTCATCCGTGGTTTTCAGGATTCTCCGTTCGGAGTCGATCTTGAGTTCAATGGCTTCGGAACCTCCGGCCATGCCACCAAGGCATGCCAGAGCCGTTATGAGCAGGAGTGATTTTGTTTTCACGCACTCACCCTGACAGATCGCAACCGGCGGGTTGTCAGGGTGGTGTCAGGAAGATGTAAAAAAATTGTGAATCGTCAGAGAGACGCCCAGGCCTTCGATTTCTCTTCACAAATTTCCGAGATCAAAACATCGGCATCGATGCCGTCGGCCTGGGCCTCGAAGTTCAGAAGCACACGGTGACGTAGCGCAGGAAGAGCAAACGCCAGCAAGTCCTCTGAGGAAACATGGAAGCGTCCTTGCAGCAAGGCGCGGATTTTTGCTGCAAGCAGGAGGGCCTGGCCGGCACGGGGACTCGCACCGTAACGCACAAACTTTTTGACCGAGGTGTTTGCGCTGCCCGTTTCCGGGTGGGTGGCCATCACCAAATCCGCGGCGCGGGATCGGATTTCGGGCGGAACAGGAACCGCTTTGGCAAAATCTCCGAGCTCATTCAATTCCGTGCCGTTAAAGGCGGACTGGATGGTGGTGGTGTTTGGCTCCGTGGTCCGGCGAAGGATTTCCTCAAAGGCCGCGCGGTCAGGATATCCGACGCGCAGCTTGAAAAAGAACCGGTCCAACTGGGCCTCAGGAAGTGGATACGTCCCTTCCATTTCAAGTGGGTTTTGGGTGGCGAGCACAAAAAACGGGCGTTCCAGCTGACGGGTTTTTCCGCCGATCGTCACCGAATGTTCCTGCATGGCTTCAAGGAGGGCCGACTGGGTTTTCGGGGTGGCCCGGTTGATTTCATCTCCCAGCAGAAGATTGCAAAACACCGGTCCGGGAGAGAACTCGAAGCGGGGATGACTTCCGGCTTCTTCAACCAGAATGTTGGTGCCCAGCAGATCCGCAGGCATGAGGTCCGGCGTGAATTGGATTCGCTGAAACGAAAGGTCCAAAGCGGATGCCAAAGAGCGGACCAGCATGGTTTTTCCAAGGCCGGGCACCCCCTCGAGCAAAACATGTCCGCCTGCCACGATGGCGATAATCACATCCTCCAGGATTTTGTCCTGACCGACGATGACCTTTCCTACTTCAGCTTCCAGTCTGCGGATTTTTTCACGGAATTCGCTGGCGAATGATGGGTCGGCTGGATTCATGGCTTTTCGGTTTTAGGGCGGATGGCTTCAAAGTACCTGCGAACGGTCGCCCGATGGACCACCGGCAACGATTCGGCGGAGATGGCTTCCTCGGACAATGGTCCCCCGCGGGCGGCGGTATCCGAAGGGGCACGTGCAGGTGATTCACGCAGTCCATCTGCAGAGGGAAGAACTTGCACCCTGGCTTCGCCAGCAGATTGGTTCTTTCCGGTGACGGGAGCCAACAGAGGAGCGGCATCCAAGGGCCTGGACGTCGTGGGTTCCGGAACATCCGTCCCACTTCCCGCGCCTGACCCGGGATTCCCCAACTCGGAAAGTTTTGGAAGCAAAGAAAGAGCCCCTTCGGAATTCCCGCTCGTGCCCTCCTTGGCTGCGGCTAACTGCATCTCGGCCAACTCCATCATACGTCTTGCATCGGCAAGAGCCTCGGCACCGCTCAGAGCTTGGGAAAGCTTGGTGAGCGCTTCTTGAGCCGTGTTACCATCCGAGGCCTTCGCCAAATCGCGAAGCGCATCTGCCAGCGCGTCATGTCCCGCCCCGGACATCTGACGGGCCAGTTCTTCCAATTCGTCAGGGTTCGCTGCCTGGAAGTTGGCAGGCAGCTGCGCTGCCAATTGATCAAGGGCTTCGGATGTTGAGGGCGCGGGCGACGAGGTGTTTGGGAAGGGTTTGGCCGCAGCAGAAAGGGCCTCGGTCAGAGCAGGCAGCAGAGCTTGGAGCGAATCCATTGACGAGAGGGTGGCTTGAAGGCGGTCCTCAACCGTTGCAATGCGAGCCAGGAGGTCAGAGCGCTCCGCAGCCCGGTCTTTTAAGGCGAGTTCCAAAGCCTGCGCCGCAGTTTTGATCTCCTCGCCGGCGCGTCCGGGATTTGTCTCAGAGAAAGCCGACCAATCCTCGAAGACCTCATCCAAGGCCGTGAAGTCAGTGGGTCTCGAAGCCATTGGCAGCACTTCCGGCGCAGAAGGAACCCAAATCCCTGCGGCAGCCAGCAAGGTGAGAATAAAAATCATCGCAAACGCCAGCGTTCGTTTCTCCGGGGTTAATGACGGTGGAACCGCCGAGAGCAATCGCTCCATTGTCTCGGAACGCAAGGCATCCCACCAAGCTCCTGATTCGGGAAATTGCACCCAGGCCAGGCCGGAGTCGGGCAGATGAAGATCGCGATCCAACACCTTGGCCGCCTGGATGGGGGACATCCGGCGAAAAAAGGGAGCTGACACAAAAGCCAGAAGAGCAATCGCTAGAAGAAGAACAGTCAACCTGGCGCTATTGGCAAAAACTTCCGGAGCCAAAAGGGTTATGACCAAGCCACCGATCACAACGCTGGAAGCAAGGGGCATGGCCGCCTTTGCGGCCCGGGCGGCCAGACGGAGTTTTTGCCGGCGGACCGCATCGCTCAAAACCGACTGGAAATCCGGAGAAGAATTCATGACTCAGGCATTTTGGCTTTTGTGGATCAAAACCAGATTTCGAATGTAGATAAACCAACCGGTGGCCTGCCCCAAAATCCCGACAATGTCCCTCCGCCAGATAAAATACACGAGCAACATCGAGGCCCCGATCAAACTCATCCACCAAAACGCCACCGGAACCACGGATTTCCGGCTTTTTTCACTGGAGATCCATTGCACAAGCATTCGTCCGGTGAAAAGAAGCTGCCCGCCAAGACCAAGAGCCACCCATGCCAGCCCCATCGGGCTGCTGATGTTGAAGATTGTTTGAAGCCAGCCTGCTGAGGATCTCTGACTGTAAAGCAAATCGGCAAACTCGGAAGGTGTCAGCATCCGGTCTGTGTCCACTCCAAGGCGCTTGACAATAAATATGGTGCCACCGTCCTTGAGCCTGGCCAGTTTGACACTGTCCTTCGCTCCGGCCAATTCCACATTGTAGCGGGTGGCAGGACCTTCCAGCAGGGACTCATCCACGGGTTTGCCGGGAGACTCATCCGCTCTGCTATCGCTTCCAAAAATGGTGACCAGCACCAGAACAATCAGGATTCCAAAATTTCGCACGGGAGCTTTATCGCAGGACCGCAGGCTCAGGACAAGGTTCCTCCTTGGGAGCAGGTTGCAGGGGGGTGGGGTCATCGGGAACATTCCCCCGATCGTCGCCACCATCACGCTCGTGCGGATCAAAAAACAAGTCCACCGCCAGAAAAATGGCTTTGGCGTGACGGGCAAACAGCACATTGAAAAAAAGCACCGGCAGCACCACGGCCATAAGCAACTGATTGAGGGGGAGATCGAAGAGCCATTCCAGAATCACATAGATGGTGATCCCCAGGGCACTCCCTGCCCCATAATTCACCGCCCAGATCGCCATCAGATAATACCCGACTTCCCGTTCATAGGGGTAACCGCAAAAAGGGCAGCCATCGAGCGGAGCAAACCATTCCCTCAAGGAACGCACCCGATGCCATGGGGTGAACAAGGGTGCTCTTCCGCAGGCCGGACATTTTAGCCGCATCGCACGCGAAAGATGCCGGAGCAGGGAACGGAATGAACGGGGTTCGACCATCAATTCCCCATGATACAGCGAACCCCGGGGATTTCCAATGGATTGTCGGAGGCCTACGGACTTGGTTCTGCCGCAATCATGGCCTTGGTGGAATACTCTCCGCCTTTTCTTAACACTTGAATGCTGACCTCCTGGCCAACTGGAGACTCAGCAATGCGGTTTCGAAGGTCGATATGATCGATAATGGGTTTGTTGTTGAAAGAAACAACCACATCCCCGGGCATCAACCCAGCGAGCGCGGCGGGAGAATTTTCATAGGTGCCGACCAGGAGCGCCCCTTTCGTGGTGGAGATCCCCAATTGTGATGCCATGCGGGGCGTGAGCGGCCTCATCACTGTGCCAAACCAGGGACGAATGAATCGCCCGTTGTCTCTGATACTTTCAAAAACCCTGCGCACAATGTTGGAGGGGATGGCAAACGCGATCCCCTCGCCTCCCGCTGTGACCATGTTTGTGATACCGATCAACTCGCCCCGAAGTTCAAAAAGCGGCCCCCCCGAATTGCCTTGGTTGATCGCCGTGTCCGTTTGAAAAAATTCATTGGCCGCTTCACTGAGAGCACGGCGCCCCTTCCCGCTGATGATGCCTTGAGTGACGGTTTCCTGCAGGCCAAGGGGGTTGCCCACCGCAAAGACGCCCTGCCCGATCCTCACCTGATCAGAATTCCCCCACTTGGCGGGCTGCAAGCCCTCAGCTTCGATTTTCAGGATGGCCACATCAGACCGCGGATCCGCTCCAAGGTATTTTGCCGGCATAATCCGGCCATCGCTAAGATGCACTCTCACCGCCCCGGCCCCGTTAATGACGTGAAAATTGGTAACGACGTGACCAACGTCGGACACGATCACCCCCGAGCCAAGCTGCGAAGGCGAGGAGCCGGGCTGGCCGCCAAAAAGCAGCTTCAGCCGCTGCACATTTGGATCCACCGCATCGGCAGGAATCGCATCAATGCTTACCACACTCGGCAAGACCGAGGCCACGAGGTCTGTGAACTCACGGTCTCTTGTTTCCAAGGTCGAACGTGGAGCGGGCTCGCTCACAGAAGCTGGTGGAACGAGTTCCGGAGCCGGGGCGGCCTGCTTTCTTGCAAAATAAACAACCGCCAGAACCAACGCCAGAAAAGCCACGAACAACACGAAACGGAGAACGCTTTTCATAGTTAGGAAACCTTTAACGCCGGCTCAACCGCCAAAACAACGTGGCCCCCAAAATTGAGAACAACACATTCGGAATCCATATCAGAAGTGTGGGATGAGCCGCCGGATTACTTCGAAACGTGTCGGCCATGATGATGAAAAAGAAATAAGAAAACGCCACAATCAAGCTCAGCGCAAAGCCCACAGAAGTTTCTTTCCGGTGGGTGGTGACACCAAGGGGAATCGCAATGAGGGCAAAGGCTGCACACGCAAGGGAGACGGAAAATCGTTTGTTAAGTTCAACTTTCGCTTCGGTTTCCCGCCCTTCCGCCCCCTCTTGAATATATTGAATCAGTTCGCCGAGTGTGTAGGAGCTCAGGCGGCGCCCTCCCAAAAATTCCTGGTAGAATCCTTCGAGCGAAATCGGAAAAACCCCCTCGTCCACTTGGATGCCCTGACGAACCTTGGAGAGGTCGCGGGGATCATTCGCGTCCCGCTGCTCGAAGCGTGCGTCAAACAGCCGGAGCAGCAAGCGGCTGTTTTCCGGATCGGGAGTGAGAATGCCTGATTTGGCATGTACCATCTTAAGTGGGTCATTGTGCCTGGTGATTTCAAAAACAATCACATTTTGCAGGTTGTTTCCCTCCTTGCCTCCCACATAAATCCGCCGGTCGGGAAATTGATCAACCACTTCGTCCGCAGAAAACAGCCGGATGGGATTGCTGGTCGCAATCCGAAACACAGCCTGTGTCATCTCCTGCTCCGCTCGTGGTGCCACCTCAATATTGATCCAGAAGCACGTCAGCGTCAGCAGGATGGCCAATATAAAGACGGGCAGGCAGGTTCTCGGCACGCTGACCCCGTTGGCCTTGAGAGCAATGAGTTCATTGTCTGCCGACATGCGTCCAAAGAACAAAAGAATCGCCGTCAGAAACCCCCAGGGAATCGTAAACGTCAGAGAAAACGGCAACACAAAGGCCATGAACGCCAAGACGGTTTCAATCGGCACATCGTGATTGATGATGAGGTCCAGGAGCTCCTTGAAGATATTCCCGATCACCAAGACCATACTCAACACGAGCACACCAAAAAGGGCCGTGGTGAAGACACCAACTCCAACATAACGATCAATAATTTTCATTCAAAAATATCCTGTGCAGCAATGGCTTCCACCGCTGACGGCAGCTAAAATTCGCTGATGAGCCGACGAGGTCAAGAGTTTTGGCAGATTTGGGTCGCGGGTTCGGAATTATCGTGGGCTCATCATGATGTCCGCAGCCGGCCGACCGGCACGAAGCATGGCAGCCATACGTTTCATGGCCGGGGCGGAGTGATGAAAAAACCGCTTGTAGGCGGCGCAAAAATAATTGAGCCCGGGCTGTCCGTCAGGCGTCATCAAAAACCGGTGTTTCGGACACTCGCCGTGACACAAGTGCCTGACGTCACATTGAAGGCAATAGGTCGGAAGGGTTGACTTTTTGTCGGCGCCAAACTGTTTCTGAAACTCGGAATTCACCATTTCGCCCAAACTGGCATTCATCACATTGCCGAGCTTGAACTTGGGGTAGACGTAGTGGTCGCATGAATAAACATCTCCATTGTGCTCCATGGCCATGGCGGTGCCGCAGGTTTCGCTAAAAACACAAAGCCCCCCCCCCACTCCCATCCAATTTCCGAGGGTCACATCAAAAATCTGCACAAATGTGCGCCCCACATCACGACGGACCCACTCATCAAAAATGGTGCACAAAAACTCCCCATACTGGCGCGGCTGGACACTCCAATCGGTGACCGGCAATCTCACTTGGCCCTCCTGGTCTGCACGCGGCGGAGTTGCCAGATCCAGCCCCAATTTGGTGGCTTCCGCATCCGGCAGCCGTTCAACCAGGGGAATAAACTGAATAAATCCTGACCCGATGTCTCGAAGAAAGCGATAAACGTCCAAGGCTTTCGTGGCGTTGACCTTATTAACCACTGTGAGGGTATTAAACTCCACTTGGTGTTTTTTCAGCAACCTCAACCCGGCAATCACTTGCTCATAAGACCCCCCGCCTTTTTTCGTCACCCGATAGGCATCATGCAGACGTGCGGGACCATCCACACTCAGCCCCACAAGAAAACCATTGGAGGCCAGAAACTCACACCACTCATCATTCAAGAGCGTGCCATTGGTCTGAAGCGCATTGCTCACCTGGCGGCCATTGGCATGCTTTTTTTGAAGTTCGACCACCTTCCTGAAGAAATTCACGCCCAATATGGTCGGTTCGCCGCCCTGCCAGGCAAAACTCACCTCGGGAACGGTCTGGAAGGAAATATACTGCCGGATGTATTCCTCCAAAACGTCATCCGTCATCTTAAAGTTCTCGTTGGCCGGAAAAAGTTTTTCCTTCTCCAGGTAAAAACAATAGGTGCAGTCCAGATTACACAGCGGCCCGATGGGCTTTGTCATCACATGGAAGGCTTTCACGGGGGGCGATGGAGCAAGGGTCATGGACGTGACTTTATCCGGATTGAGGTTCTTGCCAATGCCTGACCGCTCGAAAGAATCGCCAAAAGCGGGCGAATCCTCAAAAAAATCGATAAAAACTTAAAAAAAACTTGCAAGAGGGTCGACGAGGGGAGTATTTTTCAAAGTTCGCCGTTAAAGACACCCTGCGCTCTGCACCGATTCCTTCTCCATTAAACACTGATTGTAGCGTCCCTACGCGTGCCCTTACTAAAAACAGGGTTCGGGCCGGGACGTTTTTTTCGTTTTCTGGAAACACGGGGCATCACCTGCAGCAGGCAGGGTCTCTGGACAGCCCGAATCTCAAACCAACCAACACGTATTATGTCTGATCGCATCTCCTTCGGCAAACTCCACGAGACCATCCAGCCTCCCAACCTGATCGAACTTCAGATCAATTCCTACGAAGAATTTTTCCAGACTGGGGTCGAGCCTTCCAAGCGCAAGAATGTGGGGCTTCAAGCCGTGTTCCGCGAATTTTTCCCGATCTTCGGGTTTGAAGAGAAGTCGAGCTTGGATTTTGTCAGCTATGACCTTGGAGAGCCAAAGATGTCAGCATTGGAATGTCAGCGTGAAGGACAAACATTCTCCGCTCCGCTTTATGTGACCTTCCGTTACAAAGACGACAAGAGCACGAAAGAGGAAAAGGTCTACATGGGCGAAATTCCGCTCATGACCCCTCAGGGCACATTCGTCGTGAACGGCGCTGAGCGCGTGGTGGTCAGCCAGTTGCACCGCTCCCCTGGTATTTGCTTCGAAACCAGCGTCCACCTGAATGGCAAACTGCTCCACGGGTTCCGGATCATTCCTGACCGAGGCTCATGGATCGAAGTCCAGTTCGACACCAGCGACCTGCTTTACGTCTATCTGGACCGCCGCAAACGCCGCCGGAAGTTTCTTGCCACCACCTTCCTTCGCACCCTTGGCTTCCCATCGGACGAGGAAATCATCAAATTGTTCTATGATATCGTGGACCTCAAGCTCAGCGAAACGCTGGATGAGGAAGAAATTGCGACCAAGGTTCTGATTGCCGACGTTTTGGATGGTGACATCACCGTGGCCCGTGCGTTTGAGCCTCTCAATGCCGCCGCCGTTCGTGACCTTCTGGCTCTCGGGCACAAAACCGTCAAAGTGGTTGATACCAAGGAAGATGACACAATCATCAAATCCCTGAAGAAAGACCCCGCTCATGACGAAGACGAGGCCCTTAAGGATATCTATCGCAAGATCCGTCCCGGTGACCCACCAACCGTCCAGAATGCCCGCGGCATGCTGAAACGACTCTTCCACGATCCCAAGCGCTATGACTTGGGACGGGTTGGACGTCATAAAATCAATCAAAAGCTCGGTCTCGGGGTTTCTCAAGACGAGCGGACACTGACCAAAGAAGACTTTATCGCTGCGATGAAGTATCTCGTCGATCTTCGGCGTGGCGAAGGAATGATTGATGATATCGATCACCTCGGCAGCCGCCGTGTCCGGACCGTTGGTGAGCTTCTTGCCAACCAATGCCGAGTGGGCTTGGCCCGTACCGAGCGCCTTGTTCGCGAAAGGATGACCCTATTTGATATCGGGGTTGACCAAATCACACCTCAAAAACTGATCAATCCGAAATCCCTGAGTGCGGTTGTGCGCGACTTCTTTGGTCGTTCTCAGCTCAGCCAGTTCATGGATCAGACAAATCCGCTTTCGGAGCTAACCCACAAACGCCGTCTTTCCGCCCTTGGACCAGGAGGTCTGAGCCGCGACCGTGCCGGCTTCGAGGTTCGCGACGTTCATCCTTCACACTACGGACGTATTTGTCCGATCGAAACACCGGAAGGTCCAAACATCGGTCTAATCAGCTCACTCAGCACGTTTGCCAGAGTGAATGAGTTCGGATTTATCGAGACTCCTTATCGCAAGGTCATCAATGGTCGTGTGACAGAGGAAATCGAATATCTGAGCGGTGATCGCGATGAGATTTTCTACATCGCCCAAGCCAACGCATCCGTTGATAAAAACAACCGATACACAGAAGAAAAAGTTTCCGCCCGTTATCGCGGTGACTTCGTGGAAGTTGAGCCTGAGAAACTCCAATACATGGACGTCTCTCCAAAACAACTTGTCTCGGTGGCGGCAGGATTGATTCCTTTCCTGGAACATGATGATGCCAACCGCGCACTCATGGGATCAAACATGCAGCGCCAGGGGGTGCCGCTTCTGATCTCGGAAGCCCCGATCATTGGTACCGGCCTCGAAGGCCGCGTGGCCCGTGACTCCAAGGCTGTCATTGTTTCTGAGTCCGCAGGCAAGGTGGCTTCTGTAACCGGCAGCCACATCATCATCACTAAGGATGGCGAACTGCCCGAAGGTAAGAAAAAAATCAAAAACGATGCGGAAGCAGGTGTTCATGTTTATGAGCCTCGCAAGTTCATGCGCTCGAACGCCAGCACCTGCATCAACCAGAAGCCAATCGTCAAAAAAGGCCAGTCCATCAAGGCAGGTGACGTGATTGCTGACGGTCCTTGCACCGAAAACGGCGAAGTGGCCCTCGGTCGCAACGTGCTCGTCGCGTTCATGCCATGGAACGGTTACAACTTCGAAGATGCCATCATGATCTCCGAACGGGTGGTCAAAGAAGACATCTACACTTCGATTCACATCGATGAATTTGAAATCGGTGCCCGTGACACCAAACTTGGTCCTGAGGAAATTACCCGGGATATTCCAAACGTTAGTGAAGAAGCCCTCGGGAATCTTGGAACGGATGGAGTTATCCGCATCGGGGCCGAGGTCAAACCCGGCGACATCCTTGTTGGCAAAATCACTCCCAAGAGTGAAACAGAGCTGGCACCGGAAGAACGTCTCCTTCGCGCCATCTTCGGCGAAAAAGCCGCTGATGTGAAAGACACATCCCTCACCGTTCCTTCGGGCACTTACGGCATTGTGATGGATGTCAAAGTCTCCTCGAAAAAGGAAGTGGCCCGCGCCAAGATGACACCCACGGAATCCAAACGTCAGCAAAAGATGATCTTGGAGGACAACAAAAAGCGCAAAGACGAGTTGCACGAACAACTCACAGCTTCGCTCTCTAATATTCTCCTTAACGAGAAAATCCCGTTGGATGTGGTCAACGCGCAGACCGGTGAAATCATCATCCCTGCCAATCGCAAAATCACCAAGCAACTGCTCCGCAAACTCGCCAGCGTCTATGACCATGTCGAAATCGATCCGAGCCCGATTCGCAACAAAATCCGGGAGATCATCGGTCAATTCGAACACCGTTTTGTGGATCTCGAAAACGAGAAGGAACAAAACCTTGGCCGCGTCGAAAGCGGTGATGACGTCGATCCCGGCATCATCAAACAGGTCAAAGTTTATGTCGCCAGCAAACGGAAACTCTCCGTTGGTGACAAAATGGCCGGGCGTCACGGAAACAAAGGTGTTGTCGCCAAGATCGTTCCTGAAGAAGACATGCCTTTCATGGCCGATGGAACTCCTGTGGACATCGTCTTGAATCCTCTCGGGGTGCCAAGCCGGATGAACGTGGGTCAGGTTCTCGAAACCCATTTGGGTATCGCAGCCAAGGCCCTTGGATTCAAGGTCGCAACTCCCGTGTTTGACGGTATTCCTGAAGAAAAAATCATCGAATTCCTCCGCGAAGCCGGCAAAAAAGAAAATTACACTTGGGTCACCGAGACCGGAAAATCGACTGTCTATGACGGAAGAACCGGTGAGGCCTTTGACCAGCAGGTGGTTGTCGGCATCATCTACATGCTGAAACTCGGTCACCTGGTGGCTGACAAGATTCACGCCCGTGCGGTGGGTCCATACAGCCTGGTCACTCAGCAACCTTTGGGTGGCAAAGCCCAATACGGTGGCCAGCGGTTTGGAGAAATGGAAGTCTGGGCCCTCGAAGCCTATGGAGCCGCCTACACGCTTCAGGAATTGCTCACCGTCAAATCCGATGACGTGCAGGGACGCACCCGCATTTACGAGTCTATCGTCAAAGGCGACAACTCCCTTGAAGCCGGTATCCCTGAATCCTTCAACGTCCTTATTAAGGAAATGAAGGGCCTTGGTTTGGATGTGCGGGTTGGTGGCAAAGAACCAACCTTCACCGACATCGCAGCCGCTTGATCTTAATCGACCAAAAACCAGCACTAACAAAGAGCATTAAATTATCATGAAACAGGTCAACATCGCAGAAACTTTCGGCGACCAGCGCGAACCCGGGTTCGACGAAGTCGCAATCACCGTCTCCTCTCCGGACTCCATCCGCAGTTGGAGCAAAGGTGAGGTAAAAAATCCCGAGACGATCAATTACCGCACGTTCAAGCCAGAAAAAGGCGGCTTGTTCTGCGAACGTATTTTCGGGCCGACCCGCGACTGGGAATGCTCATGTGGAAAATATAAACGCATCAAATTCAAAGGCGTGATCTGCGATCGTTGCGGTGTGGAAGTCACTCTCTCCCGCGTCCGTCGTGAGCGCATGGGCCATATCGACCTTGCGGTCCCTGTTTCTCATATCTGGTTCTATAAGTGCATGCCTTCGCGCATCGGCCTCATGCTGGACATGACCAGCCGCCAGCTCGAACGGGTTATCTATTACGAAGATTCCATCGTGATCGACCCAGGCAACACCCCTCTCGAGCGTTGCCAGCTTCTCACCGAAGCGGAATTGCGCGAAGCAGAAGAACAATTCGGCGACTCCTTTGTTGCCGGAATGGGTGCCGAAGCGATTCACAAGCTCATGGAAGCTCTCGACCTTAAAAAGTTGAATGACGACATTGAAGAGCAAATGGTCAACACCCGCAGCAAGCAGCTCCGCAAGAAGCTCGCGAAGCGGTTGAAACTCGTCCAAGGGTTCATCACATCGCACACCCGTCCGGAATGGATGATTCTCAATGTGCTGCCCGTGATTCCTCCGGATCTTCGTCCGTTGGTGCCTCTCGAAGGTGGCCGTTTTGCGACCTCGGATCTGAACGATCTTTACCGCCGGGTCATCAATCGTAACAACCGTCTCAAAACCCTTCTTCAGCTCAAAACGCCTGAGGTGATCATCCGCAATGAAAAGCGGATGCTCCAGGAAGCTGTTGATGCGTTGTTTGATAATGGCCGTCATGGACGTGCCGTTGCCGGCGCCGCCAACCGTCCTCTGAAGTCCCTTTCGGACATGCTTAAAGGCAAGGGCGGTCGTTTCCGTCAGAACCTTCTTGGCAAACGCGTGGATTACTCAGGACGTTCCGTCATCGTGATCGGTCCTGAGTTGAAACTCAACCAATGCGGACTTCCCAAAAAGATGGCCCTTGTGTTGTTCGAGCCTTTCATCATCCGCCGTCTAAAGGAACAAGGCCATGTGCATACCGTGCGCAGCGCCAAAAAGCTTATTGAGAAACAAACCCCGGAAGTCTGGGACATCCTTGATGAAGTGACCAAAGGCCACCCGGTACTGCTAAACCGTGCCCCCACCCTGCACCGTTTGTCGATTCAGGCCTTTGAACCCCAACTCATCGAAGGAGAAGCGATCCGAATCCACCCGCTCGTCTGCACGGCTTACAATGCGGATTTCGACGGTGATCAGATGGCTGTTCACGTGCCACTCTCCGTGGAAGCCCAAATGGAAGCACGCCTTCTTATGTTGGCGACGAACAACATCTTCTCGCCTTCAAGCGGCAAGCCGGTCACAACGCCTTCACAGGACATTCCTCTCGGGTGCTACTACCTGACTCAGAATCCCCGTGGCGAAGACGCCCGCAAAGACCAGCGTCTGCCGCTGTTTGCCGAGGCTTCCGAAGTGGAACTTGCGATATCCGAAAAGGCTGTCCGCACTCACACACGCATCCGTTTCAAAAACCCGGATTTCGGTCGTGACACGGTCTATGGCAACAAGGAGCTCAAAATTCTTGAAACCACGGCTGGCCGCGTGATCTTTAATCAGATCTGGCCTCAAGAGCTTGGTTTCTACAACAAGGTTTGCGGCAAGAAGCAGCTCTCTGATGTCATCTGGCGCTGTTACCGTGCCGTTGGCCAGGCCAAGACGGTTGAAACCCTTGACCTTCTTAAGGAACTTGGTTTCCGCTCAGCCACACGTGCCGGTATTTCCATTGGAATCACTGATATGACGATTCCCGAGGAGAAGCAGGCGCAGATCGCAAAAGCTTACAAAGAAATTGCCGAGGTCGAGAAACAATACCGCCGCGGTATCATCACAGACGGAGAACGCAAAAACAAAGTGCAGGATATCTGGACTCACACGGGTGAAGAACTTGCCAATGCGTTGTTCCGTACGCTTGAGCACAATGATGGTAAGCGCGAGATGAACACCGTGTTTATGATGGTCGATTCTGGAGCCCGTGGAAACCGGACCCAGATCAAGCAGCTCGCCGGTATGCGCGGACTCATGGCCAAGCCTTCAGGCGAAATCATTGAGCGTCCGATTATCTCAAACTTCCGCGAAGGTCTTTCGGTGTTGGAATATTTCATCTCCACCCACGGAGCCCGCAAGGGTCTTGCCGATACCGCTCTCAAAACAGCGGATTCCGGCTACCTCACCCGCAAACTCGTGGACGCCGCTCAGGATGTCATCATCACGGAACACGATTGCGGAACGGTCAACGGCATCGTTGTTCGCCCGATCTATCAAGGCGACGAGGAAGTTGTCAGCCTGCCGACGCGCATCATTGGCCGCACAAGCTGTGAAACCATCAAGGATCCTGTCACCGGCAAACCACTTCTCAAAGCTGGTCAACTGATTGACGAAGAGACAGCCGCCGCCCTCGAAACCGTGGGCATCGAGCAACTCAAAATCCGGTCAGCCCTCACCTGCGAAACCAAACGTGGAATTTGCGGATGTTGCTACGGCCGCAGTCTGTCGAACGGCCTGCCTATCAATCTGGGTGAAGCCGTCGGAATTATCGCGGCACAGTCCATCGGTGAACCTGGAACCCAGCTCACAATGCGTACTTTCCACGTGGGTGGAACGGCCAGCCAAACATTCAAACAACCAAGCGTCAAAGCCAAGAACGAAGGAACCCTTCGCTTCAATGAGCTCAAGGTTGTGCAAGCGACTGATGGCACGTTTGTTGTGCTTAACAAAAACGGCACCGCAAGCATCCATGGCAAAGATGGACGGGAATTGGAAAGCTACAATATTGTCATCGGTTCCGTCATTTCGGCCGCTGACGGCTCAGTGGTCAAAAAAGGCCAGGAGTTCATCCAATGGGATCCTTACAACGTGCCGATCATCACCGAGAAATCCGGTAAGATTGAGTTCCGTGACATGATCCCCGGCGTCACGATTCGCCGTGAGGTGGATGCTGCCACTGGTGTCATGGGCACCGTCGTCATCGAACACAAAGAAGATCTGCATCCTCAGATTCTCCTCATGGGCGACGACAAAGAAATCATGGCCCAATACTCGATTCCTTCAGGAGCTCATATTGAGGTCAAAGAGGGTCAGAAGATCACGGCAGGTACCCGATTGGCCAGAACGCCCCGCAAAATTGCCAAAACGAAGGACATCACCGGCGGTCTGCCGCGTGTGGCCGAGCTTTTCGAAGCCCGGCGTCCGAAAGACGCCGCAGAGATCGCAAAAATCGATGGTGTGGTGGATATCGGTGGAACCGTTCGCGGCAAGCGCCGCCTCGTCGTCACCGATCCGGTCACTCATGCCGAAGAAGAGCATCTCATCCCGCTCTCCAAGCATATCATTGCCTTCAAAGGAGACTCCGTGAAAAAGGGCCAACAACTCACCGAGGGCCCGGTTGTTCCTCACGAGATCCTGGAGGTCTGCGGACCGCATGAATTGCAAGAACATCTCTTGAATGAAGTGCAGGACGTTTATCGCGCCCAAGGCGTTGAGATCAATGACAAGCACATTGAGATCATTGTACGTCAGATGCTCCGCAAAGTGAAAATCTCCGATCCAGGCGACACCTCACTTCTGTGGGGTGATCAAGTGGACCGACTGCAGTTTGAGACGGTCAACCAGGAAATTGTTGCCAAAGGTGGTAAGCCTGCTGAAGCCACTCCCGTGCTCCTTGGCATCACCAAGGCCTCCTTGGAGACCGACAGCTTCATCTCGGCAGCATCCTTCCAGGACACCACCCGCATTCTCACCGAAGCTGCCACGCTGGGCCGTGTGGACCGCCTCCGCGGATTCAAGGAGAATGTCATCATGGGCCACCTCATCCCGGCAGGCACAGGATTCCCGATCAATCGCGATATCAACATCGTGCCGATCGGCGAAGCCGTCCCGCTCCCCGAACCCGAAGAAACCTCAACAGAAACCCAACAAGTCGCGGGTTGAACCGCGCATAATCATTATCCCAATCTCTGATGACTCACTGGATTATTTTTTCAACACGAGTGTTGCGCTAATTTTCCATTCCCATTAGAAACCAAGGGTTTATCGCTATGTCCTCTGCCTTAACCGAAATCATGACCGAATTGCTCGAAGCCGGTGTCCATTACGGACACCAAACCAAACGATGGAA
>JBGSPC010000013.1:0-51309 GCA_041738805.1 Terrimicrobiaceae bacterium | reverse complement strand
TCCCCTGTGCTCCAACTCCACGTGCACGATTTCCTTTTCCCCACTCTCACTCCCCACGTACCGATACCCTCTTATTCCTATTTTCATTGCTCCCATCTTGCTCCTTTTCTTCCCTCATCCCCATTGTTTGATGGAGAGCCCAGAAGCGAAGGTGGCCCTCCAAAGCCTTGGCGACGGAGGGCGGGGACATTAAATTTTTGTGCGAGGTGTGAAAAATGTTGCACAGAGAATTGTGCACGAATTTGCTTAAGCCTTCGCTCGTTCCGAGCTACGGTGGACACGTCCACAAGATTAGGCGCTCCGCGTGTGGAAATTTGGAACCCAGAAGCGAAGGTGGCCCTCCAAAGCCTCTTGGCGACGGAGGGCGGTTCGAAGATGTTTTACACATATATCTTACAGTCAGAAAAAGTCCCAACAGCGATCTATGTGGGGTCTACCTCAGATTTGCGCCAGAGACTTGCCGATCACAATGAGGGCAAGCAGCGATATACGCGTGAAAACAAACCATGGAAGTTGGTGTGGTATTGCGGCTTCCCGGAGAAAGCCCAAGCTTTTGCGTTTGAGAAGTATCTCAAGTCGGGGTCTGGGAGTGCTTTCCGAAAAAAGCACCTATTGTGAGGCAAACTTCGCTCGTTCCGAGCTTCCGCCTACGCTCGCTCCGGGCTACGGCGAGACAGGACGGTGGACACGTCCACAGGATCAGGCGCTCCGCGCGTGGAAATTTGGAACACAGAAGCGAAGGTGGCCGTCAATAGCCTTGGCGACGGCGGGCGGTTGTTCACGCCATCACAACGCGACAAATTCGGGGCAGGAGTTTTGCCGCAGCGCCCGGAAGGAAGATGTCCACCTGGTCGGTGAAGGGGGTGGGTTCGGGGTTGATTTCGATGACGGGGAATCCCCGCTGCATGGCCAGGTTGGCGAGGCCGGCAGCCGGGTAGACCAATCCGCTGGTGCCGATAATAAAGAGGATATCGCAGGTCATGATCGCCGCTGTTGACTGGAGGAGGAGTTGTTCATCAAGGGATTCCCCGAACCAGACCACGTTCGGGCGAAGCGTGTCCTTTTTGCAGACCGGGCAGATGCCGGAGTGTTGGCTCAGGTGGTGAGATCCGGGACATCCTTCATTGCACCGGTCTTCCATGATATTTCCATGAAGAGGATAGACCTTTGAACTCCCGGCCTCCTCATGAAAGCCATCAACATTCTGAGTGATCACCACCACTCGGGAGCCTTTTGTTTCCAGCTCCGCAATCGCATGGTGGCCGGCATTCGGTCTGCAGCCCCGGATAATCTCCCTGCGGTATTCATAAAATGCGCGGACCTTTTCCGGGTCTTTATGAAAGGCGGCAGGGGTTGCGAGGTCCTCGGGGCGGTTGTCACTCCATAGCCCGTCCATGGCATCACGGAACGTGGGAATTCCGGATTCTTTGCTCATTCCCGCCCCGGTAAAAAATACCGGAGATTTCGATTTTTCAAGCAGTCGGCCGACTTGCTCGATCTTTGTCATTTTCCATCGACCATGGGATCACGGTTCGAAGCCTCCAAATGAGCCTCCATGGCTTCGCGGGTGATGAGGTGACGGACCCCGCAGCGGGGGCACCGCATGCGGATCGAGACGTCGTCCCCGAACAAGCCTTCAGGATCCGTGCTCATGACAGGCAGGAGGATATTCATCATCCGGTCATGATTGCACCCGCAGAAAAACCGGTAGTTCCGCGTTTCCAGAAGGGACAGCGTTGAGGTTTGGTCCAGTGTTTTGATTTGTTCATCATCCAGACCGGCAAGCCACGCCAGATCACAGTCCGGTTGAGCCGTGATCATCACAATGTCTTCCGGGCCGTGACGAAAAAACCGGGCCGGGCGTTGTTCGCTTTGTGTGTAGAAGGCTTCGACGGCCGTGAGGATGTTCGAGCCCGGGAATTCGATCGTGCTGTTACGGTCATTTCCGAGGCATTGGGCGAAAAAGAGGTTTCGTCCCGAGTCTTTGACATCCTCGCAGAAAACCGTTCCCGTGATGGTTCCGTGGGTATTGTCGCCGGTGACAAACACGTTGGCGAGGGGGTCCTGGGTATGGATTGTCCATGCCCAGACCTCAGCCATCGGGCGGGAGGCGCAGTGGAGTGTGAGGGCGGCGAGAGCATCGCGCAAAAGCATCTCGAATTCTGGAGGATGGCTGATGCCGCCATCCACCTCGTGCAAAAGCAGGTCGGCATAGATTTCTCCGAAATCCGCCCTCGCGAGGAGTGCGTTTTTCTCGCGAACAAAATACGTCCGCACTTCCATGCCGGGGTCGGTGATGGTTTCCACAATCTCAGATCAATTCATTCAGGATATTCTCGATCAGTTCCTGGCGCCCGGACGTGTGTTGGACAGGGTCGGGATTGGCCAGGGCAATGGCTTCCAGGGATTTGAAGGAGTGTTTTCCAGCTTCGATGTCAGCGCCAATACCGGAATCCCACGACGCGTAACGGCTGCGGACAATTTCCTTGAGTCGTCCGTCTGCGCGGATTGCGGCAGCGGCTTTAAGCCCCCGGGCAAAGGCGTCCATGCCGCCAATGTGGGCATAGAACAGATCAATGGGCTCAAAGGATTCCCGTCGGACCTTGGCATCAAAGTTCAGCCCGCCGGTGGTGAAGCCACCCGAGTTCAGAACAGTGAGCATGACCGCTGTGGTGAGGTAAAGATTGGTTGGGAATTGGTCGGTGTCCCACCCTATGAGTTCGTCGCCGGTGTTGGCATCAATGGAGCCCAGGGCTCCGGCGGCAGCAGCCACCTCACATTCATGGTGCATGGTGTGGCCGGCGAGGGTCGCGTGATTGGTTTCGAGGTTCAGTTTGAAATGTTCCAGAAGATGATATTCGCGCAGAAAATTCAGACAGGCGGCCGCATCCGAATCATATTGGTGCGTGGTGGGCTCTCTGGGTTTTGGCTCGATGTAAAAGGGGCCGGCGTAACCGATTTCCTTTTTGTAATCGACGGCCATATGCAGGAACTTTGCCAAGTGGTCGAGTTCGCGTTTCATGTTGGTGTTCCAAATGGTCGAGTAGCCCTCACGCCCGCCCCAGAACACATAACCTTCGCCGCCCAGCTGGTGGGTGATCTCCATGGCCTTTTTGACCTGGGCCGCCGCATAAGTGAAAACGTTCGCGTTCGGGCTGGTGGCCGCGCCATGAAGAAACCGTGGATTGGCAAACAGGCAGGCCGTGCCCCAGAGCAGACGGATCCCCGTGCGGTCCTGTTCCTCTTTCAGGACTTTGACGACTTCATCCAGGTTGCGGTTCGACTCGGCGAGGGTGGCCCCCTCCGGGGCGACATCACGGTCATGGAACGCATAAAACGGAGCCCCCAATTTTTCGATGAACTCAAAAGCCACGCGGGCCCGGGATTGCGCGTTTTTGACGGAGGCTGAGCCATCATCCCATGGCCGCAGCATCGTACCTGCTCCGAAGGGGTCACTGCCTGTTCCGCGGAAGGTGTGCCAATAGACCACCGAAAACCGCAGGTGATCGCGCATGGATTTTCCTTCGATGAGTTCTTCGGGGTTGTAGTGTTTAAAGGCAAGCGGGTTTTTGGATTTCGGGCCTTCGTAAGGGATCTGGGGGATTTCCGGAAATGCTTCCATAAGCGTGCGATTCTGCATCCATTCCCGCATCCAAGGAAATACCAAAATTCTCCTTGAGCTTTGTGAGGCAATTTGGCGAGACTTCCTCATGGAAGACCTCACTGCCTTTTTTCCGGACGCCGACTCATTCTTCCCCGCCAATCTGCCGGTCGGCCTCACATTTGACGACATCTCGTTGGCCACGTGTTATTCGGACATCCTGCCCCGCGACGCCAACCTCTCTGTCTCGCTCTCGCCCTCGCTGCATCTTCAAATCCCGATCCTCTCCTCTGACATGGACACGGTGACGGGTTCAAAAATGGCCATCCGCATGGCCCTGAACGGCGGCCTCGGGCTCATCCACTACAACATGACCGATGAGGCCCAGGTCAAGCAGGTGGCCCGGGTCAAAAACCACATCCATGGATTTATCCGCGAACCCATCAAGGTCACCGCCAACCAAAAAATCGGCGAAGTTCTTGATCTGATTGCCCGCAAAAATTACCGCTTCAGCTCGTTCCCTGTGGTGGATGAGAGCAACCGTCTGCTCGGGTTACTTTCCGGCAGTTGTGTCAAAGAGCGCTACCGTGCGCACAGTGTGCATGAAGCGATGACGCCGCGGGCCTCGGTTTACACCCTCCCTTCGAGCGCAATCACCCGGACTCCGATCGAGGTGGCTGATCAGTTTTTCACCGAGCATATCGGAATCAACAAGCTGCTGATTGTGGACGACCAGGACCGTCTATGCGGGCTGTTCACGCTCAGCGATATTGAGCGCCTTGAGGATGAGGCCACACGCATCGTCAAGCCCGCCCGGGATGATCGTTTCCGGTTGGTTTGCGGGGCAGCCATCGCCTCCCATCGCAAATCCGACGGGTCACTTGATGCGGACCGGATTGTCACTCACGTTGGCCATCTGGTGGATGAGGGCGTGGATGCGGTGGCGGTTTCGACGGCGCATGGTTTTTCCAAAGGCGTGGGTGACAGCGTCCGCTTGCTGCGGGGGCAGTTTCCAGATCTCACGCTGATTGCCGGGAATGTGACCAGCGCGGAGGGTGTGACCTTTCTGGCCGAAGCAGGAGCAAACTGCATCAAAATCGGGCAAGGGCCGGGCTCCATTTGCACAACCCGTGTTGTGGCCGGAGTGGGCATCCCTCAAATGACAGCCCTTTACGTGGCATCGCGGGCGGCAGCCAAACATCAGGTCACCATCCTGGCGGACGGCGGGATCACAAAGTCCGGCGACATGGTTAAAGCGCTCACCCTGGCAGATGGTTTGATTTGTGGCGGCCTGCTTGCGGGTAGCGATGAGGCCCCTGGCCGCATCATCGAAATCAACGGAAAACTTTATAAACAGTATCGCGGCATGGGCAGCCGCGAAGCCATGAAAGAGGGGTCCGCAGCGCGTTATGGACATGACAAAAAAGACGCCACCTCCAAAGCGGCTCCGGAAGGCATTGAGGCCCTGAAAGAATCTGTTGGCCCCCTGGATGATGTCCTGCGCGAACTCATTGGTGGCATTCAGTCCGGCATGGGTTACCTTGGAGCCCGTGATCTTGCCACTTTGCGGGCCAATGCCCGCTACATCCTGGTGAGCCCCGCAGGTCAGAAAGAAGCCGCGCCGCATGACGTGATCACTGTGAAAGCTTCTGCCCAAACCGCCAGCGAGTGATTTCCCTGAGCTTGTAGTTGTTCGGGATGCGGTCATCGTGGGGGGATGTTTGGTTTTGAAAGAAAGAAATTATGAGAATTGCAGCCATTGTTGGCCGGCCCAATGTCGGCAAATCCGCACTGTTTAATCGCTTGGCCGGGAGGATGATTTCGATTGTTCACGATCAACCCGGGGTGACCCGTGACCGGCTGGCGGCCGTGTGCAAAATGGGAAAGGTCCCGTTTGAAATTATCGACACGGGGGGGATCGGTGCCGAGCCGGACCCCGAGTTTGCCGAGCCCACCAAAGAAGCGGCCGAGGTGGCCATTGCGGGGGCGCAGGTGCTCCTGCTTGTGGTGGATGCCCAGACTGGCGCGACGCCGCTTGATGCGGAGCTGGCGAAACAACTCCGCAGCTCCCGGCGACCGCTCATTCTGGTGGTCAACAAAGTCGATCACCCGGGTATGGAATCCACCACCGTCGATTTTGCACGGTTGGGAATTGAGCCGGTCCTGGCTGTGAGTGCGGCACACGGGCTTGGTATTGACGACTTGGTGGAAGCGGTCGAAGCCGCCCTTCCAGCAAACACAAACGATGAGGAAGTTTCCGAATCCCGCGCACCCAGGCTGGCGATGGTGGGGCGGCCGAACGTGGGAAAATCTTCTCTCGTGAATGCGCTCCTCGGCGAAAAACGAACGATCGTGAGCGAAATCGCAGGCACCACCCGCGACACCGTCGATGTGGTCTTCGAACATGAGGGCCAGCAATTTGTGTTTTGTGACACGGCGGGGATCCGTCATCGCTCCAAGCACAACACCTCAGTGGAAGTTTTCAGCGTGATGCGCTCGGAAAAAACCATCGAGCGGGCCGACCTTTGCGTGCTTGTCATTGACGCGACCCAGGGAGTCACCACGCAGGACAAAAAGATCGCCGGGCTCATCCAAAAAGCCGGCAAGGCGGCTATCCTCGCCTTAAACAAGTGGGACCTTGTGGCCAATGGGGAGACCGACGAAAAGGAGTTGTTGCGTCATCATATTGACGAAGTCCGCAATGAGCTGTTTTTTCTGCCGTATGCCCCTTTGGTGATTCTGTCCGCGAAGACGGGTGACAATGTCCGCCGTCTTTTTTCGACCGTGGAGAAAGTACGTCAGCATGCCACCAGACGTGTGGGAACCGGCGAACTCAACCGTCTGCTCAAGGAGGCCGTGGAACGTCAGGCCCCGCCCATGCGCTCGAATCGCCGCCTGAAAATTCTCTACGCAACCCAGGTGCTGACCGATAACCCCCGGCCCTTTGAAGCCCCGGCTTTTCTGCTTTTTGTGAATGATCCCCGCCTGCTGCCTGACAGTTACCAAAATTTTCTGACAGCGCGGCTCCGGGAGCGTTGGGAATATCCCGGGCTTCCTGTGAGCCTGCGCTTGCGGGGACGCAAGAAGCGGGAGTGACTGCTGGCTGAAATTACTTCTCGCCCGGCAGCCGGGCCTTTTTCCAATTTTGGTGAAAGGCCTTTTTGCGTCTTGCGAGCGCGAATGTCGAATTCTGGAAGAACCGCATAAAGAAGGCACGCAGGGACCTGCCGTGATTTCGCTCAATCTCTTTCACAGGGTCCTCGTAGCCTGCCAAGGAGAACTGTTTGATGCGGTGTTTTTCCGCGATCTCCTCAAGGGACGTGTCCCCAAAAATGGAGTCGGCAAACCGGAGCATCCTGCGGTTTGGTAACGAGAGAGGGTTGGCCTGGGTGATGATGTCAAACGAGGTCGTGTCATCGTAACCGAGTGTCCTGAGTCCGATAATGGCCGAGGCTGCAGACCGGCTCAGACCGGCCTCGCAGTGGACCAGGATCGCACAATTTTCGATGTCCCCATTTTCTGAGGAATCAATTTGCTCAAAAAATTTGATGATGGTCTCGACATGGGAAGGCTGGGGGGCCAGGCACTTGCGATACTCCGGAGCCAGAATTTCAATGTCATCCAGGTCATGGAAGCGGAGCTGAAGCAGCTTTTTGCAGGACTGCGGCAACATGTCCGGGGTAATCTTTGTGTCGGGATCGGGCAGACTGACAACGTAAGGGATGGCCACCGAACGGTAGCTGGGCAGTGAGGATAAACTCGAAACGGCGATTTGCATGGGTTGTGTTCGAGTACGGGAATTTTTTTATACATCGCTCCCCGAAAAACCACAAGAAATGTTCACGGATATTCGCGATTAAAAAAGCGTGGCTTGCTTTCTTGGAGAACCACCGTTTGATTGCGTCGCTTCATGAACGGGCGCTCCATCCAATACGCGACAATTTTTCTAACGGTTTTTATTGATATCCTGGGTTTTGGAATCGTGATACCCGTCCTTCCGCTGTACGCCGAACACTTCGGGGCCACCGCCATCCAAATCGGGGTTTTGGTTGGTGTGTTCTCTTTGATGCAATTTCTGTTTGCGCCGTTTTGGGGCAAGCTTTCGGACCGGATCGGGCGAAAGCCGGTGTTATTGATTGGCATGGTGGGCACGATTGGAGGCTATGTGATGATGGGGCTGGCCGGCTCGGTGGCACTTCTGGTGCTCGCGCGACTGGTTGCTGGTGTGGCTGGCGCAAACATTGGGGTCGCCCAAGCCTATTTGGCAGATATTTCCAGTCCTGAGAACCGTGCGAAAGCCATGGGGCTTTTGGGAGCAGCGTTCGGCTTGGGCTTTGTCTTCGGGCCCGCGCTGGGGGGCTGGGCCAGCGGTCGCTTTCACTACTCAACGCCCATGTTTATCGCCGCCGGTCTGGCCGCCATCAATCTGGTGTTTGTGTTTGTTTTTCTCCCTGAGAGCCGGAAAGGACAATCCACTGGAGGTCGGGGAAAGATTTTTCCGGAGCTTTTCCAACACGTCAAAAAATCCCAGTTTGTTTGGAGCGTGGGCGCTTATTTTGCGGTGATCGCCGGCTTTTCGATGATGACGACCCTTTTTGCCCTGTATTTGCTCAAACGTTTCGGGCTCGGGGTCCAGGCCACCGGCTTTCTTTTGGCAGGAATCGGGGTGCTCGGAGTTCTCATTCAAGGAGGGCTCATTGGCCGGTTGACCAAAAAATTCGGAGAGGCCCGTCTGGCACTGGCAGGGACATTTTTTATGGGCGGGGGACTTCTTGGCCTTGGCTGGGTGAACGGACTTTGGCCGATGTATGCGGCGGCAGCGGCAGTAGGAATTGGGAACAGCCTGCTCATGCCGACCCTGTCGGCGCTCGCCTCGAGATCTGCCGAGGCGGAGTGGCAGGGCCGGGCCCTTGGGGTGATGCAATCCTGCGGAAGTCTTGCAAGGTTTCTCGGGCCCCTTTCTGCGGGGTTGCTGTTGTCTGCGCAGGGGGAACTTGGCAACTATGCCTCCCTACCGCTCTCTGTGGCGGCGGTGATTGTGCTTGGTGCCTCCGCCGTGGTTTATCGGCTGAATCTGGCGGTCGGGCGCAGCGCGGCTTAGGACCTACAGTATGGAATCACCCATATACTTCGATGGGGTGAGAGCACAAAAATTATCAAGGGTTTGAAGGCCTTCATCCGCCGACTTCAAGGCCCGATCCAATTGGCCCATGATGCGGATAGAGAGTTCATGGGGAGAATCATTGGCCAGCAGGGAAGCTCTGAGGTCGGCTGAGGTTTGGATCCATTTCTCGCGGGAGATGGTGAGATTTTCCCTGGCGGAGGCCGGGAACTTTTGGTCGAGCAAAACGCCTTGCGGAATCAGTAATGCGGTGTGAATGGACTGCTTGAGCGAGTCCAGAGCCTCCATAACAACCGGCTTGTTCTTCGTTGGCACAAGCTCCTCCAAACCCTTTCCGCAGCCCCGCAAATAGGACGCAAGCCGGGCCAGGGATTGGGCACTGAGAAGAAGCCGGTCCCGCTGGTCTGGCGGGCAGTCGATTTTATTCATCACCGAGATCCACGCATGGACTTCCCCGGGCAGTAACGCCAGCCGGACATACCTCCAACTCTCGAAGGGGGTGTCCGGCCGGGCGGTGAGTTTTTGACAATGGGCAATCCACTCCAGAAGACGGTCGCGGAGCTGCCACTGGGGCAGAACCGGCCACAATAGCCGCTGGATGAGTGCGGAGATCCCAATGCCCAGCATAATCCCAAAATACACGCCGATGATGGCTTGAAAATCAACCGGCTCTTGCGCATTGAGGCTGACCGTTCCAACAATTCCCAGCAAAGCCACCTGCATGGCAAAGTTCAATCCCGGTATCCCGAAAGAGAGAAACCCGTAAAGAAACAGTGCCGAGAAAAGTAGCATGTTGAGCACGAGGTATTCCGAGAGCATTGGTGCAATAACCAGCATGAACGGAATATAAAGGAGTCCCCAAATGGCGGTGATGGCCGCATAATGAAAAGCCCGCCGGTCCCCCTCTCCCCCCGGATACAGACGGGTGAGGGCCGAAAACACAAAAGTTGCCAATGTGACCATCGATCCGCCGGGGGGTTGCAACCAGTTTTGAACCGCCAACCCGATAATCACTGCAATGCCTGCGCGAATGCCATTTCGAATCCAGAAAAATTCCAGCGGGGGTGGTGTGGATGAAATGGGTTCCTTGGAATGAACGTGGTCTGCCGGCAGGGAAAGAAGCAGGGTCCTGAGCTGTTCGAGGCCCTCCCCGATTTCCTGAATGGCAAGTAACCAACCCCCAAGATCCAGGGCGCGTTCCGCCGGGATGGTCCGGGCCAAATCGTGGGTTTTGCGGAGGAATCCCATCTGGTTGTCAATTTCTGTCCGGGCGTCATGTATCCGCTTGAGGTTTTTGAGGCTGGCCGCGTCGTCTTTTTTGGAGAGTGCGGCAAAGGTGTCGACTGTGGCTGCCACCAGCTCGCTCATCAATGCACTCATGGCCGCACGATATTTGTTGTCGAGTTGGCGGGTTTCCTGCAGCAGCTCCATGGAGGCAGCCATGTGGGCAAGAACAACGGTGATTTCAGAATACGTGGGAAGGCGGTGACGGAAGCGGCTGCTTTCGCGGGCGCCAAAATTTAAAAGTGTCCTCATGGCGGCCACCCGCATTCTGGCGCCAGGGGGAGTCGCGGGAGGTTTTCCATCGTGCAGAAAACCCACCGCCAAGTCATAAAACTCCCTACCCATCTGGCTGAGCTCCTGGTCAACTTTTTCTCGAAATTCCTGGCCGGCAAAGCGGGGCCAGATGAGGGCCGTGACCAACATGGTGCACAAAACTCCGACCGTGACCTCCTCAAGGCGGGAAAGGGCCACCTGCCAGCTGAAATCCGGATTGGCCATACCATTTGAGCCAACAACCACAACCGTCAGTCCAAGAAGAAAAAACGCATAAGGCGCCCGGCTCTGACCGAAAAGCGCGACAGAGATGGCGACCACGGTCCCCACGGCAAGAAGAAACAGAACGGGCGTTTGTTGAAGGGAGCCGGTGATGAGGTATCCCAGCACGGCCCCAACCACGGTGCCAATCAGGCGGAAAAATGATTTTTCAGCTACCGCGCCGACATATTGAGCCAGCATCAGAACCATCACAGTCAAAAGAGACCAGGCGGGCATCTCCAAACGGAGCAAAAGCGAAACATAAAGTGCCAGCGTGCCTGCCACCGCGTATTTGATGCCGAACCGCACAGCCGGGTTTTTGAAGAATGAAAAAATGGAAACCACGCCCTCCGGGAGCGTCCGGTTTTTGGTCAGGGACGTCATGGTGCCTCACCTTCCGGCAGTCGGTATAATTTGATGGCAGGCTGCAAGTATTGCAGCTGTCCCGACGGACTTTCCCAAATGAGAGTGCCGACCGAAAAAAGCTCCTCGTAGAATTTTTTTCTGCGCTCAAAATCGTCGGTCTCCCCTGCGCGGGGCTTGTGGGTTTTCAAAAAGAACCGCCCATAATCTCCTTGAGAGACCGCCACATAACGGATGCCCTTCCTTTGCATTTCGGCCAATGTTCCTGCATCCGCTGCAAAAAATTGATCATCCACGCGCTGGGGAATTTCCATGCCCGACCCCTCAAACCGGGAATCGCCCTCGACAGGAAGGCCAACCCGTTTGTCCTGCACGATGACGGCATCTCCGGGCAGTTCGCGGGTCACATACTCCACAAGCCGCAGCCGCGCGTCGTTTTGAAATCCCCGGTCATAAACAAGCGTTTGTGAAATCGAAAACCCCAGCGCGGCGAGAAACAGGGCAGCACCTGCGGGAATGGCCCATCTCGTGCGGAACTGAAAGGGGGCCAGCGCCGCCAACAAAAGCAAAAGGCAAGTCACCGGGAGGAAATAACGGTGGTGTGTTTTGGGTGAGAACGAAAGAATCAGCGTGTAAACAACCGGGAACGCCCCCAGGAGCACGACGGTCCACTCCACAGCCCGCAATCGAAGAGTCTCTCTCAAACGTGGCAAAAAAGAGGCGATGAGACCGGCATAGAAAAGCCCGATCAGAACCCAAAGGACCGGGTTGGTGGCATGACGAAAAACCGCCCCATACACCCCATGGGGGACACTGCGTGTTAGGCCCTTGTGCCCGCCAACCACAAACCCCACTTCCCGCCCAAGATTCGTCGAAAATTCTTTCAGCGCCCCCAACATGGGGAAATTGATCGCGATCAGAACCGCAGCAAAACCCAGACCTGCGATCACTCCCGCACGAAGTCGCTGCCCCGGCGGTTGGGAGATCGCCAGTGCCAATGGGAAAACCAGGACAAGAGCTCCCACATACTTGCCGGAAACTGCCAGAGCACTACTTGCACCCAGCATGGCAAAGGCCCACCCGCCGGGTAATCGCGCACAACGGACATAAGCCAGGACTGTGGCGCAGATCCCGAAGGCAAGGGCTGCGTCCTCCTTCATGTAGTGGGCCAGCTCGTAGAGTTGATGGCTCGTCAGCAGGAGGGCTCCCGCCGCCGCCGCCGCCACAGGGCCTGCCAGTTGAGCAGCTGCCAACACCAGACAGGCCGCCGCTGCCGCCGAAAAAATTGCCGAGGCCGTTCGTCCTGCCCGCACGATGGTGTTCTGGTTTTCCTCCGCAGCGTTGGGACCAAGGATCAGCTTCGTGGCTTGAAGCAACAGCAGGGGATGGTTAAAATTGAAGCTTCCCTGCTTCACCTGCCTCACCTTGCCGGGTTCATCCGGATGATAATGCGCCGGAAAGTCATTATGACGCGAAAAAAGCAGAAAACCCGCCAAAAAAACCATCAGGGCAATCCCCACATCCCACCCTCCAAGCCGGGCCCGCCAGTCGGGAAAAAGGAATTTTTTTGTGGTTTCTTTCACGAAATCAGGAGCAGTTTGTGACGGTTGGCCATTAACTCCGGGAATCGGCATATGGGAAAGTCATCTTTTTCTCTTGCAAGCATGGTTCAGGAAAATAGCCTGCCATGGTCGTATGATAAATAAAGCCCTTCGCACAGTGATCGCCCTTTTGGCCGGGTCGGTTTGTGCCGTGGCCCAATTCGGCAGCTTCGGAGATGTCCCGGTGGAGATCACCGCGGATGGCGATACCAGCTTTGAAGGAGGCGTTGCGGTGGCCAGGGACAACGTGCAAATCCACTATGGCGATTACAGCATTTACTGCGATTACGCCGAATACAATCCAGACACCCGCGATGTGCTCCTTGTGGGCAATATCCGTCTCTACACGCCCAGCGAGGTTCTGACCGGCCAGCGCGCCCTCTTCAACCTGGAGACCAAACAAATGAGGGCTTTGGAGTTCTCAGGTGCCCGTCAGCCCCTCTTCTTTAATGCCTTCGCCTTCCAAGCTCCCTCCACCAGAGAGTTTCGGGTGAAAGATGCCACCGCCACCACCGATGACTCCTCGATGCCGGACTTCCGCGTCCGCTCGCGCTCGATCCGCATTTACACCGACAGCCGTGTCGTTTTTGTGAACTCCACCATTTTTGTTGGTGACGTCCCAATCTTCTGGTTTCCCTTCATCTGGGCCAATATCAACAACTCCGGATTCGAGTTTCTGCCCGGCTATGACAGCCGCTGGGGTCCCTATCTTCTCACCGCCTATAGCTTCCCCATTGGCTCCACCAGCGCTCTGATGGGCAAAGTCCGCAGCGATTTCCGCGGGGAGTTCGGGCCGGCCATCGGTTTTGATGCCAAAATGAAATACGGCAAAAATGACCGCAGCTACGGGGACTTCATCGGTTATTATGCCCTCGATGACTCAACCAACAGCGTGGGAGGACCCGGCGAGGCCCCCGAAGAGGACGAAATTGACGGCAGGTACCGGGTCACCTTCAAACAGCGGCTCTTTCTCACGGATGACATTTACGCCACGGCTGACATCAACCTTCTGAGCGATGTCGATTTTCTGGAGGATTTTTACCCCAACGAATTCCGCGTGGACCCACAACCCGACAATGTGCTTTCGGTCACCAAGTGGGATGAGTTCTACACTCTGAACCTCATCGGGCGGTTTCAGGTCAACGACTTTCAAGAAACCACCGAGCGCCTTCCCGAGCTGGTCTTTGATTTCAAGCAGCACCGGCTGTTTGGACTTCCGGTTTATTATGATGGCGAGTCCGGCTTCGCCCAACTCCGGCGCGCGTTCTCGGATGAACAATCCTTTGGAGAAACCGGGTTTCCAGATTACGAGGCCTTTCGTTTTGACACCTTCCATCAACTCACCGCCCCAACACAGCTCTTTGGCTGGCTGAATATCAACCCCCGAGCCGGTTTCCGTGTCACGTATTACTCCGAGAGTGGAACTTTCTTCGAAAGCGAAGGGGCCCCCGTGACGGAAATCGATCCCGACAGTGGAGAGCTCGTGGTGTTGCAAGCACCGGAGCGCGCCGGCCCAAGCCCTCTGAATGCTCCCACAAATGACCTCGAATCCAGCGGCCCCGTGCTACGGCCTGTTGTAAACCTCGGCCTGGAAATTTCCACGAAACTGTCAAGGTCCTACGAAAAAATTCAATCCCGCGCGCTTGGTATTGACGGCCTCCGTCACGTCATCCAGCCCTATGTGAATTTTTCTTATGTCTACAACTTCGGGCCCCCGCCGGATGAGGTCCTGCAATTTGATCGCGTGGTTCCCTCCACGCAGTTGCTTCCCCTCGATTTCCCTCAATTCAACGCTGTCGATACCATCGACACGTGGGCCATTGCCCGCATTGGTGTGCGGAATCGCCTCCAGACCCGGCGCGACCAAAGGACCTACCAATACCTGACACTCGACACCTTTTTCGATGCCAATTTTGACAATCCCTACAGCGACACGTCCGCATCCAACCTCTTCAATGTCCTTCGTTTCCGCCCACTCAATTGGTTCACCCTTGATCTGACATCCCAGCTTCCGCTTGATGCCCAGGGATTCACGGAATTCGGCACAAACTTTTTCTTTATGCCCACACGGAACTTCAGCTTCCGCGTCGGTAACAGGTACATCGACGGAAATGATTTCTTCTCGGACAACAGCCAGGTGGATTTCTCGGCCTACTACCGGATCAACGAGCATTGGGCGGTCAGCCTCTACGAACAATATGAGTTTGTTTCCGGAATTCTCCAATATCAACGCTATATGGTCCACCGCGATCTCTCGGCCTGGGTTGCCTCCTTTGGTGCCCAATTCCGGGACAACGAAGGTGGAGACAATGATCTCGGCGTCCTGTTTGTTCTCACTCTCAAGGATGCCCCGCAAGTCACCCTTCCCATCCAATTCGATGCGGCCACGTCGCCAATCGAACCGGGAGCGAATTGACGCTCTCCGAGGAACTCTCCCAAAATTTTTAAATTATGAAACTGTGTATTATTGGCTCTGGATATGTCGGATTGGTAAGTGGTGCGTGTTTTGCCGAGGTTGGGCATCACGTCATCTGTGTGGACAATGACCAGCGCAAAGTTGACAAACTCTTGGCTGGAAAGATTCCCATCTACGAGCCCGGCCTCGAAGACCTTGTTCACAAAAATGTGGCGGCCAAACGCCTGAGTTTCACCACAAGCACGGAGGAAGGTGTTGATGGCTCGGAGGTGGTTTTTATTGCTGTCCCGACACCGCCCCAACCTGACGGAAGTGTGGACCTTTCCTACATCGAAAAAGTTGCCCGTGAGATTGCTGCTGTCCTCAAAAAAGGCCAGTACCGGGTGATCGTGGATAAAAGCACGGTTCCAGTCAAAACCGGTGAAAAAGTGAGTGAAACCATCCGGCGCTACAACAAGACGGACGCTGAGTTCGATGTGGTCAGCAATCCGGAATTCCTTCGTGAAGGCTGCGCTGTTGCCGACCTCATGAAGCCGGATCGTATTGTCATCGGTGGAAATAGTGAGCGAGCGGTTGCTCTTATGCAAAAAATTTATGAGCCCTTCATGGCTCCTGTGCTGGTCACGGACATCAACTCCGCCGAGCTCATCAAACACGCGGCCAATTCATTCCTCGCTCTCAAAATTTCTTATATCAACGCCGTGGCCCAAATTTGCGAAGCCAGTGGCGCGGACGTCGAGAAAGTGGCTGATGGCATCGGATCTGACAAACGCATCGGACGAAACTTCCTCAATGCCGGCATTGGTTACGGGGGATCCTGCTTCCCGAAAGATATCGCTGCATTTATCGCCATCAGCGATCAACTCGGAGTTCCGTTCACGCTTCTCAAAGAGGTTCAACGTATCAACGCCACCCAGCGGGAACGTTTTATTGCAAAACTCCGGGAAAAACTCTGGGTCCTCCGGGACAAACGCATCGCGGTCTGGGGGCTCACCTTCAAGCCGGATACGGATGACGTGCGATCCTCGGTGGCCGTCGAGTTGGTGCAAGACCTCCTTGCCGAAAAAGCGATCGTCTCGGTCTATGACCCCAAGGGCGCGGAAAAAGCCCAGGAGTTCAAGCTGGCCGAGGGTGCCACGTTTGCCTCCTCCGCTCTCGAAGCCGTCAAAGATGCTGATGCCCTCGTGATCGCGACCGAGTGGAAAGAATTCACTGCGGTGGACCTCAACGAGGTGAAAGCCGCGATGCACACGCCGCTTATCTTTGATGGCAGAAATCTGCTGGACCCCCTTGTTGTCCGAAGCCTCGGCTTCGAATACACAAGCATCGGGCGGGCCTGAGTTTCATAACCTAATCTCCGCCCCCTCCATCGCCTCCCCCCGCATCTCCGGAGTCTCCACCAAACCATCCGCCATCATGGTCCTTGGAGCCATCTGAGGAATCTCCGCCATCCCCGTAAAAACCTCCTCCATCCGGGGAGGTATCCCTTTTGTCCTCCCGACGGCTTTTGCGACAAGCTGATGCCACAGCCAGCAAAAGCAGAATCACAAAAATGGTAATGAGGATTTCCATGGCCAACTCACAAACCCGCCCGGTCTTCCGGATTTCATAAATCGAGCCCGGGATTCCTGCAAGCCGTGTTCCTGCCACACCGCCAGCCACCCGCTGCCTTTTCCCGTTTGTACGCTACACCTGTAGCGCGTAAACGGGAGCTCCTCGTCGGGTGTGTTGAAGCCGGGTTGGGAAGAATTATCCGTCCGGTTGCTGTGTTCCGGCCTTGCGTGGGCTGGGCAGGCGGTGCCACCATCTTGCCATGACGAAGGATGCGATTGCTGAGGTGATGGAGAACATTGCCCGGTTGTTGGAGATCAAGGGGGAGAACCCTTTCAAGTTCCGTGCCTACCAAAACGCGGCGAGGGCGCTGGAGACATTTCCAGGGGATATTCAAGCCATGGCAGAGGCGGGGACCTTGCAAGAGATTGACGGGATTGGAAAAGCGATCGCAGAAAAAATCGGCACACTTTCGCGGGAGGGACGTCTCGATTATTATGAAGAGCTTAAAGAGGAATTTCCTGCGGATCTCTTGACGCTTTTTGAGTTGCAGGGACTTGGCGGGAAAAAAATCAAGGCGCTTTACGATGCTCTGGGCATTGCCTCGATCTCCAAATTGGATCGGGCTTGCCGGGACGGGAGCGTGGCGGGCCTGCCGGGCTTCGGAGCGAAGTCCGCCGAAAACATCCTTCTTGCGATTGAGCAGCGTAAACGGAGTGCAGGACACTTTTTGTTGGATGATGCACGCCGGCTTGCGGATGGGATTCTCGAGTTTCTGCGTTCGCATCCCTGCGTCAATCTTGCCGAGGTGGCAGGAAGTTTGCGCCGCAGAAAGCCGGTTGTGCGGGATTTGGATTTTATTGTTTCCAGCCGGAATCCCGACCGTGTGATTGCGGATTTTGTGACCATGCCAACGGTGGAGCAAATTCTTGCGCAGGGCCCCACAAAGGCCAGCGTGTTGGCTGAGGGCGGCCTGCAATGCGATTTGCGGGTTGTTTCCAATGACGAGTTTCCCTTTGCGATCGGCTATTTCACAGGCAGCAAGGAGCACAATATCCGGCTGCGCTCCCGGGCCTTGGAGCGGGGGTGGACGCTCAATGAATACCGCATGGCAGCTGCCGAGGGGGCCGATCCGGTGCCGGAAATCGAAACCGAAACGGATCTCTACCGGGCGCTTGGACTTGATTTTGTGCCTCCGGAGTTGCGGGAGAATCTGGGTGAGTTTGAGGCTGCAGAAAATGGTAACCTCCCGGATCTCATCGAGTGGACCAACCTCCGCGGCACGTTTCACAACCATACCACGGCGAGTGATGGCCGGGCGACGCTGGAGCAAATGACGCTTGCTGCGCAGGAACTTGGGCTGGAGTACCTGGGAATTGCCGACCACAGCAAAAGTTCCGTCCAGGCCAATGGACTTGATGAAAAACGTTTGCTCGCACAGGTCGCTGAAATTCAAAAATTGAACGCCACATTCGGCAAGGACTTCCGCCTGTTCGCCGGGACGGAATGTGACATTAAGAAAGATGGCACTCTGGATTTTTCCGATGAGATTCTTGCTCAGCTCGATTATGTGGTGATTTCCATTCACAGTTCCTTCACGCTAAGTGAAAAGGAAATGACAGACCGCATCATCCGCGCCATGCAGAACCCCCATGCAACGATGTTGGGCCATCTCACCGGCCGCCTGCTGCTCACGCGGGAACCCTATGCCGTGAATATTCCTGCCGTCATCGAGGCGGCTGCCGCGACGGGCACCATCATCGAATTGAATGCGAATCCCCGGCGTCTGGAAATGGATTGGACGTGGTGGCCGCTTGCCAAAGAAGAAGGGGTGCTCTGTTCCATCAACCCGGATGCTCATTCCACCGAGGGTCTTGCCCATGTGAGGCTTGGCGCGGAGGTTGCAAGAAAAGGTTGGCTCACGAGGGCCGATGTCATCAACACCCTCCCGCTCTTAAAAATCGCCGCGGCGCTCGGTCAAAAGCGCGGGAGACACGCCTGATTCCCATGGATTCCAACCTGCTCACAGCCACTTGGGGAATCGCGCTGCTGCTGCTTCAGTTGGCCGGAGTTTGGTATGCTGTGCATGCGGTGATGACAGCCCGCACGCCGCAGTCTGCGATTGGATGGGGTTTTGCTCTGATTGTGCTTCCCGTGGTGGCCATTCCCATGTTCTGGGTTTTCGGGCAGTCAAAGTTTTCCGGGTATCATTCGATCGGCACCGGAGCGGTGCCTGATCTGGATGCGGCGGCGAATCGAACCATGGACAGCGTTTCACCGCACCGCTCTGCCGTTTCCCATAAATACTCCGATGCCGAGAACATTGCCCAGAATTTGCGGGGCCTCGGGGGCCTGAATGGAAATCAAGTCCGGCTCCTGATCGACGGGCAGGCGACGTTTGATGCGATCTTTGAAGCCATCAAAGAAGCCCGGGAGTTTGTGGTTGTTCAGTTTTACATCATTCACAATGACGGTTTGGGCAAGCGTCTCCAGTCCGCCATTCTGGACGCTGCCAAACGCGGGGTGCGGTGCTTTGTTCTGTATGATGGGGTGGGCTCAAAGGGGTTGGACGAAAAATGGACCGGCCCTCTGAGAGACGCAGGAGTGGAAGTTCACGAGTTTGCCACCAATCGGGAGCGTGGCATGCGGTTTCAGATCAACTTCCGGAATCATCGCAAGTTGGTGGCTGTGGACGGGCGGGTGGCTTTTATCGGGGGGCTGAATGCCGGAGACGAATATCTCGGTTTCGGGCCGCTGGGATACTGGCGTGATACTCATTTGTGCGTGGAGGGGCCGGCCGCCACGGCGATGCTGATCTCGTTTTTCGAGGATTGGAACTATGCGGCGGGTGAGGTCCCTGATTTGCCAAACCATGCAGCGGCTGTCGGCAAGCAGCGCGTGATGCCCTTCGCTTCCAGTCCGGCCCAGGCATGGCCAATGGCCGCAGCCGTCTATCTGGAGGTCATCCACGATGTGCGGAAACGCCTGTGGATCGCGAGCCCGTATTTTGTTCCCGATCCTGCAACGCGGGTGGCGCTGGCTCATGCGGCTTTGCGTGGAGTGGATGTGCGCATTCTGCTGCCTGGGAAACCCGATCATCTCATGCCCTGGCTTTCCTCCTTCACCCTCTATCCACAAATGCGTGAGGCCGGCGTCCGCATCTGGCGAATGAAGGAAGGGTTCATGCATCAGAAGGTCCTCCTCGCTGATTCCGATCTCGCCTTTGTTGGCTCCGTCAACCTCGATTATCGTTCGTTTATGATCAACTTCGAGTTGGCGGCTTTGGTTGAAGACACAGGTTTTGCTTCCGAGGTGGAGGCCATGCTCAACGACGATTTCTCAAATTCCCGGGAGGAAGATCTCACGATGTTCGAAAAATCCAGCTTCCTCTTCCGCCTCAAATGCCGGCTGGCATCGCTGATGAGTCCCGAACAATGACGCTTTTTTCAGCCTTTGACAGCATCCCCAACCTCCAAGCCGGGTTTTTGGAGCGCATGCCCGGGATCGACGTGGATGGCGAGCGGGAGGAGGTTCTGTTGCGGTTGAGAGATGCACATCGGACGTTAGCCGACAGCACAGGTTTTTCTGGAATGCCATTTGCCACTGCTGAGCAAATCCATGGAAATCATATTGCCGTGGTGGACCACACCTCGGCTTTTCCGGCACCAGGGGCCGACGGACTCATCACGGCGGCTTCCAAGCTTTGCCTGGCCATCTATGTCGCTGACTGTGCCGCCGTGTTTCTCGCGGACTGTCATCGCCGCGCGATTGCTCTTGTTCACTCCGGCAAAAAAGGAACCGAACAAAACATCGTCGGGCGGGCTGTGGGCCTTCTTCACTCAAATTTTGGAATCCCGCCATCGGAGCTGGTGGCTGTCATTTCTCCCTGCATCCGGCCACCTCATTACGAAATTGATTTTGCTGCGGAAATCCGCCGCCAACTCGAAGGCGTGGGCGTGGTTTCAGATGAGCTCCTTTGCACGGCCTCCCACCCCGATCGCTATTATTCTTATCGCCGCGAAAAAGGCCGCACCGGGCGCATGCTGGCGTTGCTTGCCCTGAACTAACCCTCCGCACAGCGGGCTTTCCAAAGGGCCCCGGCTCCGGTTAGTTATTGCGACGTGAACTTGAAGGACTATTTGAAGAAGCAGGCCAAGGCGGTGGATCGGGAAATGAGTCACGTCCTTCCCAAGCCGGGAGAAAAGCCCGTGACCCTGCATCAGGCCATGCGTTACAGTCTTTTTGCGGGAGGCAAGCGCATGCGGCCGGTGCTTTGTTTGGCCGCTGCGGAAGCCTGTGGCGGGCAATCCTTAGAGGCCCTCCCGTGCGCCTGTGCCATCGAGTTTATCCACACTTATTCTCTCATTCATGATGACCTGCCGTGCATGGACGATGACGATCTGAGGCGCGGCAAACCCACCTCTCACAAGAAATTTGGTGAGGGGGTGGCGGTTCTCGCCGGGGATGCGCTGTTAACGGCCGCCTTCGAGGTGATTTCCAACACCAAACCCACACGGCGTTACTCCTCAGGCAACTTTGTCCGAGAACTCGCTGTCGCGGCAGGCAGCCGGTTTCTGATCGCCGGTCAGGTGGCTGACCTCGAGGCCGAAGGAAAAAAAATCAGCCGTCAGCAATTGCGTTTTATTCATGCAGGAAAAACCTCGGCAATGATCGCCGTCAGTCTGCGGCTGGGCGCAATGTCCGCTAATGCCGGCCCTTCAGAAGTCCGGGCCATGGGAGAATTCGGGACGTTTCTGGGACTCGCTTTTCAAGTGATCGATGACATCCTTGATGTGACGCAATCCAGTGAAAAGCTCGGTAAGAGCGCGGGTAAGGACGAAAAAGCCGGGAAGTCAACCTACCCTGCTGTCATGGGCCTCGAGGCGTCCCGCCAGGAAGCCCTCGCGCTCACTGCCAAGGCAAAAGCCGCGCTTTCGAAATTTGGCACTAAAGCCTCACGTCTCCACGAGTTGGCGGATCATTTGTTGGTGAGGGATTTTTGAATTTTGATCACAGCAACCCCACGGGATCGACGTCCACGGCCACAAAAACGTCTTCAGGCATTGGAAGTGCAGCGAGCGTTTTTCTGACATGACGGGCCAGAGCCCGGCCGGACGGGCCGCGGAGGGCGACTTGGAAGCGGTGATAGGTTTTGGCTTTGGCGAGGGGGGCGGGTGCGCATTCCCCGCAAATGGCTCCCTCGGGCAACTCGATTTTGAGTTTTCGTGACAGGGTGATTGCGCAAAACTCTGCGCGTTCGATGGATTGGGAGCGGAGGGTGATGAGGACCATTCGGCGAAAGGGCGGAAACCCGAAGCTTGAACGGAATTCCAGCTCCTGTTCGGCAAAACCCTCGTAGTCATGCTGACGGGCAAACTGAATTGAGGGGCTGAAGGGGGTGAAGGTCTGAACAAACACTTCGCCTTCCACTTCGCCACGGCCGGCCCTTCCGGAGACTTGCGTAAGCAATTGAAACGTTCTCTCGCCGGCGCGGAAGTCCGGCACATGCAAACCGAGGTCGGCATTCACAATGCCAACAAGCGTCACATTGGGAAAATCGAGCCCTTTGGCAATCATTTGTGTGCCAATGAGGATATCAATCTCCGCGCGCCGGAAGGCCTCCAATGTTTCGCGGTAGGCATTTTTTTTGCCCATGGAATCTGCATCCATGCGCGCGATGCGGGATTTGGAAAAAAGACGCCGGACGGCATCCTCAACCTTTTGGGTTCCCGTCCCTGAGAACCGGATTCCGGGATCCGCGCAGGCCGGACATTTTTTTGGGGCGCGCTGCGAATGACCGCAGATGTGGCAGGCCAGGGAACCGGCATCCCGATGATAGGTGAGCGCCACAGAACAGTTCGGGCACTGACACACCGCTCCGCACGCATTGCATTGCAGGGAGGTCGAAAACCCTCGGCGGTTGAGAAAAAGAATGACCTGTTCGCCTTTCTCGAGCCGGCTTTCGATGGCCAGAGTCAGGGCGGGAGCCAGAATGGAATCACCGCCCGCACCCACCCGCCGCAGATCGAGAACGCGCAGAGTCGGCATGCGGCGGTCATCAACACGTTGCGGCATCACCGAGAGCCGGTATTTTCCGGTCTGCGCATTGTGCCAGCTTTCCAATGAAGGCGTGGCACTGCCCAAAACAATCGCACAGGGCTCGAGCCGCGCACGCAGCACGGCGATATCTCTTGCATGGTATCGGGGAGCCTCTTCCTGTTTGTAAGAGGTCTCATGTTCCTCATCGACGATGATCACACCCAAGTTGGCCAGCGGCGCAAAGACCGCGCTCCTTGCTCCGATAACAATGCAGGCTTTGCCAGAGTGAATTTTGTGCCATTCGTCCCGGCGCTCTCCTTGTGACAAATGGCTGTGCAGAACGGCGACCTCGCCCTGACGCTCCGCAAAACGGGCTTTGAAACGCTCAACGGTTTGTGGAGTTAACGAAATCTCCGGAACAAGCACCAGCGCGGTTTTCCCAAGTTCGAGGGCCTTGCGGATGGATTGCAAATAAACCTCCGTCTTTCCACTGCCGGTGACACCATGAACCAAGATGGGGCGTGCCTCTGCCGGTGCAAGCATCGCCTCTTCAACGGCCTCGAATGCCACACGCTGCGAGTCATTTAAGGGAATGTCCGTCGTGGGAAGAAAAGACTCCAAGCCATAAGGATCCCGACCCACCGGGACGGACGAGATTTCAATCCATCCATTCCGTGCCATGGTTCGGATCACCGCATCCGAGGCCCCGGAACGGCTCACAATTTCGGCCGCAGGCACTGCCTCGCTCTCATCCAACAAAATCCCGAGCACTTCCGCCTGCCTTGGTGCCCGCTTGGCGATGGCTTCCAATTCGTCCGCCGAAAAGTCGCGCAGGATTTTGAGATGACGCACCAGCTTTGCCGAGACATCCCCGGACCGCACCGCCTGCGGCAACACACAGGTCATGGCCGCCTCGATCGGGCAGCAATAATAATCTGCAATCCAACGGGCAATTTCCAGCAGCTTTGGCAAAATGAGGGGCGTTTCCCCGATCACCTCTTGAATGGGACGCAGTTCCCGGTTTTCCTCTTCCTCCTTCACATCCACCACCGTACCCACCACACTCCGTGACCGGATCGGAATTTTGACCCGGGCTCCTGGCCCAACCCGGCCAGCCAAGGAATCCGGAATCGCATAATCCCAGGCCCGGTCCCCAGCCTTCTCAGGCAAAACAACTGCAACTCGGATCATGCCCGCAGCTTCTCACCCCTCAGGCATCCGGAGAAAGTGTTTTTGATGCGGACTCATGAAAAATGGGGAAGCGGTGCATCTTACGAGTGGGGTTTTTCGATGCAGTGGAATATGGAACATGTTTCTTTTTCACGATGCCGCAGGCCCTCTCCTCAAGCCTGATCGTGCCCGGTCTCGACATTGATGCGTTTGGGGGTTATCGAAAACGGACCATGAATACCCTGCTCACCACTATCAGCGAGGCGGTTGCCTCAGGGAATTTGCTCCCGTCCTCCGCCGAAAATATCCGAAAGCTGCTTGAAGGCAGCAAGTCCGCTGTGACGCTCGCTGCGATTGAAGAACTGGTTTCCACAGGCAACTGGGCAGAATTGGACAATCGGTTTTTCCGGACATTGGCCTTTGGCACCGGAGGCCTGCGGGGCAAAAGCATCGGGGTGGTTGTGACGGCAGCCGAGCGTGGCACACCGCGAGCGCTGGATCGCCCGGAGTTTCCCTGCGTGGGCACCAATGCGATAAATGATTTCAACATCAGCCGCGCCACTCAAGGGCTCGTAAATTATGTGAAAATTCATTTCGCAAAAACCGGCCAGGAAGGGCGTCCTTCGATTTGTATTTGTCATGACACCCGGTTTTTCTCGCGGGAATTTGCGGAGCTTGCCGCGAAGGTCATCACCGATTTTGGCTGTGATGCGTATTTGTTTGAAGGTCCACGGTCGACCCCGGAGTTGTCCTTCGCGGTTCGTCAGACCAATTCGCAGGCCGGAATCAACATCACTGCCAGTCACAACCCGCCAGAATACAATGGCTACAAAGTTTACTTTGATGACGGGTGCCAAGTGGTGGAGCCCCATGCCAGCGCGATCATTGAGCAGGTGAATTTTGTGGCGGGGGAAACTTATGAAGCCGTGCCTGAGGCAGAACTCGGTGCCGTGATTCCCCTGGGAGAAGCCATGGACGAGACCTACATGGAGCGGCTCGCAACGTTGCCGCTTCAGCCGGAACTCATCAAGTCCCTGGATGGATTCCGGGTGGTTTACACACCGCTTCATGGCGTGGGCGGAGTGATTATCAAACCCATGCTGACACGGCTTGGTATTGAAGTGATCAGCGTCCCCGAGCAGGACGTGCCGGACGGTCGGTTCCCGACGGTCAAATCTCCCAACCCCGAAAACGCAGAGGCCCTTTCCATGGCCATCGCCCGTGCAAACGAAACCCAAGCGGACCTTGTCATCGCAACGGACCCTGATGATGACCGTATGGGCATTGCCGCCCGCGACGGCTCAGGCAACCTCGTTTTGCTCACTGGCAACCAAATCGGATCGATTCTTTGTTGGCACCGGGTGAGCCGATATTTTCACCTCGGTTTGCTCAACGATTCCAACAAAGCACGGGGCGTGGTGATCAAGACCTTCGTGACGACCGACCTCCAAAAAGTGATTGCGGATCACTACGGCGTCCGGTGTGTTGAGACCCTCACCGGCTTCAAATACATCGGCGAAAAACTGGGCAAATACGAAAACGCCATTCCGTCAGAGTTCCGAAAGGATTACCGGACTCTTCCTGAAAACGTAACCCGCGATCTGCGGCTTGAATACTCGTCCCTGTATCTCTTCGGCGGGGAAGAGAGTTATGGATACAGCGGCTCAGATTTTGTGCGCGATAAGGACGGCAACAGTGCCGCTGTGATGATTGCCGAGGCTGCCGCGTTTGCGAAATCCGAAGGCACCACGCTTGTCGGGTTGCTGGACCGGATCTATGCAGAGTTCGGATTTTTTCTTGAACGCGGAGAGTCCCTCACGATGGACGGCGCTGAGGGGGCATCCAAAATTCAGCGCTTAGTGGATTCTTACTCGGCAAATCCCCCAACTGAAATTGATCAGACCGCTGTCCTTTCCCTTCGCAATTTTGCCACAGAGGATATTCACGACGTTGAAGGAGATCTGATTCCCAAAGAGGGAATGTTGATCATCGAGTTGGCCGATGGACGCCGTGTGGCGGTCCGCCCCTCCGGCACGGAACCAAAAATCAAATACTACATGTTCGCAAGTCAGCGTCCCGCCGCAGGCAGCGTATTTTCAGCGTCGGAATTGGCAGCCATCAAACCCCAGGTCGCGGCTTCTCTTGAACGCCTGTGGCAATGGCTGAAAGGCGACGCCGCTGTGCGCGCGTGAACGCGTAGAGCGAGCAAATTTAGAAAGAGAACTCCTGCGCAGGGACTCAGAGATGAGGTGTTGGAGATCAGTATTCTCCAGGAGGCGCTTCGCGCTCGCGCTGGCTACATTCGTGGTTGGTAGGGCTGGGCAGTCCCTTGCCCGCCCATTTGTCTGATTCCCGCAGGATCGCAGTCTCCCAGTAAACCACACTTTTGTGATATGCCGACCATGTAGGGTAGGAACTCCCCACCAAAGACCCAAAGCGGCGTTGACGCTTGACTTGGGCTGGAGGACATAACCCCTGAATGGGGTTTTAAGATGGATGGATTACTGTTCTCGCTCAGCTCACTGCAGCCGTCCTTCGATCAGTCCCAGAGGGAGCGGGGCTGGTTGGGGTGGCTTGGAGGTGATGGCGACATGTTGTCCGGAGACGGAGGATTTTTCGAAGGCATGCATCACTTCGAGAGCGTGATAGGCGAGTTCGCCGCTGGTGCGGTGTTTGTGTTTTCCGCCGCTCAGAATGGCGTAGGCCAAATCGGCTGCACCGATGCTGCGCATGTTTGAGGCATAGCGATGGCTGAGGGCCAGGTCATGCCAGTCCGTGGACCCCGGGGTCCAGATGGCCACCGGCCCGCCAAAGGTGTTGGGATCCGGGACTTTGAGAGATCCCTCGGTGCCGTAGAGTTCGATGGGGCTGTGACCATGACGATGCACATCGAAGGAAATGGTCATGGAGACCGTTGCCCCGGAATGGAACTCCAGCGAACCCGAATAGTGGGTTGGAACTTCAACGGGCAGGATTTTTCCAAACTGCTCTTTGCAGGTGGCGATGCGTTCGGTGTGGGCGCGTGAGGTGATGGCGCTCACTTGACGGATAGGCCCCAGCAAATGCACCAGCGCCGTGATGTAATAAGGTCCCATGTCAAACATCGGACCGGCTCCGTATTGATAAAAGAAGGTGGGATTCGGGTGCCAGGATTCCGGGCCCTTGGACATCAGAAACGCGGTGCCGCCAGTGACTCTTCCGATCCATCCGTCATCAACCACCTTGCGGCTCGTCTGCAGACCTGCACCCAAAAACGTGTCCGGTGCGCATCCGACGAGCAGGCCTTTTTCAGCAGCCAGATCGAGCACGGCTTTGCCATCCGCCAAATCAACGGCGAGGGGTTTTTCGCAATGCACGTGTTTGCCGGCTTGGAGGGCTTGGAGGCTCACCTCGGCATGCACAGCCGGGATGGTGAGATTGATCACGAGGTCCACATCCGGATTGGCCAGCAGTTCGGAAACGGTTTGCGCTTTGGCTTGATTTTCTTCGGCCTTGGCGCGAGCCGCGTCCATGTTCACGTCAGCGCAGGAAACAACTTCAAGCACTTCAAAGACTTTGGCTCCATTGAAGTAAGCCTGGGAAATGTTTCCGCAACCGATGATTCCGACACCAATTTTATTATTTTTCATAGGGCAAATTATTTGAGGCCGCGAGCGATGCCTTGCGAGGTGAGGTATTTGTAACTTTGCTGAACGGCTTCCATCATGTTCCCGCCGTAGCTGTCGAGCTCGACGGCAATAAGTTCCGCATGCGACGCGACCTTCGAGGCGGCCAGGAGATCAACCTGGCCGGCGCCGGCAGGAAGGAAGGGGACCGAGTCGCTGACCATGACTTTTCCGTCCTCCGTTTCCGCCTCGGTGAAGGTGTCATTGGTTTGCAGGATTCCGTCCTTGAAATGAAGAGCTTTGCCGCGAACACCAATTTCCTGAATGAATTTTGCGGGGTCTCGTCCGGCCTTCGCGACCCAGAACACATCCGCTTCCCAAAGAACGGTGTCCGGGGTGTTTTCCAGAAAGACCTGATAGCCGGGTTTTCCGTCCACATCGAGAAGGTCCCAGTCGTGGTTGTGATAACCGACTTGGAGACCGTGGGGTGCCACATTGGCGGCGGCTTCGCAGTAAAGCTCGGCCGTGGCCTTGATGGCATCCACGGAAGCAAAGTTCTTTTTAAAATCCGGGGGGCACCCGGTGATGAGATACCGGTGACCAAGTAACAGCGCTGTTTCGATGATTTCATTGGCTTTGTCACCAATCGGGAGCGGTCCATGGCAGCTTGGAGCTTTTAAACCCAGCTCGGCAAAGAGGGCGGCAGCCTTTTGTGGCGTCGACCCGGGGAAGCCGGCTGGCTCGACACAACCAAAACCCATGGCAGCAATAGCGCGGATTGTGCCTTCGTAGTCGGCGGCGGCTTGTTCTCGGACACTATAAAGTTGGACGGATATTTGCGGGATCATAGATGGGAGTTGGTTGGAGTTGGGATGGTGGCTTGATAAAAACCGTGGTTAATCTGAACAAAGTCCAAGTGTAGCAAGCCCATTTCTGGTAGCAATTGACAAAAACTATGATTCACGGTGCAAAAATGGCAGCCTTGGAAAGTGTCGGAGCGTATGTGAGCCCTGCGGGCGGGGCGGTCGTGCCAGTGCGCATTGCTGCCAACCGCCTTTATTTTGAGATGATCACCGAAGGCACGGTTTATGCCCCTGATGAGGACACGTTGCATGGCGTGGGTACCATCTTTGTCCATCAGCCCGGCCAGCTCACGGTCTTTCGAAGTCCGGGAGATGCGCACTATGCCTGTATGACGGCCCGGTTTCTTTTGAGCAAAATCTCGCCCCAAGTAAGATGGCCGCGGCATTTTTTCTGGGAGGATCCCCGCGGGGTCCTGGGGTTTTGTGAGGAGATGCTTTTTGCGTTTCATCACACGGGGGTTGATCCCGGTTTGCTGGGAGATCTGATTTTGAGTCAATTCCGGTTCCGGCTCGATCTTTTCAAAAAGCAGACCGGCTCTCGCGGTATCCCACCGCGGCTTGCCAGCGTGCTGGCCTATATTGAACGCCATCATGACAAACCCATCGTGCTGCAGGACCTTGCCTCGCAGGCTGGACTGAGTTCCTCCCATCTCCACGCCCAATTTCGCAAGCATGTGGGAATGACGCCTCACCAACATCTGATTCATGAGCGGATGAGGATGGCCAAGCACCTGCTCGTCAGCACGGACGAGCCCGTGGAAGCGGTGGCCAGCTCGGTTGGTTACGCGAACACTGAAAATTTTTGTCGCGCCTTCCGGAAGCACTTTGGGACAACCGCCGCTCTTTACCGCCGTCGATTCAAAACGTATTGAGAGGGGGACTGTTTCTGGGCGCGGGCGAAACGAAACGCGTGGAATCGACGGACGGCTCGGCGATCCGTCCCTACCTTTTTATTGGTGGGGGCACATCGCCGGGGTGCCCGACTTTTTCTACCCGTCCCGCTGTGCGTTGGCAGTAATCACCCACAACCAAAGGTTAATCCATTGACGGCGCCTCGGAAATTTAAGTTTATAAGCGTCACCATCTTCTGTCCTCAGAACCTCCATAGGAATTTTTAAACCAATCACCACAACACGAATGTTACCGGGAGCACGAAAAGATGATCAGGTGGTTTCTTCCGAATGGCAGGCTCTTCGCCGGTCCATTGATGGAGTGATCGCCAAGGAGGTACTGCACGTGCCGCGCGACCATGGGGTCATCACCGAGATTTACCGTGCCGAGTGGGATCCCACGGGTCTGCCGGTGGTTCAAGTTTACCAGTCACGTTTGTTCCCGGGTGCCATTGGCGCGTGGAGTTGTCATGTGAAGTCCATCGATCGGCTCTTTGTCAATCAGGGGCACCTGAAACTTGTTTTGTATGATGCCCGTGAGGAGAGCGCAACCCGGGGTCATCTGATGGAGCTCCATGTGGGCGATGCAAGACCGACATTCCTGGTGGTGCCGCAAGGCGTGTGGCATGGTCTGCAAAACGTGGGGCCAACGGACGCCCTGATGATCAATTTTCCGACATACGCTTACAATTATGAGGATCCCGACCATTGGCGTTTGCCTTTCGACTCGGATGAGATTCCTTATCGCTGGGTCACGAGCCAATCGGAAGCACGATTCAGGAACGATCATCGTCAGGCCTGATCGCTCCCGTGAACTCACATGCGGTGCAACCAATAGGCGGTGAACCTGCCAGGTCTCCACGTGTAACGGTCATTATCGCCACGTGGAATTGGAGCAGCGTTCTCCCGTTCTCGATTGGCAGTGTGCTTCGGCAAACGATGACGGATTTTGAACTCCTTGTCATTGGGGATGGGTGCACGGACGATTCGGAAGCGGTTGTGGCAAAGGCCTCTCATGGCGACCCCCGGGTCCGATGGATCAATCTGCCGGAAAATTTTGGTCATCAAGCTGCACCAAACAATGAAGGCCTTCGGCAGGCCCGAGGTGAGTTCATTACCTACCTCGGGCATGACGATCTTTGGTTGCCCGATCACCTTGCCACGCTTCTTGGTGCCATGAACGCCGGAGCCGATTTTGCTCATGGGCCGGTTGCCAGTATATCCCCGGATGGATCCCTTGCACGCGCCGGTGGAGAATACGGTCCAAAAAGCTGGCTTCCTCCATCCGGGGTGCTCCATCGGAAGGCCCTCACCGACAGGATTGGAGGCTGGTCCGATTGGCGCACGATTCGTTATGATCCTGAGGTTGATCTTTGGAGCCGGATGCATGCTGACGGTGCCCGCTTTTCCTACACTGGCAGGGTCACCGCGATTAAGTTTTCCGCAGCGTCACGCAAAGATGCCTACAAGCGCAAGTCCTGTCACGAGCAGGCCCAGTGGACGGCTCGCATCGCAGCCGAACCTGTACTTGGCGATGCGCTGACCGTGCGGATCAACGCCCTGCCGCCGCCCCCTGGGAAAAAACGACGGCCTCCTCCGAAATTTTCTCCGCCGTGGTTTGCGAAATTGATTCGTCAATGGTTCCTCGGAATCGCCGAAAAGCCTGTCCGCCAAGAGGGCCAGAGTTATCAGGAGTTTTTTGAAGAACGCCGCCGGTTCAAGGGTTTGGGAAAAGCTCCCGACCGGGAGCGCTGATGTCAACTTGCGAAATCATCCCGATCCAAGAAGATCGTGGCAGGGAGTCGCACGTTCGATTTGCATGTGAATCGAAGGTGGCGGTTTCGCCGGTCTCAAATCACCGGCCTGCTTCTTGTTCGCGGGGTTGCGTGAAGGCGGGGATATTTTGGATGCCGGCGTCCTTGAGGGCATCAAGCACTTTGACCACGACGCCGAAGGGGGCCTCCCGGTCGGCTTGCATGGCGATGGGACGGTTGGGGAATTTCTCGCGGGCGGTTGTGAGTTTTGCGGAGAGTTCGTCGAGAGTGATGGCTTCGCCATCCAACATGACCTCCTCCTCACCTTTGACCTGCAATATCAACGGCTCGTTTTGTTCGGCGGGTGCCAGGTCCGCGGTTTTGGAATCCGGAAGGTTGATTTGGAGTTGGGGCTGGTTCTTGCGAAACGTGGTGGTGACAATAAAAAAGATGAGAAGGATGGCGAGGATGTCGATGAGCGAAACAAGCACGATCGATGGCTGCCGTCTTTTTCGCGTGTAGAATTTCATGATGAGGAGGCCCGCCTACTTCTTGTCGACAGTGAGGATCGTGGGGGCCGCTCCCTGGGGGTAGCATTTGGCGACCAGATCACCCACCAGCGACTCCATTTCGACGGACATCACTTCGATTTTGCGTTGAAAATAATTGTGAGCGATGAGGCTGGGGGCTGCCACGCCGAGACCGACGATAGTCGTGTTCAAGGCCTCGGCAATCCCGAGCGCGATGGCAATCGGGTCTCCTCCTCCACCAATATTTGCAAAGATGCCCACCAGGCCCGAAAGAGTTCCCAGAAGGCCAAGAAGCGGTGCGACGCCGGTGCTGATTTCCAGAATCACCAGCCCGCTCTCCAGTCGGGCGACTTCCTGACGCGCCTGAGTCTGCACCGCCTCCACCGCTTCCGTGCGGGGCCAGGTGAGCTGACGCAGCAGCATCGCAAGGATTCGGCCCAGCGGGGAGGGGTGGGCATTGATCAACTTTTGAAGATTATCGAGGTCATCTCCGGGCTCGAGGCGCTGGATCTCTTTGACAAGGCTGACGGGAATGACGGCTTTCTCCCGGAGGGCCGAACCGCGCAGAATGATCACGGTGAGGGCGATCACTGAAAGCACGAGAAGGAAAATCATGAAGACCCCGCCCTTCAGGAAAAATTCCACGGCGGGAGTCAAAGCATTGGCTAGAAAAAGTTCGGTCATGATGGAAGTGTTCGGGTTATCGACAAACTGAGGTTCTGGATGGGTTAAACATGGGCGGGGAGAGGGCGTCGGTCAATTCGGGAGGATGGTGAATGTGTAATCCACCTCGATCCTTCCGTCCTTGAGCATGGGCTGGATCTCTTCGGGGATGGGTGGGATTTCGGCTTCCATGACGGCCCGGACGCTGGCGGAGGCAAAGCTTTCATTCGAACTGTTTCTAAGAACTTCCACCCGCTGCACTTTCCCGGATTGGAGCACAACAAACCGGAGTTCGACGGTGCCGGGATTAAGCAGGGAGATGGCTTCGTTCACATAATAATACCAGCGGGAGCCAATCGCATCTGAGAGTTGCTTTTTGTAGCGTCCCAGCGGAGTCGCCACCGCATCGGCCGCAGCCCGCCCACGATTGGAAATATTTCCTTTCAAGCGCGTCACCCGGGTTTGGGGCTGGTATCCCGGAAGCACCGGACTGGCGGGCTTCGTCTCGGGTTTCGGGAGTTCAACATCCTCCGGAGTGGGGCGGGGGGTCGCCTGGGGGCGCACGGGCTGAAGCAGAGCGATCTCGCTGGCGGGTTGACGCGGGGTCGGTTTTGGAATGGCCTTCTCGGGCGCCGGGGTGGGGGGTTCTGTGGGGCGTGTTGGCTCGGAAGCCGGAGCGGCGGGTTGTGGTTCTTTCCCGGGCGTGAATTCCCGATCTTCAAATTGTGTGGCCGGCGACTCTTCGCCGTTTTGTGTGGGAAGGGGGACGTCGCCCGTGGCCGGTGCTTCGGAGGCCGCCCGTGTGTCTTTGTCAGATTCAAAAGCCGGATTCTCCGGCGCGGTGGCGCTGCGCTGGGATTCCACGGTGGAAAGATACTGGGGCTCCTCATCCGCTGGAGGCGGAGGGTCCACCATGGTCACTTGGATGGTCTCCTCTTCCTCGGGAACCAGCATGGCGGGCGGCTGCAATCCCACCACAAGAGCAATCCCGATGATCAGCAAAAGATGCAGAATCACAGAAAGGATCGCGGCACGGATTGTTTTTTTCCGTGAGGATTCTTTCCAATCCATGATCAAGGCGTTCATTGGCCGGGAAGTTTGCCCGTGGTGCGGGCATGATGGAAGAGGTATTGCTGAACGTATCCGGCGTAGGGTCCAAAACGGCGGTTCGAATATTCCTCCAACTTGAGTGGCGAGGCCTTTCTTTTGCGCATGGCGGTTGCGATGCGGGCAATCCAGACATCCACCGGGATCGCCTCCAAACGCTCATAAGCAAAAAGGAGAACACAATTCGCCACTTTCCTGCCCACGCCCGGCAGCCTGCACAGGTGTTCCCGGAGTTCGTCGGTGGGCAGTGCCCTCAGCGCCTCAAGATCCACATCGCCGCGATCAATGGCCCGTGCCGTCCCCAGCAGGTTCTTTGCACGAAATCCCAGCCCGCATTCCCGCAGCGCCATTTCGTCCAGCGATGCCATGCGCGAGGGTTCCGGGTAGGCAGCGAACGAGGAATCTTCTATCGGGCTTCCATAACGCGAACGGATGGCCAGCGACATCTGACGAATATGGGCCACCTGCTTCATGGAGGAGGTGATGAACGTGGCCAAACATTCCCATACCGGCTGTCGCAGAATCCGCATCCCCCGGCATTGGGCAAGCGCGGCTTGGGAATAGGCGTCGGCGGGGAAGCTGGCGTAGATCGATGACATCGGATGGTCCAATGCAAAATAACATCCAACCCCCGCCTCACTGCCACTTAATATTTCCAACTGATCGCCGATTTGCCGAATGGTCAGCAGCTCATTCCCCCGCAGGATTTTCCAGGTCTCGCCGTCCTGCTCGGTGTGAAAGACCTGGCCGCTCTCCAACGTGAGCTTGAGACTGAAGTCGGGCACTTGCACAATGACGCTTGGTCTCCCGGAGCGAGTGCGCCCCATCCTGCTCTCCGGATGCGACTCAGACATTCAGGATCGCCGGGTCGCCATAGAGGGTATTTCCAGAGGCGCGAATGACCTGCACCGGAAATATTTCGCCGACATGCCGGGGCTCCCCCTCAAAAACCACAATTTTGTTCGTGCGTGTTCTTCCTGTCAGCCGGTCAGGGTTGTTTTTGCTTGGCCCCTCACACAAAATTTCCGCAAGGCCTCCCACAAGGGTTGCGAGCTTTTCCGCGCAATGACGGTCAATCACCGCAAGGAGATCTTTGTTTCTGCGTTCTTTGACCGCTTCGGGAACCTGGTCCTCCATAAGGGCCGCCGGCGTGTCACGGCGTTGGGAATAGCGGAAAACAAAAGCATTGTCGAAGCCGACTTCCTCAGCCAGTGCCACGGTCTCCGCAAAATCCTCTTCGGTCTCTCCGGGGAATCCCACGATGATGTCCGTCGTGATGGCAATGCCCGGACGGGCTTCGCGGAGGTCGCGCACGAGTTTTCGGAATTTGTCGGCAGTGTATCCGCGGCGCATGATTTTCAGAATGCGGTCCGAGCCACTCTGGAGGGGCAGGTGGACGTGTTCCACGAGGTTGGGGAGTCGGCGGAAAGCGTTCACAAGATCCTGACGGAAGCCAATGGGATGCGGCGATGTGAAGCGCACCCTGGCCATTCCATCGACTGCACAAACCGCCTCCAACAGTTGAACGAACGGGCTTTTGCCGTCCACCGCAGGAAATTCGTGCCTTCCGTAAAGATTCACAATTTGCCCGAGAAGAGTGACTTCCCGCACACCCTTTGCAACCAGGCCCTGCACCTCGGCCACAATTTCATCCATGGGGCGGGACCGCTCACTGCCACGGGTCTGAGGCACAATGCAGAAAGCGCAGCGCATGTTGCAGCCCTGCATGATGGAAACAAACGCGGAGGATCGGGCTCCGCGATCCACGTGCTCGCGGATGGTATTTTGCGAACCTTCTTCCTCGTCCACATCCACAATCGGCAGACGTTCATCATCCATGCGGGCTTCCATTTTGGCACGAAGCAGCTCCTCCACGTAATCCGCCACCCGGTGAAATTTCTGCGTTCCCGCCACGAGGTCCACATGCGGAGACGTGGCGAGCAAGTCCGCACCACGGCTCTGGGCCATGCACCCCAAATATCCAAAAACCAGATGAGGCCGGTTTTTTCTCAACTTGGCCACCATGCCCATTTTGCCAATCGCTTTTTGTTCGGCCATGTCCCGCACGCTGCATGTGTTGAGCAGAATCACATCAGCGTCTCCCTCATCGCTTACCATCTCAAACCCACGCGCCTGCAACGAGCGCACCACCTGATCGGAATCGCGCTCGTTCATCTGACACCCGTAGGTCTTGATAAAAACACTCGGCATAAAGTTTTCCAACCTATCACTTTTGGAGAATTCGTCGAAGTTTTTAAAGGCCGGGGCGCAAGCGACGTGTGTCTGTGACAAATCGTTTGGAAATTTACGCTTGAGTTCTTGGGTGATGGGGGAAATGTGGAACGTGACATGCCTCAAACGTCCCCAGCGAAAAAAGGATATGCCATGCCGGCCGAGTGGGAACCCCATGAAGCCACATGGATTTCCTGGCCTCACCCCACCACCAAAAGCTTTCCCGGCACGTACGAGCGGGTGATCCCAACTTTCGTGGCCATGGCGGCCGCCATTGCCGAATCAGAAATTCTTCGCATCAACGTCATCGATGCAGACGAAGAAAAAGTGGTGCGGGGCCTGCTCAAGGAGCTGCCACAGGACAACCTTCAGTTTTTTCATATCCCCACCGATGAGCCGTGGTGCAGAGATCACGGAGCCATCTTTGTCCGGAAAAAAGAAGCACCCCAACTCGCCGCCCTGGATTTCGGATTCAACGCATGGGGCTACAAACTCTCACCGTTTGAAGAAGATGATGAGGCGGCGCACTTGATGGCCGCCGCGGTCGGAGTTCCTGTTTTCAGCGACCGCGACTTTATTTTTGAAGGAGGATCGATCGACGTCAATGGAGCCGGTTGTGTCCTCACCACGGAATCCTGCCTCCTCAATCCCAACCGCAACCCCGGACTTTCCCGCGAGAAAATCGAACAAAATCTCCGCAATTACCTTGGGGTCTCCAAAGTTCTTTGGCTGGGCGACGGGATTCAGGGCGATGACACCGACGGACATGTCGATGACATCACCCGCTTCGTCAACGCCCACACGGTGGTCACAGCGATCGAAGAGAACGAAGACGATCCGAATTATGAGCCCCTGCAGATGAACCTGGAACGGCTCCGGGAAATGACGCTTGCTGACGGAAATCCCCTGCATGTCAGGACCATCCCCATGCCGCCAAAAATCATGCGCAACGGGCAACGCCTTCCTGCCAGCTACGCCAACTTTTACATTGCCAATACGAGTGTGTTATTGCCGATCTACAAAGACGCCGCTGACGTCTGGGCCGAATCCGTTCTCAAAGAACTATTCCCCACCCGCAAAATCGTCCCCATCGATTGCCGCGAACTCATCTGGGGCCTCGGCGCTTTCCACTGCCTCACCCAGCAACAACCAGCCATCGCGCGCTGACAGGCCAGGGGCCGCATCGCCCAACATCAATCACTGTCGGGAAACCCGTCCAGGTATATGGCTGGGTGGATCGGACCATGGGCGTTTCGAGGCTTGCAGGTGCAGAGGGTTGTAAAGCGCCACGCGTTTTGCGCTGGTTTGTGAACATATGTCGGTTTACATCCCATGACGTGGTTTCCTTTTTGATCCGGAGAATATTGGCATTGGTGGCTGTGCTGTTTTGCGTGGTGACGGTGACCTTTTTTCTCATCCGGGTTTCGCCCGGGGGGCCATTTGATGCGGAGAGGAAGTTGCCCCCCGCGATTGAGAAGCAGTTGCTGACCAAATACAAACTGGACGGCACGCTGTGGCAGCAATACACGGGATATCTTGGGGACCTGGTGAAGGGGGATCTTCGGCTTTCGACAAAATACCGCAACCGCAGCGTCGCGGAAATCCTTGGTCAGACCCTGCCGGTGACCATCACGTTGGGGCTTTGCGCTTTTGTCCTGGCGACTGTGTTGGGGACGGTGATTGGGGTCGCCGCGGCGGCCGGACGGGGAGGACCCAAAGATTTTTTTGCGATGTTGTTTGCGCTGGCAGCGATTTCTTTGCCGTCCTTTCTCATCGGACCAATCCTGATTTTGGTGTTTGGGATTTGGCTGGGGTGGTTTCCCGTGGGGGGATGGGGAACGCCCCAAGCAATGGTTCTCCCGGCGATCACCCTGGCTGCGCCTTATGTGGCCTACATTGCGCGGTTGCTGCGCGGAAGCATGATTGAAGTGCTGGGGCAGGATTTTGTGAGGACGGCCCGGGCCAAAGGACTGAAGGAGAGGACCGTGTTGTATCGTCATGCCCTGCGAGTGGCCATTCTCCCGGTCATTTCTTTTTTGGGTCCACTCGCTGCGCATTTGCTCACCGGCTCGATTGTGGTCGAAACGCTTTTTCACATCCCGGGAGCAGGCGGATTTTTTGTGCATTCGATTTTGAATCGCGATGGGTTTCTGCTGGGCGGGGTGGTGATTGTTTACTGTGCACTGCTGGTCATTTTCAACATGACCGTGGACGTGCTTTACACGGTGCTTGACCGGAGGATCCGACTCGATGGCTGAGGCAAGGGGTTGGAAAAGTTTGAGAGGAAATCCGGTGGCCCTTGGGGCGATGGCAATCCTTGGTATGCTGATTGTGGCCTCCCTGGCGGGACCCTTCCTCTTGCCGGCTTCCTACGCCCAACCGGGGCCGCTCTCCTATGAGGCGCCCTCCTGGCAACATCCATTTGGCACGGACATCAATGGCCGGGATATTCTCTATCGGGTGCTTTCGGGTGGCCGGATCTCGCTGTTGGTTGGTCTTTGCGGGGCAGCGGTGAGCTTGTTTATTGGAACGTCCTACGGGTTGATTTCCGGGTATGCCGGAGGGCGGGTGGACGCGGCCATGATGAGGGTTGTGGATGTGCTCTACTCCGTGCCGCGCCTGGTGTTTATTTTGGTGTGCATCAACGCCTTTGATCAGAGACTGCGCGAATTTGCGTCGGAGGCCGGATGGATTTGGTTGGTTTCGTCATCGCGGTTGGTGGTTCTGATTATTTCTTTGGGAGTGATTGAGTGGCTCACGCTGGCAAGGATTGTACGGGGCCAGACCCTCTCGCTGAAAAACCGCCAATTTGTTTCTGCGGCTTCTGCCTTGGGTCAATCGCATTTCAAAATTCTTGTGCGTCACTTGCTACCCAATATGACCGGCGTGATTGTGGTTTATCTGACCCTCACGATTCCCGCCGTGATTATTGATGAGTCCTTCCTCAGCTTTCTGGGGCTGGGCGTGCAGGCTCCGCAATCCAGTTGGGGGTCGCTTCTCGCGGATGGGGCCTCGGCATTGAATCCGGTCAAAATCCGGTGGTGGCTGGTGGTCTTTCCCGCCGTGACGATGGCGCTGGCATTACTTGCCCTGAATTTTCTGGGAGACGCTCTGCGGGATGCACTGGATCCGAGGGGCTAATCTTTCGGGGCGGCTTTTTTGAGAGCCGCTTCGATGTCGGGATCCTGGGGGGCTCCGAGTTCGATGGATCGGAAGTAGTGGCGGCGGGCGAGTTCAATGAGGGGTGGTTTCCTCTCAAGATAGAAATACGCGAGGTTGAAGTGGGCATCGCTGTAGCTTGGATCGATCTCGACCGCTTTGCGCAGCTCGCTTTGTGCGCCATCCAGCCAGCCCTTCCTTCCGATCACAACACCCAGATAATTTCTTGCGCGGGGGTTGCCGGAATCATGAACAATGGACTGCGTGAGGGCGGCCAGGGACTCATCAAGACGGCCTTGATCCATGTAGAGAATTCCAAGGGTGAGCCAGGCGGGGGCATTTTCGATACGGATTTGCACGGCCCGCTTGAGGAGCTTTTCGGCTTCGGCGCTTTTGCCATCCGCAAATTCCACGACACCAAGGTTTGTGAGCGCCAGGAGATTGTCGGGGGCGAGTTCGAGGACTTTGGAATAGGCAAGCCGGGCTTTTTCGTAGTCCTGTTTGCTGAACGCGGCATTGCCTTCACCCGCTGCCTCCCTGGCATTTTCCGGCACAAATTGGGGGTCAGGGGTTTGGGCGTCCGCAGGGGAAAGCGTCAGCCCCAGCACGAGCAAAAAGTGGCGAATCATGGATTCTCTCCCGACAGCTCCCGTGATCTTTTGGCAGCGGCTTTGACGGCTTCTGCCATCGCGGAACGAACACCCGCTTTTTCCAGGACAAGGAGGCCGGCAATGGTTGTTCCACCCGGGCTGGTCACCATTTCCCGCAGCACGGCAGGATGTTCCGAGGTTGAGGACAACATTTCCGCAGCACCTGCCAGGGTCTCAATGGCGAGCTCCCGGGCTGTGGCACGGGGAAGGCCTGCCGAAACAGCGCCATCCGTGAGGGCCTCAACAATCAGGTATAAATAGGCGGGGCCGCTTCCGCTCAGACCGGTGATGGCGTCCAACTGGCTCTCGGTGGCTTGGACGACCTTGCCAACCGATAAAAAAATGCGGGTGGCCAGGTCGATGTCCTCGCGGGTGGCTGATGCGGAGGGCGCAACGGCCGTTGCGCTCCGGCCGACCAAGGCTGCCGTATTGGGCATGGCGCGAATGATGCGGGCCCCCGGCGCAGCTCCCTGCAAAGCCTTGGAACTGAGCCCTGCGGCAACGGAGACCAGAAGGCGGCCTTTTAAGGACCTGGCAGCCGATTTGATGGCCGCCAGCGCGTCGGAAGGTTTCACGCACAGAAGAACCAGGTCCGCAGAAGCCACCGCCTTGGCATTCGTGGCCGCGGTCTTGACCCCAGTGGCTGACGCAAAATTTTGAAGATTTTCTTTGGAGCGGCTCGAAACCACAATCCCGTCAGAAGAGCAAAGTTCGGAACGAAGAATGCCATGGACCAGCGCGAGAGCCATCTTTCCTGCACCAATCACAGCAATTTTCATAAACCCATGGTAAGCCGGTGACCGGGGGCTTCGGCAAGGATTACTCGCCCGCAAGAGACGATTCTGGCGCAACCTGCCTGATTCCCCTTGAGTAAAAATCCAAATTCGGTAGTGTGTCCGGCTCTTGAAACCGCGGAAAACCAGGCCTGAGTTCCGGCCGCTAAAATCCCCCTTGTCGGCCGACCGTCGAATGGTCCCTGTTGATCAGGCTCCATTGCGCAAGGACACCGAAAAGGAATGCCGTCGCGCCATGAAAACGGCTGCCCGGCTGCGCGAACAAATCGAAGAATACCAAAGATCCGTGGTTCCTTCTTATGAACGCTGGTTGGGAAACACGTTCGGCCCCCTCCTGGAGGAAGAACGAAACGCCGAAAACCGCATTGCCGAGTTGGAGGACTTGATCACCGAAGTCACAGCCGCCCAGTTTTGGTCAGGGGGCTCTCAGCGCAGTGCCTATGAAAAGGTCATGAACGAGCGGAGCAAGGGCAAGGACTCCGAGAAGCTGGATGATGAGGATTTCGATGATGACGATGAGGATGATCTCGGGGATCCCAAGAACGACAAAGATTTGCCAATGGAGGAGCAGATGTTCCGCGAATTTGTTCGCAATGTTCTTGGTTTGAACCCTTCAAAACTGGCGAAGGCGGAATACCGGTCGTTGTTCAAGGAGTTCCGGAGTCAGAGTGGACTTGGCTCCAACGGGCATGACGACGAGCCGCCCGGCGGCTGGGTGGGTGCTGCAAAAAAGAAGGATCACCCGGCAAGGGTCAAAGAACTTTATCGTCTGCTGGTTCGCCGGCTTCATCCGGATTCCGGGGCCGATTACGATGGGGAGTCAGCGCGCTTGTGGCACTCGCTTCAAGAGGCTTATCAAAACAATGACCTGGAGCGTTTGGAAATCCTGCTTGCGATCACGGATATCCACGACGGATCAGGAACAGCCCAGGCCTCGCTTTTTCATCTCCGGCAAGTGACAGCCGAATTCCTGCGGGGTGAGCGGGCCTTGCGTCAGAAACTTGGCAAACTCCGCAAAACCCCGGCCTATTTGTTTTCCGTATGTAAAGATCTCCCGGGGCTGGAGGAACGCACCCGTTCAAAAATTGACAAGCGTCTTCATGTCGCACGGGGCCACCTGCGCCATCTGGAGGAATTGGTGGGTTCATGGAAATCGGAAGCCACCAAAAAGACTGCCAAAGGCAAGCCTGCCCGCACAACCAAACGGGAACCCAAATCCCAACAAAAATTTAAATTCTAAGCTTTTGTCCTTTTGCTTCCTGAGCCGGGAGTGATAGGGGAATGAATTATATGACCTCAGGTCGAGCACTTTTACACGCAATCCCTTCGTCTCCGGCGATATCCAATCCTATTCTATGAGTTGGCAATTGTGGACATTGTTTTTTGTGGTGGTCGGCTCCTTGCTGGCTCTGGATCTTGGCATTTTCCAGCGGAAGAGCCATGAGATCAAATTGAAGGAAGCCTTGTGGGCCACGGCGCTGCGTGTGGCTATAGCCGTGGCATTCGGGGTCACGATTTATCTGGGTTGGGTGGGAGATTACCCCACAGAAGCCGCACAGAAACAGGCGGGCAGCGATTATTTTCTCGGCTACCTGCTGGAGATCGCTCTGAGCGTGGACAACGTTTTCGTTTTTGCCCTTGTCTTCCGGTATTTTCGCGTGCCGGCAGAACTCCAACCACGGGTCTTGTTTTGGGGAATTCTGGGAGCTCTGATCATGCGGGCCGCTCTCATCTTTGCAGGCATTGCACTTGTTGAGCGTTTCCACTGGGTCCTTTATATCTTTGCGATGATCCTGATCTACGGCGGCGTCAAGATGATGCGGGATGACAAGGAAGAGGCTGATCCCGGGAACAACCCCCTCATCAAACTGTTCCGTAAATTTATCCCCGTCACAAAGACCTACCGGGGTGACCGGTTTTTTGTCAGAGAGTATGGTGTGCTGATGGCAACGCCCCTGGCCTTGGTGCTGGTGGCGATTGAGACCACCGATTTGATTTTTGCCATCGATTCTGTGCCGGCGGTTTTGGGAATCACCCGCGACTTTTTTATCGTTTTCACATCCAATGTTTTTGCCATCCTTGGTCTGAGGGCGCTGTACTTTGCTCTTGCGGGGATCATGAAAATCTTCCGTTTCCTACACTATGGGCTCTCGGGCATCCTGATTTTTATTGGAGTGAAAATGCTGCTGCACAGCACCCCTTGGGCGATCAGCAACGGCCAATCTCTGGCTGTGGTGGTCGTTATGCTTGCTGCCTCGGTATCAGCCTCGCTCCTTTTTAGGGAAAAAGAAGCGGAAGCTCCCGAAGAGTGACCGGGCCGGGTCAGAGCAATGACCCCCGCCTTCGCCTCAAAGGCTTGATGGCCAGGGGCGAGGCCCGCTTGTTGCCACTCTCCCTGCCGCAACGGGAGTTGTGGGAGAATTCGCCGGTGGCACCCGGGGACCCGGCCAACCACATCTGTGCAACCATCGAGATTCGGGGCGTCTTTTCGTTTGACCTTTGTCAGGAGGCTCTCTGTGCGGTTGTTGAGCGCCAGGAAGTCCTTCGGACGTCATTTCTTTCCGGAGACGGCAAAGCGGCACAAATCGTTTTGGCAAAGGCCGAAACCATCTTGCGCTGCCGCGATGTGATCTCCCATGAGGAACGGGAGGCGGTGATGAATTCTGTTTTCTCCGAACCGTTTGATCTGGTGCGGGGACCTCTCTTCCGCGTTGAAATGCTTCGTCTGGCGGCTGACCATCACATTCTTGCTCTGGTTTTTCATCATGCGATTGCCGATGGCTGGACACTGGGTGTTTTTGTTGGGGATTTCACGACCGCTTACATCCTCTCGCTTAAGCAATCCGGGCGGGCCTTTGCTCATATCCGGGGCCTCAAAGAAGGCCTCCCGTCCCCTGGGATGTCGTATTCCGAATGGGCCGCCGCTGAAAAGCTGCGCTGGCAGCCGCTTGAGATTGATCGTGAAGCGGATTACTGGCGGTCAAGGCTCACGGGCTCCAAGCTGCTGTTCGGGGCTCCTCGCACCGCAACACCCGTGGAGCCGTTGAGGAAGCGGGTCACTTCGCTTTCGCCCCTCGTGGTGGATGCGGCACGGGCTTTGGCAAAGCAGGCCGGGGTCACCCTCTTCAGCGTCCTGGTCACCGCTTTCCAGGTCACGCTGTTTCGATGGAAATCCGCCTGCGATGTGGTGCTCGGTGTGCCTCATGCCAACCGGACAAAGCCCCAGGCGCGTGACACCATGGGCTACTTCGCCGGGGTGGTGCCGCTCAGGATGTGCTTCCAGCCCGGGAATTCTTTCAGGCAGACGCTTAAGGCCAACCACGCCGCACAGATTGAGGATTTTGCGCACGCCATGCCTTTTGCCGAGCTGGCAAAAGCCGTGGCCCAAGCGGATGGTCCTTTTCAGCATCCGGTTTTTGATGTGCGTTTTGCCCTCCAGAATCACCCGGTGCCCGATATCGAGCTGCCAGGAATCTCCACCCGCCTGAGAACAATCTCCACAGGCACATCCCGCTTTGACATTGCGTGTGAGTTGACCGAAGATGCAAGCGCACTGGAAGTCGTATGGCTTTATCGCCGGTCCCTCGTCGGCGATGAAGAAATCGGGCAACTGGACCGGCTGTTAGGCGTCGTTTTGGAGGAAGCCGGACGGAATTCAGACTTCATCCCCGGGCGAACCCAACAAAATACACAATCTTGAATATGACCGTCATTTCAGAAGAAACCCCTTCTTCCCCATGGCCGACCAAAGCTGCCTTTGCCCTGGTGGCGGCAGGGTTTTTTCTCAGTCAGGGCCTGCTCGCTTTCAGCATTTTCAAAGGGTGGGTTTGGCTTGTCATCCCGCTTGTGCTCATCGTGAGTCACTTCATGCACGGCTATTTGATCGCATTCCATGAAGCGGCTCACGGGCTTTTGAGGAAAAACAAAGTATTGAATGAGATTGATGGCATCATCATGGGAACGTTCAGTCTGACAAGCTTCACCCTCTACCGGGCACTGCACCAAAAGCACCACGCCCATCTGGCGTCCGAAAAAGACATCGAGCTCTGGCCCTTTGTGGACACCCGCTGTCCTCGCTGGAAGCGTCAACTGGCGGCATTTCTTGAGCTGAATTTGGGTCTCTTTTATACACCCTATCTTTTTTGGAGGCTGTTCTTTTCACGGTCCTCTCCCATCAAGAGCCCGAAAGTCCGCAAACGGATTTGGGTGGAATTGGCGCTGGGAGTGGCCGTGTGGACCATCACCGTGGCGCTGACGGCGGCTTTTGGCCTCTGGGTCTTCCTTTGGTTGAATTACATCATTCCCGCCTTTATTGCGGGCAATCTTCAGAGCTGGAGAAAGTTCATTGAGCATGTCGGGCTCAGCGGCCACTCCGCCCGCAGCGCGACCCGCAGCATCATTGCTGACACGTGGGGCGGAAAGTTGGTTTCCCTCACGCTTCTGCACGAACCTCTCCATGGAATCCATCATATCAAAAGCTCGCTGCCGCATTCGGATTTGCCGGCACATGTCGAGTGGTTGGAAGCTTCCGAAGAAGGCGATATCAAACCCTTCCCGAACTATTGGTCCGCTTTTCTGGATGTGCTTCGCTGCTTGCCCGATCCCCGGGTTGGCCGGCAATGGGAATCCTACGAGATTGCCACGCGAGGTTAGCCTCCACCACCCATGGCAACTCAATCGACTCCCCAACCACCTCCTGTGATCTATGAGGCATCCGCTCTCGCCAAGGAATTTGATGATGGGCGGGTTGCGGCCTTGCAAGGTGTGGATTTTAAAATTTCCGCAGGGGAATTTGTGGCGCTCGTGGGGCCAAGCGGATCCGGGAAAACGACCTTGCTCAATATGCTCGGGCTCTTGGACTCACCCTCCTCAGGAAGCTTAACCTATCGTGGTGATGAGATGGCCGGTCTGCCGGATCCCGCACGATACCGCGCACGGGAGATTGGTTTTATTTTTCAATCCTTTCATTTGCTGGGCACGTTCAGTGTCACAGAAAACGTGCAGATTCCCATGTTTGGCCAAGGCCTGTCCGCCAAAGCCCGTGCCACCCGGGCCGCCGAGTTGCTGGATTCCGTCGGTCTCTCGCACCGGTTGAACCATTTTCCTGTCAAACTTTCGGGTGGGGAGAGGCAACGCGCGGCCATCGCCCGCAGTCTTGCCAACCGTCCCGGCGTTTTGCTTGCCGATGAACCCACCGGCAATCTTGACAGCAAAAACGCCGAGCAAGTGATGGAGCTTCTTTCGCAGCTTCAGCGTGAGCATCACACCACTCTTGTTCTGGTCACCCATGACCGCGAGGTCGCGGCTCATGCCTCCCGCCTGCTGACCATGCGGGACGGACGCATCATTTCGGATTCAGCGACTCCATGACTTTTCTCACAATCATTTTCCGGGATCTCTGGCGTCGTCCGATTCGTACCGCGCTCACCATGCTCGGAATTGCTATTGGCATCGCAGCCGTCATTGCCCTGGTGGGGATGGCCTCCGGTTATGAAAAAGGCATCGTCAAACAACTCGATGTGATTGGCATCGATGTCATCGTGAGCAATATGGAAGGAGGGTTGATGCCGAAGGCCTTTGATGAATCGATACGGGTCAAAATTGCGGCTCTTCCCGATGCGGCGGAAGTCACAACGGTCCTCATGCAGATGTTGAGCGTGGAGGATGCTCCGATGATTATGGTTTCCGGTCGCGAGTGGGGAGGATTCACCTGGGAAAAACTCACGGTTCTCGAAGGCAGGCTCCCGCTCGATGGCAATGAGAGGGCGGTTGTGCTGGGCACGATGGCCGCTGAGATGCTGCAAAAAAAAGTGGGTGACACCGTCCAGATCGAGACAGAGGAATTTGCTGTGGTGGGAATTGTGGACGGCCACTCGCTTGTGGAGAATGGGGCTATCATCCTCTCGCTTCCGCTGTTTCAAGAGGCCTCCGGTTACGATGGTCGTGTGAATTTTATTGATATCCGGGTGCCCGCTGACGCCGGTAACGAACGGATTGAGGCCCTTTGCCGCAAGGTCGAGGACTCGTTTGAGGGCTTGCGAGCCGTCAGAGCGACCGAGGTTGTGGGCACAAGTCAGGGTTTCAAAATCGCCAAGGCGATGAGCTGGAGCACGTCGATCCTTGCAATCATTGTTGGCATATTTGGTGTCATGAACACCATGTTGATGACGGTTTTTGAGCGAACCCATGAAATCGGCATCCTTCTCGCACTGGGCTGGAAAAAACGCATGATCGTTGGGCTGATCCTTGCCGAAGCAGCCGTCATGGGGATTCTGGGTGGCATCATTGGCGTCCTGCTTGGTGCCGCCACACTGGCCATTCTCGGCACACTTCCTGAAGTAAGGGGCCTTCTTGAGCCGGACCTCAGCGTGAGCCTGATTCTAAAAGCTATCTTCATCGCGGTGGTTGTCGGCATCGCCAGTGGTCTCTACCCGGCCTGGCGGGGATCCCGTCTCTCACCCAGCGTGGCGTTGCAGGGCTGATAGGTGATCGGCAGGTTGCAGGGACCGGCTCTCCCGGAATAATCCCGAAAATTGCTTTCCTTATCGCGGAACACAGCACGTGTTTCGGCTATTTTCCCGATGATGCGGGACTGCCTGGTAGGCTCCACGAAAAGATCCCGTGTGATAGGAAGTTTTGCAGCCGTAGGGATTATCCTGCTCTGCAGGCTCCACGGGAATGGCTTTGCATGGGAGGTTGCGCTAACGCGCTGGTGGTAGAACTGCGTTCTCATCTCCGACGAACAGCCTTGAACCTAAGAGGTTCAAGTGCAGCCGTAGGGATTATCCTGCTTTGCAGGCTCCACGGGAATGGCTTCGCAGGGGAGGTTGCGCTATCGCGCTGGTGGTCGAACGGCGTTCTCGTCTCCGACGGACAGCCTTGAACCTAAGAGGTTCAAGTGCAGCCGTAGGGATTCGAACCCCAAACCTTCTGATCCGTAGTCAGATGCTCTATCCAGTTGAGCTACGGCTGCTTGATTGGAGAGGAGATAGTAGCGGATTGGGGGTAAAGGTCAAATGGGAAGACTCAAAAACTTTTGTGCGGGATGCTGGATTTTCCTGCTCCGGTCGATAGGATGCTTTTCCATGAAATACATTTTCGTGACAGGAGGGGTGGTGAGTTCGCTTGGCAAGGGCCTGGCAGCGGCCTCGTTGGGGACTTTGTTGGAGAAGCGGGGGTTGAAGGTGACGCTGCAAAAATTGGATCCCTATTTGAATGTGGATCCTGGCACGATGAGCCCGTTTCAGCACGGGGAGGTCTACGTGTTGGCAGACGGGGCTGAGACAGATCTCGATCTGGGACACTACGAACGGTTCACGAATTGTGTGCTCACGCGGGAAAACAACATTACCAGCGGCCAGGTCTACGAGACGGTCCTCGGGAATGAGCGGCGCGGGGATTATCTCGGGCGGACGGTGCAAGTGATTCCTCATGTCACCAATGAAATCAAACGCCGTATCCGCGAGCTGGGTGAATCGTCAGGGGCTGATGTTTTGATTTGTGAGATCGGCGGAACGACGGGTGACATTGAAGGGTTGCCATTTCTGGAAGCGATCCGTCAGTTTCAGCTCGAAGTGGGACCCACCAATTCGATCATCATGCATGTGACGCTGGTTCCTTATCTCAAGGCGGCCGGGGAGTTAAAAACCAAGCCGACGCAGCAAAGTGTGGCGAAGTTGCGGGAGATCGGGCTTCAGCCTCACGTCTTGATCTGCCGCACGGAGATGCCGCTCGATATGGAGGTCCGGGAAAAACTTTCGTTGTATTGCAATGTGCCGGTGGAAGCAGTGATCGAAGGCGGGGATGTGGAGAACACCATTTACGAAGCGCCTATCAATCTGCATGCCGAGGGGTTGGATGAGATTGTCTGCCGGTCTTTGGACTTGCACACGCCGGAGCCCAATCTGGCGGACTGGTCCAAGTTTGTGAACCGGGTCGTGAACCCCAAAAAGCGCGTTCGGATCGCCGTGGTGGGCAAATACATTGAGCTGCAGGACGCTTACAAAAGCATTTATGAATCCCTCACGCATGCCGGCGCTTCCCACGACTGTGCCTGTGATCTGGTGCTCGTGGATGCGGAGGATCTTGGCACGGAGGGGGCTGACAAATATTTGAGAGGGGTCGCGGGAGTGTTGGTCCCGGGCGGATTTGGTGACCGGGGGATCGAAGGAAAAATTGAGGCGGCCCGCTTTGCCCGGGAATCCCGCACCCCGTTCCTCGGACTCTGCCTTGGCATGCAAATCGCCACGATTGAGTTTGCCCGTCATGTCTGCGGATTCGACCATGCCAACAGCACGGAATTTGATCCTGAGACGCCTCATCCTGTGATTTGTATTCTTGAAGACCAGCGCGATGTCACTCACAAGGGGGCCTCAATGCGCCTGGGAATGTGGCCGACGCTGCTGGGAAAAAACACGCTGGCCCATCAGGTTTACGGCAGCACGGAAATCCAGGAACGGCACCGTCATCGCTACGAATTCAACATGGCCTACCGCGAGGCGATGGAACAAAAAGGTTTGGTGATCTCCGGCACCTCGCCGGATGGCCAACTGGTGGAAATTATCGAAATTAAAAAACATCCGTGGTTTCTGGCGTGCCAGTTCCATCCCGAGTTCCAGTCAAAACCCAATGCCCCGCATCCGCTCTTCCGCGGGTTCCTCGCCGCAAGTCTGGCGCATCAGGATTAAGGCGCTTTGCGGTGAAGATAGTAGATAGGACATAGTAGATGGGGGATCAGAGTAGCGGGTAGTGAGTGGCAGTCGCCCGCGGCTGGTGCAGGTTTATTCCTAATTTAAAATTCAACATTCATCATTCCGCCTACGGCGGGTTGATGCTGGCATCATTGGGGTAAGTTGTGTATTGAAGGGGCCATGAAAATTGTCGTCGCATATTCCGGCGGGCTTGATACGTCCGTGATTCTCAACTGGCTGAAGGATACTTACTCGGCAGAAATTATTGCATTCTGTGCGGATGTTGGTCAGGCGGAGGAGTTGGACGGCTTGGAGGAAAAAGCTCTAACGACCGGTGCCAGCAAGTGTTTTGTGGATGATCTTCGGGAGGAATTTGCGCGGGATTTTATTTATCCGATGATGCGGGCCGGAGCGATTTATGAGGGTCAGTATTTTTTGGGCACAAGCATCGCACGTCCGCTGATTGCCAAGCGGATGGTGGAGATTGCTGAGCGCGAGGGGGCGGTTGCGATTGCGCATGGGGCCACGGGCAAGGGCAATGATCAGGTGCGGTTTGAGTTGACGGCAGCCGCGCTGGCTCCGGGATTGGAAGTCATTGCGCCATGGCGGGATGCTCGCTTCCGGGAAAAATTCCCCGGCCGTTCAGAGATGATTGCCTACGCCGAGGAGCATGGCGTTCCCATCATGGCGAGTGCCAAGAAGCCATACTCAATGGACAGGAACTTGCTGCACATCAGCTTTGAAAGCGGGATCCTGGAAGACCCGTGGTTCGATGCCAGTGCGCCGGAGAGCCGTGACATGTATAAATTGAGTGTGGCTCCCGAGGACGCCCCGGATGAGTCGGAGCTAGTTGAGCTGGAATTTGAGCAGGGGAATTGCACGGCCGTCAACGGGCAGGTGCTGAGTCCGCTGGAGGTCATGAATGCCCTCAACGTGCTGGGTGGAAAACACGGAATCGGGCGGGTGGACATGGTTGAGAACCGTTTTGTCGGCATGAAGAGCCGTGGCGTTTATGAGACTCCCGGAGGGGCGATCCTGCACCTGGCGCACCGCCAGGTTGAGTCCCTGACGATGGACCGCGAGGTGATGCACCTGCGCGATTCCCTGATCCCAAAATACGCCGAGCTTGTTTATAATGGTTTTTGGTTTGCGCCCGAGCGCGAGAGTCTTCAGGCGTTTGTGGACCATTCCCAACTCAACGTCACTGGCACGGCCCGCCTTCGGCTTTACAAAGGGAATATTATCGCGGCCGGCGTCAAGAGCCCGAACAGCCTTTACAATCCGCAGATTGCCACCATGGAAGCCGACCCCACCCAGGCTTACGATCAGGATGACGCCACCGGCTTCATTCGTCTGAATGCCCTGCGGCTGCGTCAGTGGAGCCGCACGCATGCGGAGTGAGTTTTAGCCCGACCAAATCCCAGGTGGGGTGGCCTCATGGGATTTGTGAGGGTTAGGTCACAGACAGCACATGGGCCGCGATGGCTCTGGCGTCATTAACATCGGGTTCTTTCCTCGGCAGCGGGATGAAAGAGTTGAGGTTCTGTCTGCGAATTTCTCCGCCCTGCCAGAGCCATGAGGATTCATGAAATGGTCCCACCGTTCGGGGATCGCTCCATGTATGGACGGCGAGGAGAGGGGTTCCGACAGCGGCGGCGATGTGGGCCGGGCCACTGTCCACACTCACCATGAAGGCTGCCTGCCGAATCAGAGCTGTGAGTTCGGAGAGATTGGTTTTGCCAAGGAGATTGGTGATGTGGGCGGCTTGGGGGGCATCATGGTTTGGTCCGCCGGCAAGGACAATTCTCCATGGCGACAAAGCGTCGCAGAGAGCCGCCAATAGTTCCGGCGTCAGAGATTTTCCCTGCCCCCTTGAGAAGGGGTGGAGCAGAAGGTAGGGCTCTTCGGGGACACCTGGAGGAAGCTTTCCTTCAGGCAGCCAAAACTCCGGTTTTTCTGGAGCGGGCAACCCCAAGGTTTCAAGCACCCGAAGATACCGGAAGACGCTGTGTTCGGTCTTTTGAACCTCCGCGGTGCGGGAGTAAAAAAGCCGGGCCCCTTCTCTTGCATCAGAGAGTCCCACAATCTGTGATGCCCGCGAGGCCCTCGCCATTAAAGCACTCCGGAGGAGGCCTTGAAGGTCGATGCAGAGATCGGGTTTTCCCCCCGCAAGGGAAGACATCCAGGGAATTGCCCGCAGAAACCCTGACGCCCCACGAAAGCGCTCTCTTGGAAAGAGGATGGTCCTGGCGATGTTTGGATTCCCCTCAAGCAGGGGTTCCCAACGTTGATCGATGAGCCACGAAATTTCGGTGGTGGGCCATGCCTGCTTGAGGGCAGCTGCAACGGGCAGGGCATGGATGACATCGCCCATGGACCCGGGCTTGACCAAAAGCACCCGCTGGGCCGGTGACGTCATGGTTTCCAAAAAGCTGACGAAACTGTCACCTGCCGGCGACGAGCCGTTCGGCAAGTTTTTTTGGCAGACCGGCAGCCAGCACCGCTTGCTGGGCGCTGTGCACATCGTACTCCACACGGCGAAGTGTCACCTCAGAGGTGTTCGTGTCATAAACCGCATAAGCAGCCCGCCAGTCTCCATCGCGCGGTTGCCCAACACTGCCCACATTGATCAAATATTTTCGACCGGGTGTGAGTTGAATGGTTTCAAAGGGGATGGTGCGCACACTTCCA
>JBGSPC010000010.1:0-25091 GCA_041738805.1 Terrimicrobiaceae bacterium | reverse complement strand
GCCTTGTTTCTTGGGATCATAGTTGCCGATGATTTCAATGAATCGCCCGTCGCGGGGCTTCCTTTGGTCGGCGACCACAATTTGATAATGGGGATGATTTCTTGCCCCTTCGCGTTTGAGTCGGATTGCTACAGCCATGTTGAGAATTGAGTTTAGGTGGTGCGGTCTGGAATTGCAACTCAGTGCATTCGGGGAATTTTCATTCCCGGCATGCCGCCTCTGCCTCCTTGAGACATCAGCTTTTTCAGGTTGCCCATTTTTTTCATCATTTTCCGCATTTGGTTAAAACGCAGAAGCAGGTCATTCACCTCGGTGACGGTGGTGCCACTGCCACGGGCCACACGCTGCCGGCGGCGCGCGTTGAGTGAGTCCGGTCGCGCCCGCTCCGACTTTGTCATGGAGAGGATTATTGCTTCCACCCGCTTGAGTTGCTTCTCGTCGATCGAGGAACTGGGTAGTTTATCCATTCCGGGGATCATGCCAAGCAGATTTTCAAGGGGTCCCATGCGGCGGATCATTTTGAACTGCTCCAAAAAATCTTCGAGGTCGAAGGAGGCGTTACGCATTTTGGCCTCCAGGCGCTTGGCGTCTTCCTCGGTGATGGCCTCGGCGGCCTTTTCGACAAGGCCCACCACGTCGCCCATGCCCAGAATCCGGCCAGCAAGCCGGTCGGGATAAAAGGGCTCAAACTGGTCAAGTTTTTCGCCAACACCTGCAAATTTGATGGGTTGTTTGGTGACCTCCCTCAAAGAAAGCGCGGCACCGCCACGGGCGTCCCCATCCAATTTGGTGAGGATAATGCCTGTTAGACCAAGGGCTGCATGAAAATGTTCAGCTACGCTGACCGCCTGTTGGCCGGTCGCGGCGTCACACACGAGCAACACTTCCTGGGGGGAGAGAAAGTTACGGACCTTCGCCAACTCTGCGACCAGCGGCTCATCAATCTCCTGGCGGCCTGCGGTGTCAAAAATATGAACATCACCCCCGCCTTCCGCCGCCCAGAGTGCTCCTGCTTTAACAACCTTGAGGACATCGGTCTCTCCCGGCTCAGGGCAAAAAACCGGAACGCCGGCCTGCTCACCAAGCTGGGCCAACTGCGCGATGGCAGCCGGGCGGTGCAAATCGCACGCAATCAGGCGGGGTTGGCGACCCTGCGTTTTCAGCAAACGGGCCAGCTTGGCTGACGAGGTTGTTTTTCCCGCGCCATTGAGGCCAACAATCAGAATCTTGAGAGGCCGGGCCGACGCGAGCGGTGCCGCATCCCCCCCAAGGAGCGTGCACAGCTCATCATGAAAAATTTTGACGATCTGTTGGCCGGGCGTGACGGAAAGCAACACCTCTTCTCCCAGGGACTTCTCGCGGACTCTGGCAATAAAGGCCTTCGCAACATCGAAGTGCACGTCCGCCTCGAGAAGGGCCATCCGGATTTCACGCATGGCGTCCGAGACGTTTTGCTCGCTGATTTTGCCATGACCCCGAAGATCCTTGAGCACCCCCTGCAGTTTGTCCGATAGCCTAGAAAACATGAGGAGGAAAAATTAAGTCAGATGGTGGGTAAAAAATATTGGAGCCTAGCGGGATCGAACCGCTGACCTCCTCAATGCCATTGAGGCGCTCTACCAACTGAGCTAAGACCCCTTGCAGGATGGAGCACAATAACGGGTGCAATCAGGGATTCAATAACAAATTCTGTGCTTGTGAAATTTGGATGAGCATACAGCCGAAAGAGAACGCCGGTAATAGATGCCAGACCTCCCAGGGGGGGACTCCTCAAAGTCTTTCGTAAACCCCTTTGTCCCGGCGCTTGAGTACGCTGAAACCGGCTTTTTTGGCATCAGACACGGAGAGCGGCTTCAAGACTTTGGGGGTGCTGGGAGCGGTGATCACTTTCCGTACGGCCTTTTTGCAGAGAGGGCAGGCCTTGAGTTCGGGACGGTCTAGAGGACGTCGCAACTCAAATCTGCCGCCGCAGGCCTTGCAGGAATCACCTTCGAGGATTTCGTATTCGTAAATGGGCATGGTCAGACCAGATGGGACGTTGCCATCACTGTAAGGTTCAGCCGAAACTGGAATCCTGTTAAGGAATCCGAGGGGAAAAATGCCCGCTTTACCAGCTGGACTTGGTGACTCCAGGAATCATTCCTGAAGAGGCCAACTCACGGAAAGTGATACGGGAGATTTTGAAGCGGCGCATGAAAGCACGGCGTCGACCGCTGACGACGCAGCGATTAACAAGCCGGGACGGGCTGGCGTCGCGAGGGAGCTGCGAAAGTGAGGCGTAGTCTTTCTTTGCCTTGAGTTCGGCACGAAGTTCCGCGAATTTCGCAACAGTCCGACGCTTGCGAGCGTCACGTTCTAACCATCCTTTTTTTGCCATAAGTTGGAGGTGAAACAGTAGGTGGAAAAAAATGGCTGGCAAGCCCTTTTTGTCATTTTTTTGTGAAAGCGTCGAAAATCGGATGCCGGGCCAAAGTTTTTCCATTTCGCCGTTGCCATCCGCTGGAAGATTCGTTCACTTCTCCTGCCTATGCATATTCGAGCTCTCCTGTTTGATTTGGATGACACCCTGGTGGTTGATGAGGCGGTTTCCACGGAGGCCTTGGCTTCAACAGCAGAGTTGGCCGGGACGATCCATGGGGCGGACGCCAAGCGTTTTCAACGCGTGGCTGCTGAGGAAGCGCGTCGTCTCTGGGCCGAGGGGCCGAGTTATTCCTACTGCCGGTCGATTGGCATCAGCGCTTTTGAGTGCTTGTGGGGGAATTTCACGGGCGAGTCCGCGGAACTCACCCGGCTTCGCGAGTGGTCGCACACTTTCCGCAAACAGGTTTTTGATGCCGCACTCCGCGAGCAATTGCTGGATCCCTCGGGTGGTGAGGAGCAACTTGCCAGCCATTTTTCCGCAACCCGGCGCAAGCTCCAGAGGCTGCTGCCCGATGCATTGGAGGCTCTCGTGCGTTTAAAATCAAAATACAAAATCGGCTTATTGACCAATGGGGCTCCTGACCTTCAGCGGGAAAAACTCGCTTCCAGCGGGGTGGGCCTGCACTTTGACGCGGTGGCTGTTTCAGGTGAACATGGCATCGGGAAACCCCGTCCGGAGATTTTTGAGATCCTGCTCAAGCAGCTGGGGGTCGAGGCCTCCGAAGCGGTGATGGTTGGCAACAGTTTGGAGAGAGACATCGCAGGGGCACGCAACGCGGGCGTCCTCCCGATTTGGATTCAAGTGGCGGGTGCGGAGGAGCGTGCGGATGTGGAGCCTGCGGCCACGATCACCGGCCTTGCCCAGCTCCCGGAACTTCTCGCAAAACTTGAGAACGAGGCTCAGTGAATATCCATGCTTGCGGACACCCCCTCGCCTTCCGCTAGTGTGACGTCACGATGAAGGCACTGCTGGCACTGGAAGATGGGACAATATACCAAGGCGATTCGTTTGGAGCACCGCCCCCAACCGATGGGGAGATCTGTTTCAACACGTCCATGACCGGCTATCAGGAGATCCTGAGTGATCCGTCTTATCGCGGCCAGATCGTGACAATGACTTATCCGCTTATTGGCAACACGGGAATCAACGCCCTGGATGTGGAAAGTTCGATTCCCCAGGTGAGGGGATTTGTCATCGAGGAACTCAGCCCGGTGACAAGCAGTTGGCGGGCGACCGGGTCTCTTTCTGACTGGTTGCTGGAGCACGGGGTTGTCGGCATCCAGGGCATCGACACACGGGCGCTGACCAAAAAACTGCGCACGTCGGGGGCGATGCGGGCATGCATTGCACCGGCCTCGGAGGGAGCCGAGCGGGCGGTGGCCCGCGCCAACTCCGCAGCGTATGAAGGGATTGATTTTGTCAAAGAAGTCACAGTGGCAAAGAGCTTTGATTGGGATGCGGACGGGAAACTGAGCGGCAAATGGATCCCGGAAAACCCACGCTCGGCCGCTGGTGACAAAGATGAAATCGGAAACCTTTTCCAGGCTGCTCCAAAAACCGAACGCCGGATTGTTGCCTATGATTTCGGGATAAAGCAGAATATTTTGCGCTCCCTTCGTCAGAGCGGCTTTTCCGTGGAAGTGGTTCCGGCGGAAACGCCTGCCGCCGAGGTGCTCGCAAAAAAACCCGATGGGGTCTTTCTTTCCAATGGCCCGGGTGATCCGGCGGCCTTGGAATACGCCAGGGACAATGTGAAGCAGATTGTGGGTCAGGTGCCGATTTTTGGAATTTGCCTCGGCCATCAAATCCTTGCCCTTGCGCTGGGTGGGAAGACCTTCAAAATGAAGTTCGGTCACCGGGGTGCCAACCATCCGGTGAAAGATCTGCGCAGCGGGGCGGTTGCTGTGACATCGCAAAATCATGGTTACGCGGTTGAGGCGGAATCCCTTCCCTCCGGGGTCGAAGTTACCCATGTGAATTTGAATGATGGCACCGTGGCGGGGCTGCGGCACAAAACCCATCAGGCCTTCAGTGTGCAATACCATCCCGAGGCCAGCCCGGGGCCACATGATGCGCTATATTTTTTTGAGGAATTCGCCAAAGAGGTTGATGCAGCGCGCTCGGCAAGGTAAGAATCAGCCATGGCAAAACTCCAGCTTATCCTTTCGGAGGACTCCCAGCCCTTCCATGAATTGACCGAGGACAAAACCACGGTTGGTCGTGTTGAGGACAACACCCTCCAGATCGATGACGTTTCTGTCTCCAGTCATCATGCGGAAATTGTTTCTGATGGCACTCTGTATCACCTGCACGATCTTGGCTCCACCAATGGAACCTTCGTGAATGGCGAGCAGATCACTGACGCCGTTTTAAACAGCAATGACGAGGTCCGGTTTGGTGCCATCGCGGCCATTTTTCTTGCCGGGTCGGAGGAGCTATGGGATGCGCAACCGCTGCCAAAAAGCTCTGCTCCCTCGGTCGAACTGGCCAACCAATCCGAAAAGCCTGCCAATTTTAAAAGCTCATCGCCGGTTCCTCGCAATGTGCAGAAGAAGGACCCCGTCGCTATTGCGGCCATTGCCCTTGGCGTCATAGGAATCCTGGGAACGGTGGCGGCCGCTGCGCTTTCTTTGATGATGCGGGCGTGATTTGATGCTGAGGCCCTGACATGGGGCTTACCTCAAATACCGCGTGCTGCCCACCGGAGCAAACCGTCCCACGGAGGCTTTGGGAGCACGCTTGTCGCGTGTTGATTCGTCGATAGGCAGAAACCCGACATTGCCATCGGCAAAAGACACCATGGCTTTTCCACGATGCCGGAAGTGGATCGTGGTCTCTGCCCGGTCGATCGCATAAAATTCTTCCAACATTGGTTTGTTGGAAGACGCCGGGGGCTGAAAGGTATTCACTTGAGCGCATGTGGCGAAGACCACGGTTTTTGAGGGGTCTGGAAGCTGCAAATGGTGAGCCAGCTGCCATTCTTCCGCCATCCCCGGGTTGGTGCTTCGATATTCCTCACGCATCCCCCCACCGATCTCGGTATTATATCCGATGCCAATGTAGCCGGCGCGATATTTGGGTTTGAAGGCAGTCGCCCCCATGGAGAAGCTCGGGTCCGGTCTCAGCCCCTTGGGGATATAACCACCCAAAGGACCCAACGCCGCATCGAAATCCCTCTGACCCTCGGCAAGCAGTTGGGACGCCCGCTTCTCCAATCCATACCACCACGTCACATCGCGTGTGACCGGATCCGTGAATTTGTAAGGCCAGTATCTCTGGTTGTGTTCGGAGAGGTAATTGATGCCTCCCGCTGCCAATTGGCGAATGTTGTTCGCTGAAACTGCCAGCGAGGCCGACTCATGGACTTTTTTTCCTGCAGTAAGACTCAAGGAGGCGAGGACGAGGAAAATAGCCATCGAGACACTCAACTCCACCAGGGTGAATGCGGCTTCAAGGCGTGACTTGCGATGGATTTTCACCAGTTCATCCTACCTTGACGGCGCAAAAGAATCCAAGCACCAGCGGCTATCAACAGAGAGAACGCATGGGGTTCCGGAACCGGCACGACGGAAGGAGTCGCCGAAATCACATCGTAAGGAGGGTTGGAGTCATACTCTCCATTGAAGATAAACCCGTCCCATGAGCCCGGAGCCAGTTCGCGGTTGGCAATTCCGAAGCCCGGACTCCAGACTCCCCCGGGTTTCGGTTCGAGGGGAGCCCCCGAGGTTCCGCCGCTCACCCAATGAGCCCAGAAGGGCGAGTAGGGAGGAAGAAACTCATTTGTCAGCGTGGTGCCTTGATACTCGATGCCATCCAGAAATGCGCCCCCAAATAAAATTGTGAAATTCAAATCGAGTTGAACAGCATCCACCGCAGTCATCATCTGCGCCGTGTTAAACGGTGAGGACGGGTTGTGGGTGTAATTCCACTGAAACAACAGAGGTCCTCCAAAAGCTGCAGCCTCGATTACCAGAAACGAATGGTCGTTCCCAGTGCCCACTTGAACTTGGGCCACCGCCGGTTTGGCCAGAAATAGCGAGATCACGCCAAGACCTGCAAAGAATCCAATTTTATATTTTTTCATATCTGTCTGATTTTCCATGTTGCACGGGGAATGTTTGTGGACAGCCTTTCCCCCGTTATAGAAAAAGGACTACCCCCAGCACGGACGCTAACGCGACGCCGTTGCCCATTTCAGGGCTGTGTGGTTTTCTCCGCCGGTTCGAACCCGGACTTTGACCTTTGCGCGACAGTGTGGGAGTTCCACCCAACTTTCCTAGGCCGACGGATTGGTTATTTGTATGAAGAACAATGGGTCTGAATTCTCAAACCTGAGAACAAGATGACAGAAATGCGTCCTGGCGGCAAGCGCAAAATTAGATAATCTAATGTTGGAATTTTTTCCGCCCTCGCAAATCAAGAAAAATCCCCCATCATGACCAGTCATGCCCACGGTGATCATTTCACAAAAAGTGCTTCCTGGAAAACACGGCGAATTTCGTCAGTATCAAGGGGACATTGGTCAGCTGGTGAAGACGCAGCCCGGCTTTGTGGGGATGGAGGTCTTGGAGCCGGTGGAAGGTCTGCAATCGGAGTTTGTGGTGGTGTTCCGGTTTTTAACGGATCAGGAGTTGCAGGATTGGCTTGTGAACGGCGAGCGGCAACTGATTTTGAAGAAATTGGCCGGCACGCTGTCCGAGCCGCCCTCCATGCAGATCCTGTCCGATGAAAATCGTCCCAGACAGGCGGTCTCGGTGGTGTTCACCCAGCGGATTCGTCCGGGGGCGGAGCAGGAATTCCAGCGTTGGCGAAAAGAGATGGTTGAAGCGCAGTCGCATTTCCCTGGTTATTTGGGCACGGAATCCTTTCCGTCCACGCCGGGAATTCAGGAGGACTGGGTGGATATTGTCCGTTTTGAGTCGGCCACAGAGCTGGAAGCGTGGCTCGCGTCCCCCGAACGCAAGCGTCTGCTGGACCGCAAATCGGGCCTCTCCGAAAAGCTTCAGGAACGCCGCGTGGCCTCGGGCCTGGAGGCCTGGTTCAGCACAGCCAAAAAGGGCACACCCCCACCACCCCGATGGAAACAAGCGCTGGCTGTGCTTCTTGCCCTCTATCCCACCGCTTCGTTGATCGCTTTTGTTCTTGGGCCGATTATCAATCCCTGGCCACTGGCGCTGAGAATGTTGACCGCAAATTTTCTTGGGGTCGCAGTGCTCACCTGGATCGCGATGCCCTTCTTAACGCGACGCCTTGCCTTTTGGCTGGCCCCGCATGAAAAATCCGCGAAAACGGATGTGCTCGGCGCCCTGATTGTTTTTATTGCGTTGGCTGCTCTGGTTCTGACATTTCTCCTTCTGCTCTGAATGACACAGCTTATGAAATGGATTTGGCCGCTTCTATTGATTCCGCTGACCGCTTTTTCTCAGCCGATTGATCGCATCGCTTTTGGGTCCTGCAACAAACAGGATCTGCCGCAGCCGTTGTGGCCGGTCATCACAGCCTGGAAACCGCAGCTCTGGATCTGGCTCGGAGACAATATTTACGGCGACACCACAGACATGCGTCTCCTCAAAACCAAGTGGGACCAACAAAAGATGCAGCCGGGATATTCCGCGCTTCGGGAGATTAGTGAGGTCCTTGGCACATGGGATGACCACGATTACGGGGTGAACGACGGTGGCAAAGATTTTTCCAAAAAAGCAGATTCCAAAGACCTCTTCATGGAATTCCTGGATGTGCCGAAGGACGACCCCCGCTGGAATCAGGATGGCGTTTATGCCTCGCAGACTTTTGGAGAAGCCGGGCGACAGGTGTGTGTTATTTTGCTGGATGTCCGTTCGCAGCGTGATCCCCGCAAGACCGGTGGTGATATTTTGGGGGAGGCCCAATGGAAATGGCTGGAATCTGTTGCCGCAGCCAGCCGTGCCGACGTGCACCTCATCTGCTCGGGCTCACAAATCCTGCCCACGGAACACAAATACGAAAAATGGGCCGATTATCCGGACTCCCGTCAGCGCCTGCTGGATTTGGCAGGAAAATTATCCGGCGTGATTTTTCTCTCCGGTGACCGCCACATGGCCGAAATCTCCCAATACAAAAATCTCATCGAAGTCACTTCCAGCGGGATGACACACTTCTGGAAAAACTTCCCAGGCGAAGAGAACAACCTGCGTCAGGGAGAAATCTTTGCTGATCTCAATTTCGGGACCATCGAAATCGACTGGGCAACCCGGAAGGCCCGGCTCGCGATCCGCGATGCGAAGGGGGAGATTGTGCGAGCGGCAGATGTCGACTTTACCAAGGGACCTGCACATTGACGCTTGAAGGAGTTTCTTAAGAATGAGGTAATAAAAAATTCTCTCTTAAGCATGACACACAAAACAGCACTTCTCTTCTCAGGCCAGGGGGCTCAAGGCGTCGGTATGGGCAAAGACCTTGCGGCCGAATATCCCGTGGCTGCCGCAATTTTTCAGCTGGCGGATGAGATTCTTGGTTTTCGGCTTTCGCAGATTGCCTTTGAAGGGCCAGTCGAAGACCTCACCAAAACCTCGGTCTGCCAGCCGGCGCTTTATGTGCATGGCATGGCGGCTCTGGCCGTGCTGCGGGAGCGTTATCCCGGTTTGAAATTTGATGCCGCGGCGGGCTTGTCTCTGGGCGAGTTCACGGCGCATGCAGCGGCCGGGACATTTTCTTTTGAGGAGGGTTTGCGGCTGGTGAAAAAGCGCTCGGAAGCCATGCAGAAGGCCTGCGAAGAAACCGAGGGCGGGATGGCCGCGATTATTGGTGCTGATGAATCGGGGGTTCGTGAGCTGGCATCCGCTGCCGATGTGGATGTGGCGAATTACAACAGCCCCGGGCAAATCGTCATCTCGGGAGAATCCTCCAAAATCGCACTCGCGGTCTCACTGGCCAAAGAACATGGTGCACGCAAAGCCGTGGAGTTGACGGTGGCGGGGGCATTTCACTCCCGGCTCATGGAAAGCGCCTACATCACCCTGCAGGAGGCTTTGGAAGAAGCGGTGATTTCCACGCCCACGGTGCCTGTGATCTGCAATGTGGACGCCATCCCGGTGCAAACACCGGAGGAAATTCGCCGCAGCCTGGCGGATCAGGTCACCGGCAGTGTGTGTTGGACGGCCAGTGTCGAATATCTGATCGACCATCTTGGCTGCACACGATTTCTTGAACTTGGGCCCGGCGGTGTGATTGCCGGTCTCGTTGGCAGAATCCGAAAAGGCACTCCCGTGATTTCTATTTCGAATTCCGCCTCTCTCGATGAGGCCATCGCAATGCTCGAGGCTGAATGACTTCTGAAGAACTTCATGACCTGAAAACCGACCCTGTGGAGCTGAGCAACCCGCTCCGGGCTCTCTGGTGGGACGCCCGCGGAGCATGGGAAGATGCTCATATGATGGTGCAGGATGACTCCTCCAAAGAAGCCTCTTGGGTTCATGCCTATCTTCATCGCAAGGAAGGCGACGAGGGCAATGCCCGCTATTGGTATCAACGGGCGGGACAACCAGCGTTTGAAGGTTCCCTCGACGAAGAGTGGCAGCACGTGGCCAGCGCTTTGCTTTAAAAGATCCGGGGTTCGCCTTCAGCGAGGACTTGAATGTGATCCATGAGATTCATCTCCCTGGCCCGCTGGAGCAGACGCGCGGGAGGTTCTGTCAGGGGCTCATAGCTCAGGCGGAAGGTTCCAAAATGCATGGGGACCATGGTTTTGGCTTTGAGTTCCACAAAGGCTTGAAGGGCTTCCTCGGGATTCATGTGAACATCGCGCTTGGTGGGAGCGTCATAGGCCCCGATAGGAAGCAGAGCAATTTCAACATTCGCGCGTTCGCCGATCTCCCGAAATCCGTCGAAGTAGGCGGTATCCCCGCAGTGAAAGACCGTGCGCCCGGCGTATTCAATCAAAAAGCCGCCAAAGCCGCGGTGGCTGTCATGCAAAACCCGCGCCCCCCAATGTCTGGCGGGCGTGAGTGTGATTTTGAGGTTTCCATGTTTGAAACTTTCCCAGGACTCAAGCTCATGAACCCGGTCAAAGCCGAGATTGTGAACAAGGTTGCCCACATCTTTGGGGACGGCAATGGGCTGCTCACGAGCCACGGCGCGCAGGGTTTTGCGATCCAAGTGATCAAAGTGCGCATGGGTCACCAGGACAAGATCCACGGCTGGCAGGTCCCGTATTTCCATCCCCGGGTGACGGAGGCGTTTCACAATTTTGAGCCACTTGGCCCAATTGGGATCAAGGAGGACGCTGTGTTCCGGGGTTTGGATCAGGAAGGAGGCATGTCCAATCCAGGTGATGCAAAGCTGGCCGGTCTGAAGCTTGGGAAATACCGGGCGGTCTTTTTTGCCGGCCCGCCTGGCAAACATGGAAGGAATGAGGATCTCTGATAAAAAGTTCCGTTCGCTCCAACCCCGGCCGAACTCCATCTTGACATGATTGTCCGGGTGTTTGCTGGTTTTGCTGGGTCTTCCTGTCATTTCCTTTCCTTGACGTGAGAGCCACCTGCGGCCATCAAACAATCATCATCCTATGTCCTCCAACGAAAAGCAACTCCTGCGGAATCAGATCCGGGAACTCCAAGGCGCCTTCTCGGATGATGAGATTCTGCAGGGGAGTAGTTGCATAAGGAACCACTTGGAAAATTTTCTCCCCTTCCAGGCCGCATCGGTCGTGTATGCGTACGCCCCCCTCCGTGGAGAACCGGATTGGATTTTGAATGGGCTACCACCGGGGAAAATCTGCGCTTTTCCACGCATCACAGGGCGTCATGTGGAGTTCATCGTCATAGAAAATCTTTCCACGATGACGCGGGGAGCCTTTGGGGTGCTGGAGCCCCCACCGGGGCCGCCTGCTCCGCCGGCGGATCTGGTACTTGTGCCCGGGATGGCGTTCGATGAGCGCGGCAACCGCTTGGGTCGTGGAGGAGGATTTTATGATCAGATTCTCAAGGAAGTTCCCGGCTACCGGCTGGGGGTGACCTTCTCGAAGCAGTTCCTGATCTCCGTGCCGACGGATCCTCATGACGAGTCCGTGCAGGCGGTGCTCACAGAAAACGGCGTGCAGCTTTGCGCTGATGGAATGGCGCATCATCAGCAGTAAGTAAAAACTCCGGGGTTTCGCCGCCGAGATTCAGCATGGTGATAAAGTGTTTGAGAAGCACGAGGGAGGCCACGGCATCACAGTAGGCATCGTGCCATCGGAAGTCAGGGATTGCATCGACCAGGCGTTCAAACAGTCCGTGGTGCCGGATCAGGTCTCCCAGCGTGTGGGATGGCAGCTCCGGATTGATGGCCCTGGAAAGTTTGAGAGTATCCACCCAGGGCCCGAACCCATGAAAGGGAAACGCCCTCAAAAACCGCTTTTCGGTGGATGCCCCATGAGCCACCACCCAGCGTCCCCCCAGCACAGCTTTGAATGTGGGCCAGAGTTCATGCATCGAAGGTGCGCCCTCCAGGTTGGCATCTGTGATCCCATGCACTTTACGAGCCCGCCATGTCACAGGTTCCGGGCTGGCAATCAGAGACTGAAACCCCAGATCCAGCCGCAGGTCCCCGTCCACCAGCACGCCCAACCCGACTTGAACGGGCACGTCAGTCCCTCCGGGGCGGACCCCGGCACTCTCAAAATCAATGGCTGCAAATTCGGTTTCCTGGATAGTTGCCATCGCAGGCTCATCATGCAGGAAAGGAACGGAAAGAAAAGATTGGTGCGCTTATGGTTTCTCCTCGCGAAGTGTGAGGTTCTCGGGCATGTTCTCAGGAATGAAGGCCTACCGGCGGGCTGCAGTCGCCTCAACATTTTCCCCAACCCATCTGGCGGTTCTGGCGGAGGCCGATGCCTTTGTGAGAAAAGTCGGTTCGGGGTTGGATGTTTTGCATGCTGCTGAGAGGACCGAAGAGAAAGAAAAACGCTTTCAGCAGTCTTTCCTGAATTTGAATGGCAAACCCAAAGTCCATTGGGTGCCCGGCGAGAATCCCGGTGATTCTCTGCTACAAGCCGCACGCCACAATGGAAACGATCTGCTGATTGCCGGGGCTCTGGAGAGAGAGCCTGGTGAAGACGCACGGGCTTTCACGGGAAGTGTGGCCAGGCGTTTGTTGAGAGAAGCACCCTGCGACATTCTTCTTTTGCCTCGACCAAATGAGGGGGCCCCAATGATTGAGAATGCCTTTTTTGCGGTCGAGCCAGGACAAAATATCACAGCCTTTGTGCTGGAAGCCGCCGCCGCATTGGGTTTGCACAAGGTCACCCTGGCCGTTGCAGAAACACCTTTTGCGGCAGCGATTGCCGCTTCGCGTGGCGAGACCCCCATCGATCCCGCACGCTGGGCCGAGGAAATCACCGAAGCCATCGAGGGGTCAGGAATTTCGGTGGAGGCCCTTCATATCGGCTCCAACACCGGCTTCGGCCTCTGCGACGCCGTTCAAGGCTTCGGAGCCGATCTCATGATTGTCCGCGCCACCCGTGAAACCGGCAAGATCGTACTGCCAACACACTTGGATTGGCTGCGTCAGGTTATTCCCACAAGGCTTTTGGTTTGCTGCGGGGATTGATCGGTACTTTGGACAGGTTCGGCACCAAGCACCCTGAACAAAGGCATTGAGCTCGGAGATCGCGATCCACCATCCTTGGCGAAAGTGTCGCCGGTAGATCGGGCATTCCGCTGCACGATGACAATCCCAAGCGGCGCAGCCGCCTTTTAATCGGTGGTCAGGTCGCAGCCGGCTCGGGCTCGGCTTGGGCTTCTTTGCCGACAAAGACGAGTTTTTCGCCACTGCGGGAGACCTTGATCGTTTCGCCTGGCTTGATATTTCCGCGCAGGATTTCTTCGGCCATTGGGTCTTCGAGGTAACGCTCCACGGCGCGGCGCATCGGGCGGGCTCCGTATTGCGGGTCGTAACCCTTCTCGATGAGGAAATCCTTGGCGGATTCATCGAGCGCAATCGCAATATTTTTGGTCTTGATGCGGGCTGTGACTTTTTCGATTTCCAAGTCAATGATTTGCACAAGGTCGGGCTTGCTCAGGGTGTGGAAGACGATGATGTCATCCAGACGGTTGAGAAACTCGGGTTTGAAGACCCGCTTGGTTTCCTCAAGGATTTTGTCACGCATGGTGTCATGGCTTCCATCCAGGGTTGGCGCACCAAATCCGAGCGTCGTCTGCTTTTTGATCAGCTCCGCACCCACATTGGAGGTCATGATGATGATCGTGTTCCGGAAATCGATTTTCCGGCCGAGGCTGTCCGTGATTTTGCCTTCTTCCAATATTTGGAGGAGAAGGTGCATCACATCAGGGTGGCCTTTTTCGATTTCATCGAAAAGCACCACGGAATTCGGGCGGCGGCGGACAGCTTCGGAAAGTTGTCCACCTTCCTCGTAACCGACATAGCCGGGAGGAGAACCAATCAGCCGGGAGGCTGTGAATTTCTCCATGTATTCGGACATATCGATTTGGATGAGGGCATCCCCATCGCCAAACATAAACTCAGCGAGGGTGCGGGCCAAAAAGGTTTTGCCGACGCCGGTGGGACCAAGGAAAATAAAGGAGCCAATCGGTCGGCGGGGATCTTTGAGATCCGCACGGGAACGACGCAGTGCCTTGCTGATCGCGATGACCGCTTCTTCCTGACCGATGACCTTGGCCTTGAGGTCGCCCTCCATGGCCAGAAGTTTTTGCGTTTCGGCCTGTTCCATCCGGGAAAGCGGAACGCCGGTCCATTTGGAGACGACATGCATGATGTCATCTTCTGTGACCACCACTTCCTTTTCTTCCTTGCTGGCACGCCATTCGGAAAGGATCGTCTCCAGCTTTTCTTTGGCGGTTTTTTCGTCATCGCGCAGCGAGGCGGCCTTTTCGAAATCTTGCGCCTTAATGGCCGCTTCCTTGCTGATGCGAATGGTTTCGATCTCGGCTTCGATGTCCTTCACATTCGGAGGACGGGTCATTGAGGCAATGCGGGCACGCGACCCGGCTTCGTCCATGACGTCAATGGCTTTGTCGGGCAGGAACCGTCCGGTGAGATAACGATCAGAAAGCTTGGCGGCGGCCTCCAGGGACTCATCCAGAATGCGGGCCTTGTGATGGGCTTCGTATTTGGGCCGGATGCCTTTCAGAATGAGGATTGTTTCATCCACACTTGGCGCTTCAACTTTGACGGTCTGGAAGCGGCGTTCCAAAGCGGCGTCTTTTTCGATATACTTCCGATACTCGTTGAGCGTTGTCGCACCGATGCATTGCAACTCACCGCGGGACAGGGCCGGCTTGATGATATTGCTGGCATCCATGGCTCCTTCCGCGGAACCGGCACCCACGATGGTGTGAAGCTCATCAATGAAGAGAATCACATTTTTGTTCCGCCGGATTTCGTCCATCACGGCTTTGATGCGCTCTTCGAATTGACCGCGGTACTTCGTTCCAGCGACCATGAGGGCCAAGTCCAGCGTGATGACTTTTTTGTTGTGCAGGAGTTCCGGCACGGTGCCTGAGACGATTTCTGAAGCCAAACCTTCGGCAATGGCGGTCTTGCCCACACCGGCTTCACCGATCAGGACAGGATTATTTTTGGTGCGGCGGCAAAGGATTTGGATAACGCGTTCGATCTCATCAGCCCGGCCGACGACAGGGTCCAATTCCCCCTTTTTGGCGAGTTCCGTGAGGTCACGACCAAAGGCACGAAGAGCTGGTGTTTTGGTGTCCTTTTTGCCGGATTCGCCCGCTGCCACAGATTCCCCTTCTTCGCCTGCAAAATTGGGATCAAGCTCTTTGAGAATTTCGTTGCGGGTACGCTCGATATCCACTTCCAGAGATTTCAGAACGCGGGCCGCGACGCCTTCGCCTTCGCGGAGGAGGCCCAAAAGAATATGTTCCGTGCCAACGTAGGAATGTTGAAGCGCTTTGGCTTCCTTGCCGGCCAGGGCCAACACCTTTTTCACACGGGGTGTGTAAGGAATGTTGCCAACCATCTTGGTCTCTGGTCCAGAGCCAACTTGTTTCTCAACTTCCATGCGCACAGTTTCAAGGTCCAAGCCCATTTTCTGGAGGACATTCACGGCAACGCCCTGACCCAATTTGATAAGGCCCAGAAGCAAATGCTCGGTCCCGACATAGTTGTGGTTGAACCGGTCAGCTTCCTTGCGGGCTAGCGCGAGGACCTGTTGAGCGCGGGGTGTGAAGTTATTCATCATGTTTTGGCTGGCTCGTCCCCTTTTCAGATGACGTGATTTTCGCGACATCAGGAGCAGGGATTTGAGTCAATGTGGCGCGGATCAGGGCTGCGCGCAAGGTGTCCCTTTCTTCGGCGCTCATTTTTTTGGCATGAGCGCCATTTTGGAGATGCGCGGGTTGGGTTTGGATAAAGAGTTCATCAATAGGAACCCGGTGAGCCGGGGGGAAAAGCCCGAGATCGATACCGAGTTTGATGACAGAGAGCAGGTTGAGTGCCTCTTTGGAAGAAACCGAGTGGGAATGCGAAAGAACGCCATAAGCCCGCCCGATCTGATCGAGGAGGGTAACAGGTTTGTGCTGGAGAAGGAGCTGCCTGGCATTTTGCTCATGCTCGATAATGGTCCCGATCACCTTTTCAAGCCGCTCGATAATCTCGACCTCGGATTCCCCAAGGGTCGTTTGGTTGGAGACCTGAAAGAGATTGCCCATGGCCTCTGTTCCTTCGCCGTGCAGGCCGCGCACTGCGAGCCCGATCTTGTTCACCGAGTTGATGATTTTGTTAATCTGGTCTCCCATCACAAGAGCCGGGAGATGAATCATCGCCGAGGCCCGCATGCCAGTGCCGACATTGGTCGGACAGGCAGTCAAATATCCCAGCTGGGGGTGAAAGGCATAGTCCAACAGAGATTCGAGGCCGGTGTCAGCGGCATTGATCATGTCATAGACTTTTGAAAGCTGAAGCCCGCAGCAGATGGCCTGCATGCGGAGATGATCCTCTTCGTTGATCATGACACTGAGCGATTGCTCCGGGTTGATGACAACCGCACTGCCAACGCCTTTGGCGGCATGTTCCCGGCTGATCAAATGACGTTCCACCAGGATCTGTTTTTCGAGCGAGGACAAGGCTTCCAGGTTTTCTGAGCAGGCCCCCTTCATCTCAGGAAGACGCTCGACGGCACTTTTGGCCTCGTGAAGCACTTCGACACGTTCGTTCTTTTTGGCCCAGCCGGGGAAAGGACGCTCGCGAAGATTGCGGGCCAATCGGACGCGGCTGCTGAACACAATTTGCCCGTGCGGCCCCTCCCCGCGGAGCCAATCACCGGATTTTTCGAAGATTCTGGAGAGGTCCATCAGGTGCCGGGTTGGTCGGCTTCAATTTGCCGGATTTGATCGCGAAGATTGGCGGCGAGCTCGTATTGCTCGGTGGCAATGGCTTCCTCCAGGCCGCTGCGAAGGTTCTGAATGCGCGTGTCGAGATGACGGAGTTCCGCCAGACGGGCGGGGACTTTTCCTGTGTGCAAAACGCCTTTGTGCATGTTTTTGAGCATGCTTTCCAAATGACCGGCAAAAACATCATAGCAGGCGCTACAGCCGAGACGTCCGGTTTTTTTGAGATCGGCGAATGTGAACCCACACACTTTGCATTTGGTTTTGGGAGCTCCCGGCGCATCGATCTCCTTCTCTGAACCAAGGCCCAGCAGAACATCGGTAAGCGCAAACCCGGTGGGGTCGTTGACGCCTTTCTCTTTCGAGCAAGACTCGCACAAGTTGACCTTGTGCATGTTTCCTTCGACGATTTGTGTCAGGAAAACCGTCGCTTCCTTGTCACCGCATGCGTCGCATTTCATTGATCCTTAATAAATCGCCGTGCCAGTGGTTTCTGTCAACTCATGGAAACGGGCCATGATTCTCTTGGTGAGCGGGCCGGGCTTGCCATCCCCGATGGCTCGACCGTCCAGCGTGACAGCTGGAATGACCTCCGCTGCGGTGCCCGTGAGAAAACATTCATCGGCCGTGTAGATATCATAACGTGTCATCAGCGGCTCAGAAATCGGGATCCCGAACTCTGACGCAATTTCAAAAACCACCGCCCGCGTCACCCCGGAGAGGGCTCCAGAAGAAATCGGCGGTGTTGTGATGGCGTTGTCGCGAACCAGAAAAATATTGTCGCCCGTGCATTCGGCCACGTAACCCTGCTCGTTGAGCATGAGCCCTTCCCCGGCCCCGGCATGCTGAGCTTCCAGCTTGGCAAGGACATTGTTGAGGTAGTTCAGGGACTTCACCATGGGACTGAGCGCACCGTGAGGAATCCTTCGCGTCGAACATGTCGCCACAGACAGACCGTTTTCGTATTTTTCCTGAGGATAGAGCGTGATCTTCGAAGCGATGACAATAATTGTCGGCACGGGGCAAAGCAGCGGATTCAACCCCAGATCACCAATTCCACGGGTCACCACCAACCGCACATAACCGTCTTGGAGTTCGTTGGCCCTGATGGTTGCCACCACCGCTCCCACCATCGCTTCCCTGGAGATCGGGATTTCCATCGAAATCGCCTTCGCCGAATCGTAGAGGCGGCGAACATGCTCATCCAAACGAAAAACCTTCCCGCCATAAAACCGGATCCCTTCAAACACGCCATCGCCGTAAAGCAAACCGTGGTCAAACACGGATATTTTCGCTTCGTCTTTTTCAAGCAACTGACCGTCGATGTAGATTTTCATGGTGTGTGTTGGTGCCCTGCCTTTGGCAGGGACGGGCCATCAGAAAGGTGTAACTATCAAATCTGACGGAGAACGGTCACGGAGTCAAACGCCCTTGTTGTCACAAAATTCGGCTTGCCCGCGTTTGTTTGTTCGGTACCGGTGGAAGCAAACCCGCACCATGTTTCTGCCCAACCACAAAACAAAAATTGTCGCCACGATTGGACCTGCTTCTGAATCTCCGGAAATGCTGGAACGCCTGATCCGTGCAGGCCTTAATGTCGCCCGCCTCAACTTTTCGCATGGAGACTTTGCCGGTCATGCGGAGGTGATCACAAGAATTCGGGCGGCGTCAATTGCGACAGGTCGGAGGGTGGCCATTATGGCTGATCTACCTGGACCCAAGATGCGTTTGGGGAAAATCGAGCCCGGGCCGATTGAGTTAAAATCCGGGGAAACATTTATCCTCACCAGTGATGACATCGTGGGGGATCATCGCCGGGTTTCCATGAGTTTTGAGCCGCTGCCGCGTGTGGTGAAGCCCGGAGACCGGCTCTATTTGAATGATGGATTGGTTCAGCTATTGGTGCAGGACGTGGCGTGCAACGATGTGATTTGCACGGTGGCTGTCGGAGGCAAACTCAGCTCGCGCAAGGGTCTCAACCTGCCACGGATTCCTCTTGGGATCAGCGCATTCACGGAGCGCGATCACGAGTGCCTTGCCTTTGCGCTGGAGCACGGTGTGGATGCTGTCAGCCAGTCCTTTGTGGAGAGCGCAGCGGATATGGAGGCCGTGCGCTCTGCGGCTGCTGCCCTGGGCAAGAAACCGTTTCTCATTGCGAAGATCGAACGACTAGAGGCCCTGGAGAAATTTGATGAAATCCTGGCGGCCTCGGATGGCATCATGGTCGCGCGGGGAGACCTTGGTGTGGAAGTTCCGATCGAGGAGATGGCCGTCACCCAAAAGCAACTCATCGCACGCGCGAATCTTTTGGCAAAGCCGGTCATCACGGCGACGCAGATGCTCGAATCCATGACCACCAGCCGGCTGCCGACCCGGGCCGAGGCCACGGATGTTGCCAATGCCATTCTGGATGGAACGGACAGTGTGATGCTTTCCGGCGAGTCCGCCGTCGGGGCCTATCCGGAAGAGGCGGTTCTCATGTTGGGCAAAATCGCAGCCTCGGCCGAAAAACACCGGGAGGAGATGGCCCATCACGCGGACCCGGGTAAAAACAAGACCCATCTGGCAACCGGCTTGAGCGCCCGATCGCGGTTGGTCGAACACGCCGTCGAACTCACGGAAAGCGATGCGGTCCTTGTTCCCACAAAAAGCGGCCACACCGCCCGGGTTGTCTCACGGGGACGTCCGCCTGTTTGGATTCTGGCCGTGAGTTCGGACCCTGCCACCCTGCAAGCACTCTGCTTTAGCCGCGGGGTCCATCCCATCGAGCATGATGAAGATTTGGATGACTGGAACGACTATGCCAAATCCCTGACCATGGAGCTCGGCTTGACCTGCAAAAAAATCCTGCTCGTTGCTGGTCCATCCCGAAAAAATCCCAACGCCAACCAGCGCATCGAAGTGATTGTGCTCTAACAGCGCAATGTGGTGTCTTGAAGGCGAATCCTTTAAGCACCTCGAAAATCCCAACCAACAAGTGGGCGGGCAAGGGACTGCCCAGCCCTACCAGCGAAGGGGCGCTACGCGCTTGCGCTAGCTCGTTTCAATGAGGTAGGGCGCGTCAGTCCCTTGACCGCCCACTTTTTTGCCTTCCGAAGGATCCCTCTGCTTTAATCAAACCACCATCTGCACCCATTTGATCCCGCCCAGCCCTATCCGACTCGCATCGAGCTTGTTTATTTCCGCCGAACTCCCTATACCGGCCTTATGTCCACCGCTATTGGTTTCCCCTCCCGGTCCAAGGGCCAACTCTGGTATTTCCTTGGAGGTGCCCTATCAGTCATCGTCGGCGTTGTTGCCATGTCACGCCCCGGGCTGGCCTCGGTCGCCATTGCACAGATTATCGGCATCTTCTGTTTGGTCAGCGGCGCGGCGCTTTTGGTCTCTGCCCTTTTCGGAAAATCCAAAAAACACCGGCTTCTCGATTTTTTCTCGGCGGCTTTGCGGGTGGTGGTCGGATTGTTGCTGATCGTTAAGGTCGTGCAAGGCGTCATGGCACTCACCTTGGTTCTGGCTGCGATATTTCTGGCAGAGGGAATCTTTGGTATTCTTCTTGGCTTGGGATTACGGGGAAAAAACTCCGCATGGATCTGGGTTGTTTTGAATGGCGTTGTCGCGCTGATACTGGGCGGCCTGCTTTTAGCCAAATTCCCATCCGACGCCGATTGGGCCATTGGTCTGCTCTTCGGAATCAACAGCGCCTTCCTTGGCCTCTCATTGATCATGTTCGGCGCGGCCATTCCGAAAGCGACCGAATCCTGAACCGGCTGGTCTCCCCGCCACCATGAAAAACCACCCCCCCGGAATCCTCATCACCGGCGCGGCCCGTGGCATTGGATTCGCCGCCGCCAAAGAACTCACATCCCGCGGAGCCCGCGTCGTTCTGACCAGTCGGGACACTGCCCGCGCAGAAAAAGCGGCTTCTGAAATCGGCTGTGAGTGGCTCTGCCTCGATCTTACCGATCAATCCAGCGTGGAAGCCGCCGCCCGGACAATCGGCGAGCGTCACGGGTCCCTTGATGTCCTGATCAACAACTCAGCCATCCTCCTCGACCACTATGGCAGCCTCTTCGATCTCACCCCAGAGATTCTTCAACAAACCCTGGAAACCAACCTCATTGGCACCTTCCGCGTCTCCCTGGCCATGGCTCCTCTGCTGAATAAATCCCACGACGCACGCGTGATCAACGTCTCTAGTGGAGCCGGGCAACTCGACGGTGCCCCGCAGGCGTTTGCCCCCGCCTACAGCATCAGCAAAACCGCCCTCAACATGCTCACCCAACAACTCGCCGTCGCTTTGCCAAATGTCGTGGTCAATTCCATGTGTCCCGGCTGGTGCCGCACAGAGATGGGTGGCCCTGACGCCACCCAAAGCCCCGAAGAGGGAGCCGACACCATCACCTGGCTCGCCCTCGACGCCCCCCGCTCCCTGAGCAACAGCTTTGTCAAAGATCGCAAGGTGATTGCGTGGTGAGACGCCATGAAAATCCCGAGGAGGACACGTGGTCGGGCGGCTTGTCCCGCCAGCTCATCCTTTTTGGGGTAGGGCGCGTCAGTCCCTTGCCCGCCCACTTTTTTGTTATCTGTATGGGAGCAAATTCAACCCCACCCGCTTAAAATCACACCCGTCATGAGCACCAAGGGTGCGCCATTCAACAGCCCAGCCCGGTGAGGGCTGGGTTTGCGAATGTTTCCGATAGCGGCCTGAAGGGCAGCGATTCAGACACCAGCCTCAAGCCAGATCAAATAAGATGGCTTCGGTTGGCTGCGTCGCGGTTAGCGTCAGTTCCCCCGCCTCCTCAGTGCTTGCGCCATCACCGGTCTGCAACTCAGCGCCGTTCAGCGTCAAAGCTCCTTCAGCAATTTGCAGCCACGCTCCCCGACCGGCCTTGAGATCATGCGTGACGCTTTGACCAGGCTTCAGCCGAATGCGATAAACGTTTGCATCCTGATGAATCGTCGCTGAATCCTCACGACCGTCGGGTGAAATCACGAGCACCTTGGGAGCCTCGGCATGTTCGGGTTTCGGCAGCCACTCGGTGTAGCTCGGTGTGAGACCGCGGGCGTGGGGTTGAATCCAGATTTGCAGAAAATGCAGCGACTCACTCGCCGAGGGATTAAACTCGCTGTGTGACACGCCCTGACCTGCGCTCATTAGTTGAATTTGACCCGGCTTAAGCTCGCGGCCATTGCCGAGGCTGTCCTTGTGTGCCAGCGCGCCTTCCAGCACATAACTGAAAATTTCCATGTCCCGATGCGGGTGTGTGCCGAACCCCCGTCCGGCTGTGACCCTATCATCGTTGATGACGCGCAACGTACGGAAGCCCATATGCGCCGGATCATAATAATCACCAAAGGAAAACGTGTGGTGGGAATCCAGCCACCCGTGATCAGCATGACCGCGTTCGTTCGCCCGTCGGATATTCAAGTCAGTCGTTTTTGTTTTCATGGGAACAGCATGCCTGATCTTTGGGATTTGGGATAATGCCAAGTTCTTTGCCTGAGCCTGCCTTTTGGTTATGCTGAAAAAGATGGATCTCCGACAACTGCGTTACTTTGTGGCCGTGGCCGAGACCGGCAATATCAGCACCGCCGCGAAAAAGATCTTTCTGACGCAGCCCGCGCTGAGCCGGCAAATCAAGGCCCTCGAATCCGGGATTGGCCAGTGTCTCTTCGAGCGCCACGCCCACTCGGTCCAGCTCACGCCTGTTGGAGAGGGTCTGCTGCCAGAGGCCCGTGAGCTGCTGCACCACGCTGACCAAGTGCTGGCACGCGTCCGGACCGCAGGTCGCGGTGTGCGTTTGCGAGTCGGCTACGCCCCCTCCCTGGCCAGCGGCTTCCTCTCCGTGGCCGTGGCGAATTTCACCCAGGCTCACCCTAATGCGAAGGTGGAGTTGTTCGATCTCTCAACCGGCGAGATGCTCATGCAACTCGAAAGCAAGAAGCTGGATGTCATCGTCACCGTCGCGAGCGACACCAAAACGCCAAGTTTAAAATGGACGCCCCTTGTGCGCACAGCCTGGAAATTGGCCGTCCCCCGCAAACATCCCTTCGCCAATCGGCAGCGCATCACGCCCGAGCAGATCGCCAGCGAACCCCTGCTCGCCTTTTGTCAGCGCGATTATCCGGAGTATTGGGAAATTATAACGCGTTGGCTGACCGAGCATCATCAGCGTCCGCACATCGCCGGCGAATATGACGGCGCAGAAAGCCTCATCACCGCCGTAGAGGCTGGCCTAGGCATGGCCCTCGTCACAGCCCGTACCGCCAACCTCTTTCCCCACCGCGCCAAGTTCAAAACCCTGTCGCCCAGACCGAACCCCCTGTGCATCGCCGCCGGCTACCACACCGACCAGGCAAATCATCAGCCTCTTGCCGTCTTCGTTGAAGACCTACGCATCGCTGCTAAGGCCTTCGCGTAACCGTGCTTCCTAAGAGCTAGCGGTTATTCATTCCTTCAATGGATTGCGCTTCGTTCCGCTCCGAGACTTCCAGACCTCGGGAAAGTCACTTTTAATGCTGCCTTCAACCTCATTCCACTCCCGCCAGGCCGGAGCGGAGAGTTGCGTGTGTTGGCGTCTGAACTACTAAAATGAAACTTTTTAGTATTTGGTTGCATATATCCATCATACTACTAATTTATAACGAATTAGTAGAAGATTGATAAAAACAGATGCGAATCCCACAAACACCACCCGAGCTGGCTGATCTCATGGCTGGGGTGAAGCAGCCAGAACGGATGATGCAGCTCTTTTCGCTGATGCGGGAGGCAAAAACACAACGGCACTATCTGCATTGGGACAAACTGCGACGACTTTCACCGCCGCCGGGCGTAAATCATAGGGAGTGGTGGATGGTGGAGAAGCTTTCCCGGATGGATGCGCTGAAACCAATCCCACTGATGGACAAGGCGCAACGGCCGTTTCAGTTCGCCGTGACGGAGATGGTGTTGGAAGAACTGCATCAGATCGATCTCGGGGCGGGCGGGTTGGTGAGTGTCCCGGAGCCCATCACGAATCCTCAGACGCGCGACCGGTATCTGGTGAGTTCACTGATGGAGGAGGCGATCACGTCCAGCCAGCTCGAGGGAGCAGTCACGACGCGGGAGGTCGCCAAGGAGATGATCCGCTCGGGTCGCAGGCCGCGTGACAACAGCGAGCAGATGATCTTAAACAACTACGTGACGATGCAACGTATCCGGTCGCTGAAAGCGTCGGCGCTGTCGCCGGAACTGGTGTTTGAGATTCACCGGTTGGTGACAGAGAAAACCCTGGATGATCCGACCGCAGCGGGACGCTTCCGCCGTGCGGATGAGAAGCGGGTGGTGGGTGATGATTTCGGGCAGGTGTATCACGATCCGCCGCCTGCAGAGGAACTGACGGAACGGATAGCAGCGATGTGCGCCTTCGCCAATGGCGAGACGCCGGGGCACTTTGTCCATCCAGCCGTGAGGGCCATCATCCTGCACTTCTGGCTGGGCTACGATCATCCCTTCGCGGACGGCAACGGGCGCACGGCGCGGGCATTGTTTTACTGGGCCATGCTGCACCGAGGCTACTGGCTTTTTGAGTTCATCTCCATATCCAACATCTTGCGCAAAGCACCGATGAAGTATGCCCGCTCCTTCCTTTACACGGAGACGGATGATAACGATCTGACGTATTTCATAATCGCCCAGACGCAGGTGATCCGCCAGGCTGTTGCGGAGTTGCATGCTTACATCGAGCGCAAAACGGCTGATTTAAGGGATGTGGAATCGCACATGCGGGCGCTGGATTTGTTTAATCATCGGCAGGTGGAGATTATTCGCAACGCGCTCAAGCATCCCGGCCAGCGCTACACATTCACCAGCCACCAACAGAGTCATAATGTCGTGTATCAGACCGCGCGAACGGACCTGCTCGATCTCAGCGAGCGCGGTGTTTTGGAGAAACGAAAGAAGGGCAAACAGATGGTCTTTATCGCGCCCGCGGATTTGTCGGCACGACTGCTGAAGTTGGAGAAGGAGGCAGGGTTATGAGCCCGGAAAGGCCTCGGACATCCGTTGTGACGTAGGTCGATCGACTGCAGCCCGCCTCCTCCCATTCAACTACACGACCAAGTGCCCACGACCTCAAGAACGCAGGGGGCGGTTGTCCCATCGGTCAAAACAGTCAACACCGCCGACCTCTCAGCCGCTTTTCGGGCTCTCCATCAAACAATGGGGATGAGGGAAGAAAAGGAGCAAGATGGGAGCAATGAAAATAGGAATAAGAGGGTATCGGTACGTGGGGAGTGAGAGTGGGGAAAAGGAAATCGTGCACGTGGAGTTGGAGCACAGGGGA
>JBGSPC010000008.1:0-3153 GCA_041738805.1 Terrimicrobiaceae bacterium | reverse complement strand
CCACACCAAAAATCGTGGATGTCTCCAGCGAAGAGTTTTACGGAAAGGGGTACGAGGATTGCGATCGCCGGATTCCTAACGTGGACAAAGCGCGCAGCCTGCTTGGCTGGCAGTCGAAACATGACCTCGAATCCGTCCTCTTCCACACGATGAAATACTTCGTGGACAAATACCGGGCGAAGCAGGGCTGATTTTCTTTCAGAAGCAGATTGTCCGCCGGGTGAGAGCACACTAGGTTTCGGCGTGCTTACCATTCGAAATTTAAAGAAGTCCGTTGGGGGCCGCACCCTTTTTGAGGATGCGGCCATGCAGGTGAACTATGGCGAGCGTGTGGCGCTTGTCGGCCCGAATGGCGCGGGAAAATCCACGCTGTTCTCGATGATTCTCAAGGAGGAGGAGCCCGATTCCGGCTCGGCCGAATATGATGAATGGATCACGCTCGGTTATTTGCCGCAGGAAGCTGAAGCGCTGGGCGAGGAGACAGTTCTTGAAATTGCCACCGGACGCGCTGGAGAGGCGCCTGCTCTCGAGGCCCGCCTGCTCGAGCTTGAAAAGGCTGGCGAGGCGGACAGCATTGAGCACCATTCGGCCACCACCCGCCTTGAGGAGTTGAACGACCCGAAGCGGGAGGCCCGGGCCAAACGCATGCTCAAAGGTCTCGGCTACAAAGAATCCGATTTTCACCGAAAGGCCAACGAACTCAGCGGGGGTTGGGTGATGCGGGCCCATCTGGCTCGCCTGCTTGTTATCGAGCCCGACCTGCTTCTCCTCGACGAACCCACAAACCACCTCGACCTGCTTTCGCTCCTCTGGCTGCAAAACTACCTGAAGTCCTACCCGGGCGGGCTGCTTCTCATTTCCCATGACCGCGAGTTCATGGACGAAATCGTGGAGACGGTTTACGAGATTTCCGAGCAGCGGCTGATTTCGTACAAGGGCAATTACACGGCGTTTTTGGATCAGCGCGAGTCGAATTACCAACAACAACTTGCGGCCCACAAAAACCAGCAGAAAGAGATTCAAGCGCTCCAGGAATTTGCGGACCGTTTCCGTCAGGTCGCCTCCAAGGCCTCGCAGGCCATGAGCAAGCTCAAACAGATTGAGCGGATGAAGCTGATCGAAAAACCCACGCCCCCGCGCAAACCGTTCCGTTTTCAAATCCCACCACCTCCCCGTGGCGGACAGCGGGCCATTTCTCTTGAGGGAATTCACATGGCCTATGGCGACACCAAGGTCTATGAGGGGCTGGACCTCACCATCGAACGCGGCGAGCGGACCGTGCTCGTAGGCCCGAACGGGGCCGGTAAATCCACCCTGTTGAAGATTCTTGCCGGAGAGGTGGAATTCCAAAAAGGGGTCCGCAGCCCCGGCCACAATGCGGTGATCCGATATTTCAGTCAGCACCGCGCAGCCACCCTCGATCCCGCCAAGAGCGTGCTGGAGGAGGTTCTGGCCAGAAGCAATGGCACCCTCCGTGAGGATGAAGCCCGGGGGGTTCTGGGTTCATTTATGTTCCGCAAAGAGGAGGTTTACAAAAAAACCGCCGTCCTCAGCGGTGGGGAAAAGACGCGTCTGAATCTCATCAAATTTCTGGTCGATCCCCCGAACCTCCTGCTCATGGACGAGCCCACCACCCACCTCGACATCCTCACGGTCGAGTCCCTGCTCCTCGCCCTTGAAAACTACGAAGGCACTTTGGTTTTTATCTCCCATGACGTGCATTTCATCCGCAAACTGGCCACCAAGGTCCTGCATGTGAACTCTGGCGTGGTGACTCCCTACCCTGATGGCTACGACTACTTCCTGGAGAGAACCGGGGGTCTTGGGAACGATCGGGCCGCGCTCACGGCAGGTTGATGGGCTCAAATTGGTGGGACCTTTGAATTGTAAATCCGGCCGGGCCTGATGGAATCGCGCCTGTTATGGTTCTTTTGATCGTTTATGTGCTGATCGCACTTGTGATTTCTTTTGTGTGCTCGCTGTTGGAGGCCTGCCTTCTCACCATCACCCCCTCCGCAATCAACAACGCCAAGCAGCAGGGACACCGGTGGGCTCCTCTGATGGAGACCTACAAAAACAACATTGACCGTCCGCTCTCGGCCATTCTCACGCTCAACACGGTGGCACACACCATGGGAGCTGCCGGAGCCGGGGCCCAATACGCCCGTGTGTTTGGAAACACCGGAGAGGCCATTTTTGCAGGAGCTCTGACCCTGGCCATCCTGGTGCTCACCGAAATCATTCCAAAAACTCTGGGCTCACGCTTCGCTCTTCAGCTGGCAGGCGTCACAGCACTCATCCTGCCAATCATGATCACCGGGCTGGCCCCCCTGGTTTGGTTATGCCGTCAGGTGACGCGCTTGCTTGCGCCAGGGGACCAAAACAACCAGTCAATGCACCGTGATGAACTCCTTGCGATGACGCGGCTTGGCGAGGAATCGGGACATTTGGATAAAAGTGAAAGCGACTTTGTCCACAATCTGATTCAACTGCATTCGACCACAACGGCAGACATCATGACCCCCTGGCCGGTTGTTTTTGCGCTGCCGGAGTCCATGCCACTGACAGAATTTGTTGAAATCATTGAAGACAAACCCTTCACCCGGATCCCGGTTTATGGCGAGGACCCGGACGATATCCGCGGCTTTGTTATTCGAGGCGACGCTTTGTTGGCCCATCTGAAGGACGCTACAGACAAAGCCACCTTGGAAAGTGTCAAAAGGCCTTTGGCCATGGCCGTGAAATACGCTCCCGTGGATGTGACGTTCCGGCGCTTTGTCGCGGAGCGTCATCAGATCCTCCTTGTGGTGGATGAATTTGGCACCAATGTCGGGCTGCTCAGCTTCGAGGACGTGATTGAGACCATCTTTGGCATTGAGATCATGGACGAAAAAGACAAGGTCGCCGACCTCCAACTCCACGCTCGAAAACTCTGGAAGGAACGTGCCAAAAAGATGGGCATCGCCATTGACGATGATCCCAAAGACTGAGGATCAAAGGCACTCCACAAAAGGGCTCTCCATCAAACAATGGGGATGAGGGAAGAAAAGGAGCAAGATGGGAGCAATGAAAATAGGAATAAGAGGGTATCGGTACGTGGGGAGTGAGAGTGGGGAAAAGGAAATCGTGCACGTGGAGTTGGAGCACAGGGGA
>JBGSPC010000007.1:0-61128 GCA_041738805.1 Terrimicrobiaceae bacterium | reverse complement strand
ATCCTCTTCTGGTTGGATGGGACGACGGATATTCATCAGCATGAATTTTCGGGGGCGTTTCATGTGCTGGGCGGATCCAGCATTCACTCTCACTTTGAGTTTCTGAATGTGAACCCGATCACGGCGCACTTCCGGCTGGGTGACCTGCGATTGATTGAAACCAAGATGCTGGAAACCGGCAGCACGGTCCCCATTGTTTCCGGGACGTCGTGTATTCATTCTTTGTTTCATTTGGAGACACCTTCCCTGACTGTTGTGGTCCGCACACAATCCGACCCAGGTACCGGGCCGCAGTTCACGTATTTGCCTCCTCATGTGGGGCTCGATCCCGTGCAGGAAGATGCGCTGACCATGCGACGCAAGCAATTGTTCGACGCCCTTGAACAAGTGCGTGATCCCGCGTACCCCGACTTGCTGCTCGAAATCATCGAAGAGCTCGATTTGGAGCGGGGGTTCTTCATGCTCCAGAATAGTCATGCCTACCTCCGAAACCTTGGAGCTTGGGATGAGATCTGGAAGGCCTTCGCTCAAAAGCATGGCACCCTTGCCGAGGGGATTTTGCCAACCCTTGACGAGATCGTGAGACGGGATGCAATCTCCGGCATGAGGGGAATGATTGAAGAACCCGAACACCGGTTTTTTCTGGCGCTGCTCCTCAATGTTCCCGGACGCGAGCGGATTTTGGAGTTGGTGAGTCAGCGGTTTGATGGAGATCCGATTTCCACGATTCTGCGATGGGCGGAGGAGTTGATTGTCGAATCCGAGGATGGTCTTTGGATTTTGGATGCAGGCTTTCCCGAAGAGCTTGGAATTCCCGTCGAAAATCAACAGCCTCTCTTTCTCTCAGCCCTTCACTCGTTGATCGACGGCAACGCCCCACAGTTCGGGGACAAGCAGATGGCGGAGTCCTTACGGGACGTTTTGCTGAACTCCAGCCTCAGGGTGATTTCTGACAGCAAGTGAGGTGGCCTGGCTATGGTCATAGAATCACCTGATATTATCAGACGCTCTTGAAGTTTTATAGAAACAGGGCCATCGGTTGGGAACTTCATGTCACCTCTGCATTCGCCCCTCCCACGTTCATTTTACGAAACAACCCCCCTCCAATGCGCGAGGGGATTGATCGGGGCCGTGTTGCGCTGGGGGGAAAGCTCTGGAATGATCGTGGAAACGGAGGCCTACGACGCCGAGGATGACCCTGCCTGCCACACCTTCTTTAGGAAATCCACCCGGGCCTTTGTCCAGAACCATCCGGCTGGCACGGCTTATGTGTATCTGAATTATGGGATCCACTGGATGGCCAATGTGTTGGTCAAAGGTCGTCGCAACGGCTTTGTCCTGATCCGGGCTCTGGAACCCGTTGATGGAATCGAGGTCATGAGGACCCGAAGAAAAACTGACCGCCTCAGTGCTTTGGCCTCAGGCCCTGGAAAACTGACCTCGGCTCTTGGAATGACAGGAGATGCCCACGGTCACGATTGGACCATCAATCCGGAGTATGCTTTGTTCGCCGGACAAAAAATCAAACCCATCGCGGAAGATGTTCGCATCGGGATCAGTCGCGGAAAAGATCTGCCGTGGCGATTTTTTGTGCCGGGCAACCCCCATGTGTCCCGAGGGATGACAAGAAGCCAGCCCTGATCGCCGCGTAAGGTCGATGCCTTCTTTAGAGCTCAAAGCTCACAGCCCTTTACGTTGGTATTTGATGGTGCCTTTTCCCACTAAGGGTTCGGATGTGTGAATTGTCTCTCCGGCTTCGAGAACTGTCATGGTCACATTCGTATCGTCAGAATGTGATTCCACATGGATGGAGTCGATATGCTGGCCCCAGAAGGTGATTGAGGGCTGAGAAAACTGACGGGTTTGCGTGACCCCGCTGGCGTTCCATTGAACATGAATATTCACATGATCCTGGCCCTGTCCTGTGACCATGAATCCGATGTTTTTGTCGGGAGGTCCTTTCCAATCCAAGTCCGTGCTTTTTGAGCCAACAAGGTAATAAACGCTGTCGACAACTGTGTAGGGCGTCGAAGTGGATTGCGAGCCAGACGCACCACTCTTGTAGGTCACATCAATCACACCAACCGGAGGACCCGTCATCTCCATTTTTTTGCCCCGAAGGATGGCCACACTTTGAAAATCCTTCGGAAGGGGCCTCAAAGCGACGTCTTCAATTTCCGAGGGAATCTCCATCATCATTTTTTGAATCCGTGCTGCCATCGCCTTATCGTCTTCAGTCATTCCTTCTTTGTAGGTCAGAGCATCCATGGCTGCAGTGTTCTTCGTTGAAAGCGCGGCACGAACCTGGGAGACAAATTCTTCTTCTGTTTTGGGTGGTGAGCCAAAGGACAGGGAGGAGGCCGTTAGACAAAAAAACAGCAGTGGAACGAGTGATTTCATGAAGTTGATGGGATGGTAAATTTAAATGGCCTTGTTAGTTGATCAGAATTTTATGACAGACAAACCTTGACACCGTGAGCCCCTCGGGAATTTTGTCGTCAGAGAAAAGTATCCTTCAACTCCCGACTTGAATCTGAGTGGCCTCGATGATCTCAAGCTGGGGGTTGCCCTGATATTCGGACACCCGGCCCGTGACCCTCACCTTTTTGCCGAGATACGAATTCAGCATCTCCGGGGTCAGCCGGCCTTCCCATTTTTCCAGAAAAAAGACCAGTGAGAGATCGCCCCGCTGGCTCCCCATAAAATTTAGAAAACGAATCGTCCCGCTTTTGTTTTCACCAACACGCGAAATTGTGCCCTCAATGACGACTTCCTTCCCAAGGTGATCCAAAATTTCTTCTTTGGGTGCGGAGGCAGGAAAAACCAAAAGCCCGTCTTCTTTGGGTGAGGGCAGGGGAGGAAGTGGTGCTTCCACAGTTTTCGGAGTCGCAGCGGTGGTGGAGTCTTTTGACCCAGCGCTTCCCCATATGGCAAGGCCTCCTAGAGCAGCCAGCACCACAACCATAGCTGCCACCGCGGGAACCATCCATGTCGGCTTCTTAGGTTGAGAAAGCGCACCCATATCCAGAACCGGTGTGGCTGCGGGAACCGGCACCGTTTGGGTGAAGCCAAATCCAAGAACGCCCTGCAACTGCATCGCAGCATCTCTGGCGCTGGCGGGACGGCGATCAATGTCCAATGAAAACAGACGCTCCACCCAATGACAGACCGCTGCGGGAACATCCGGACGCTGAGGTGCCAAAGGCTCCACACGATGCTGCAAATGTGCGGTGATAATGGCCGGGATCGACTCTCCTTCGAAAGGATTACGCATGGTCAGTGCCCAATACAACGTGCAGCCTAATGAATAAAGATCGGTCCGCGCATCCAGAGGCCTGTGTTCCAATTGCTCCGGAGCCATTGTGTAAATCGAGCCCAGCAGGCTGCCATGATGATCCACCGTCTGCAACGAGGGCTCCATGATCACTTTTGCCAGGCCAAAATCCAAAAGTTTTGTTTGGAATTTTCCGCCCGGAAGATCCGCAATCATGATGTTGCTGGGTTTGATGTCCCGATGAATGATCCCCAGCCCATGGGCTGCTCCCAATCCTTCCAACGATTGCCGGGCCACATCCGCAAAATCCTCCAGGGTCAAAGGGGCAGACAATTCCTCGAGGGTGCGGCCCTGCACAAATTCCATGACAACCACCAGGTCCTCTTCTTCCCGCACAAAATCATAGATCGTCACCACATTCGGGTGTTGCAGCGACGCAAGCGTCTTGGCCTCTTGCAGGGCGGCCTCCACACGAAGAGCAGCCGCCTGGGAATCGCTGTGCAAACGCTTGATCGCTGTCCATCGACTCAGATGCCCATCCCATGCCAGAAGCACTTCCCCCACACCGCCCCGACCGAGCTGTCGCTCAACCGTGTAGCGACCGCCAATGACCTCGTTCCCTGTCTCAGTGGTTTGCACGTTTCTACAAACACCGGATCTCCGCTTTTGATCAAGTTACGTTTCCGTCACAATTCGGATTGAAAGATGCGGCCGCCAGCCTGTTTTCTGCGTACATTGAAAAAATGCCCGCATCACTTTCCCCCCGTCAATGGTTTCGCACGCGGGGGTGGGCTCCCTTTTCTTTTCAGCGAGAGACGTGGAAGGCATTTCTTGCCGGTGAATCCGGCCTTCTGCATTCCACGACGGGCACGGGAAAAACTTATGCGGTTTATTTTGCCGCGCTGGAGGAAGCCATTAAACGAAGGGACCAAGGGGGTGGGATGCGGGTTCTCTGGATCACGCCTCTCCGCGCTCTGGCGGCGGATACGGAATCGTCGCTGGCCAATCCGACTGCAGAGATTTGGCCCGCATGGAAAGTCGGACGCCGCACGGGTGACACCTCCTCTCACACGCGGAAAAAAATTGCCGGGAAGCCGCCGGAAACACTGATCACCACCCCTGAGAGTCTGAGTCTTTTGCTTAGCCAGCCGGGTTTTCTGCACCACTTTGCTTCTCTTCGTTTGGTCGTGGTGGACGAGTGGCACGAACTCCTCTCCTCGAAGCGTGGTGTCCTGCTGGAGCTGTCGCTTGCACGGCTCCGGTCCCTCGCTCCTCAAGCACGGCTCTGGGGGCTGTCCGCGACGCTGGGCAACACGGCTGAAGCTGCCACCGCCCTCGGAGGATTTTCTGCAGATGGCCAAGCCCGGCCAATGCGCATCATCCAAGGAAAGATTCCCAAAAAGCTGACAATCACCACACTCCTCCCGCCTGCCGATGATCGCTATCCTTGGGCCGGTCACCTTGGCCTCCAGTTGTTACCAGGCGTCATCGATTTGCTCCGCAAACACGTCAGCAGCATCGTTTTCACAAACACACGCTCCCAAGCCGAATTGTGGTTCCGTGCCCTGACGGTGGCGATGCCGGATTGGGCGGACCGCATAGGACTGCATCATGGATCGCTTTCCCAAGAGGTGCGTGCCCATGCCGAGGAGGGACTGAGAACCGGAGCCCTGAGAGCCGTGGTGTCGACATCCAGCCTGGACCTTGGCGTGGATTTTGCGCCGGTGGATGCGGTGTTACAAATTGGAAGCCCGAAGGGAGTGGCCCGTCTGATGCAACGGGCGGGACGCAGCGGCCACCAACCGGGCGCGGAGAGCACAATTTATTGCGTTCCCGCCAACACTTTTGAACTTGTCGAAATCGCCGCTGCCCGCGACCTGGCCTTGGCTGGCAAAATTGAAGACCGACCACCGCTTCACAATCCCCTTGATGTGCTTTGCCAGCACATCGTGACGGTCGCCGCAGGGGGCATGGGAATAGGAGTTTTTGGATTCTCCGAGCAGGCTCTTCTGGCCGAGGTTCGCTCCACCCACGCCTATCGCAAACTGACTGAAGAGGAATGGCAATGGGCGCTTGATTTTGCGGCGCGCGGCGGAGCCAGTCTTCATGGGTATCCGGAATTCGTGCGTCTGCGGAAGGAGGACGGACAATTCGTCCTGCGGGACGAGGCCTTCGGACGCCAACATCGTATGGGGATCGGCACGATCACCAGTGCAGCCTCCGTGAGTGTGCAATTCGCCAACGGGCAGAGGCTGGGGTCCGTCGAGGAATCCTTTGTCGCAAAACTGCGGACGGGCGACCGTTTTCTTTTTGCCGGAAAATCCCTCGAGCTTGTCCGGGTGCGGGATCTTCGCGCCACAGTCCGCGTGGCGAAGGCCGGCCCCCGCGGAGTGCCCCAGTGGATGGGAGGACGGATGCCGCTCTCGAGCCGCCTTTCCGAGGGCGTCCGTGAGCGACTGGAGGCCGCCCGGAGCGGCCACCTCGACACGCCTGAGATGAACCGCCTGCGCGGCATTCTGGAAATCCAAAAATCGGTCTCGCACATTCCGGCCGCCAACGAACTTTTGATCGAACGACTGACGTCCCGCGAAGGGCATCATCTTTTTATCTACCCCTTCGAAGGCCGGTTGGTGCATGAAGGACTCGCAACCCTCTGTGCTTACCGGCTGTCCCGGTTGCAGCCGATTTCGTTTTCCCTCTCAATCAACGACTACGGATTCGAACTCCTCTCCCCCGATCCGGCCCCTCTGGACATCGGATTGGGCGAAGGACTTTTCAGTGAGACGCGGCTGGTGGAGGATATTCTCGCCAGCATCAACGCCGGGGAGTTGGCCAAGCGGCAGTTTCGTGAGATTGCGCGTATCGCGGGGCTGACCCCGGAAGGTGTGGGTCGCGGCCGCAAATCCGCACGTCAGCTGTTGGTTTCGTCATCGCTCCTTTATAATGTCTTTGAGCGTTATGAACCATCCAACCGCCTTCTTCAGCAAGCAACCCGCGAGGTGCTGGAAAATCAGCTTGAAGAAAGCCGTCTTCGTTCCACCCTCGCGGCCCTGCAAAACAAAAAGTTACTCATTGCCGTGACCCCGTCTCCCTCACCGCTCGCCTACCCGCTTTTTGTCGAACGTCTGCGCCAACAACTCAGTTCCGAGAAACTTTCAGACCGCATCCGGCGCATGGAGGTCGTGATGGAAAAAATCGCTTTGCCTCGCCGTGGCTGACTTGCTCCTCAATCTCGCCGGTCAGAGTGTCCTCGCAACCCCCTCGAGGGCGCTCGTCTGGGAAAAAACCGTCTTTATTGCGGACGTGCATTTCGGCAAAGATGCCACCTTCCGCTCCGCCAGTCATTGGACCCCGCCCGGTGCGGCCATCGACAATCTCTCCCGGCTCTCAGATCTGCTTCGCAAGTATCACGCCCGCCGCCTCGTGATCCTCGGAGATCTTTTTCATTCCGTTCACGCCACGGAAACTGTGCCCGCCATCCGCCGTTGGCGAAACCGGCGGCCGGGATGCGAAATGATGGTCATCACCGGCAATCATGACCGCCATGCCGGGGACATTGCCAAGGAATGCGGGTTTCAGATGGAAGACGAAGGATCTTGCATGGGACCGTGGGTGCTCCGTCATTACCCCACGGAGACCTCCACCGGATATACCCTCTGCGGCCACATTCATCCCGTGGCCAGCCTGCAGGGGCGGGGCCGCCAGCGTCTCCGCCTGCCGTGCTTTTTGGTTTCCCCCCACCAGTGCATTCTCCCGGCCTTCGGCGCTTTCACCGGTGGGCATGTGGTTCAGCCACGATCCGACGAACAGATCCTGGCGGTCGCGGATGATACGGTCACGTGTGTCAATACTCGTTAGAGCCGAGCCTGTTTGAGGAACCGGTCGTAGAGCGAGGGATTAGGCAGACTCCACTCCTGGTGGACAATCTGGGTCATTCGACAAGAGGGACAATTTAAAAAAGGTCAGAGTGGGTGCCCGTTCGCTCGAGGCGGATTTCATCCTCAAGAATTTTATAAATGAGCAGCCAATCAGACTCAACGTGGCAGTCTCTATGGCCACCCCAGTTTCCGCCGAGTTGATGGTCCCGGTGCTTTGGGGGAAGTGGTTTTTGCGCAAGGAGGAGGTTGATAACAGACTTCAGCTTTGCAAGGTCTTTGCCTCGCTTCTGTAACCGCTTGATATCTTTTTTGAATTGAGTGGTCTGGCTGAGCCTCATTTTCCCCACGTAGCGTAAAGATCATCAGGTTTGTCGAATACTTCGACATCCTGATTCTTGTCGCTTTTGGCAAGCACGTAGGCCGTCAGGTTATTGGGCACATGTAATTCCAAAGGGAATGACTTCCTCATCGCAATTTGACGGTAAAACAGACGAATCGCCTCAGTCGGGGTCATCCCCAAAGCATCCAGCACCTTCTCTGTGGCGATCTTTGTGGCCTGATCAATTCTGGCGTGGACGACTGCGGATTGTGGCATGTGATAAATGTATCACAGCTGCAACACATGTAAAGCGATCATCGAAATAACATGGGTCGTAGGGAGAGAGCGGAATTTTGATGGCTGGCAGAGTTCGGTGGATCGCATCGTTCCAATTGTTATGCCCGAATTTTATGCAAGCATAGGCCATCTGTGTCGCGGTTCAGCGTGATGCGGGTAGAGAGTTGAGTGCATGGCTTTGTTGAGTAGCATGATCAAAATCTGTAGGCAGATCTGGATTGCGATGATGTTCAAACATTCTGGCGACTTGTGGCGGCGTAACGCGCGTGATTGATAGCTCTGGAATCTCCTGCTCACCAAAGAAATCAACCGCATCCGTTTCTGTGCTAACCGTCTCTGCCCCGCCAAGAATGGTGCATAGCATGTAAATCTTGTAGACATGGAAGGCAAATGGCGGCTCGTGCGGGTGCTTGCTGCGGTCAAACACCGCCAAAATCTTCGATGCACGAGTCGTGAATCCAGACTCCTCATAAACCTCACGCACGACATTCTCGGCGGGTGAGGCACAAACATCGGCCCAGCCTCCTGGCAACGTCCATCTGCCATCGGAACGCTCACGCACCAATAGAAGCTTGTCATCGCGAAAAACAACACCACGGACATCCACTTTGGGTGTGGCGTAGTCCGTCTCCTTTTCTAGCAAACCAAGTATGACAGCCTGCTCAACATCAGACCCCTCGGCAAGCATCTCGGCAGCCAACTGCCGGACGGATTCGAAACGTTGAACGTCATAGGAATCTCGCGCGAAAGTGAGTCCATTCTGGGCAATGGCTTGGAGTCGTTTGCTCCACTCAAGCCAACGAGTATTTGTGTGAGCCTCCATGATGACTAATGTTCGCAGTCACCGCATCCCGCTTGCTTTCGGCACGACTTCTTGCCAAAGCAAGAATCGTGACGAAAGTGGCGGAGGCACGGGATTCGGTGGACTGGCCTGCTCGGTTATTTTTGATCAATACTCAAATCTTTAATAAGCAATGGCTGGAAGTGCATTACGGCAGTGAGATGATTTTTAAATGCTATGCACTGGCTTGTTTTAAGAAATTTTGGCAACTCAGATTGAAACTTTCCTGCAAGGCGAAAGCGTAAAAGTGCAGGTTCGTCATCAAGATAGTCGTCCCATAAATCATGTGCGATAAAAGCCCCTCGGTAGATTTCTCGATAGGTGTCATTCAGGTAAAGTTCATAGTCTACCTTGATCTGATTAAATATCTCGTCTTCAAATCTATCTGTTGAGATATAGTCTTTGGGAACTGAGTCAGATTTATATCGGACAATTGTCCTCCGAAAAATCAGCTTATTAATCTGCGGCAAGAATAGATATCCCTCCATAAACAGGTGGTCAGCGGGAGTTATATCAACGGAAGTCGCAATGAATGGCGTTCCGATTTGAGGCAAACGTCTTCCTTTTCGGATCTTATATATTGATTGTTCTAATATCATACAGATTTATTTATCATTTATTGTCAGACTTTCACTTACCAAGAAAAATAACGGAGTGAAAGAAGACAATGTCTTGTCAAGAGAATCAATCTCGTCTGCTTGGCCCATTACCATAATCTGTAGTCCAATTAGTCTTTCTTTGTAAAACACTTGCAACTCCATGCTTGCCGCCCCGCCTCTAAAGCCATTTTTCTCATGAACGTTATGATAATCCATAAAGACTGCGCGATCACCTTTATGTTTTGTAATGTTGACATTTAGTATCTTCATGCCGCTTGCCGCCATTTTATTCTGCGCTTCTGGTGACATGTAAACATCTTTAAGTTCTGAATCTGACAACACTGAAACATCGACTGGAAATTCTTTAATCACTAAACCTATGGTAATATTGGCATCAGAACCTTTATCTTGAAACTTTTGAACAACATTCGGTCGCTCGCCCTCAATTGCAGTCCAAGTCTCAGGGTAGGTGACAGAAACATTTAGCCCTTCTGCTTTGGGATTATCGGCAGTATTATACGTCTTTGTTTTTCCACTTGTAAAAAGTAGAATGTCCTTTTCTTGGGCGGAGGCCAGATTAATAGAGGTGTTAAAGCAGACTAGTGTAGCTGCAATGTATTTTAGTATGCGCATGGTGATTTTTATGACGGAGTGAAATGGTGATTAAAAATGTGACGATGTTCTCTGCCGAACGCGATCACCGGCACCGGATCGTTGGCGCGACGAGTGCCGGGAGCGAAGCGACCCAGCACTAATCGTGCAAGCGTGTAGGTGTTCGCTGAATTGCTTTGTTCGCATTAGTATCTATTGAACTCCTCGATGGTCACATCCTTAGTTCTAGCATCGCCACCGATTACCGGATGAAGAGTCAGAGAGTAGCGTGTCGTAGTGGTCTTGATGGTTGTCTCATCTAGTCGCGATGCAGTGGAAAACAAAACAGCCTTTTCAAAACGGGACGCATGCGCATCTTCAGACAATCTGCCACTTACACCGTCAATCGCTTTTGCGAGTGCAAAAAAGATCAAATAATGACCATCTGGAACATTTTGAACAATGATCTTTTCTCCCGCTTTAGCTAAAGATGTTCTCCACAGTTTATCAGTAGTTAAGCTGACTACTTTTATCAACGCGTCATCACCCGTTCCATTATGAATTGTCATCTCGCCATAACCGACCACTCCAAGTTCTGGGAGGTTTGGTGGTATCCCGTGTTTCTCTCCTGCAACTATTGCACAAAACAATACAATCGATGGAGATGATGCCATATCTGGATTATTTTCCTTAATGGTTCTATACGAAATCCGTATTGTTTCCCACATTGGATCAGACTCATCGCGCAAACGCGGGAAGAGCATTTCCGCAACTTCTTCGGCTTTCTTTTGTGCCCGTTTTCTGTAGGCATCAAGATCGTGATCATCCGGTGCCACTAGCCATGAAGTAACATAAGGGGCGTGTGGCCCATCAGAATCCATCAAGGATCGGAAACGGGTCCATGTGTCTTTGTCCTTCGGATCTAGTCGTATAGCCCTAGCAAAGTGGAGCAGCGCATCATGCGCCTTCTCTTGTCGCTCGCAGACGATCCCTAAATTGAACCAGGTAGTCGCCACGTCTGGAGTTATTGCAGCTGATCTCAAGAATGCGTCTTCTGCTTCTGCGTTTTTCAGCAATGCCATCAGCGAGCATCCAAGAAAAAACCATGCAGCATCATCTTTCGGATCAACTGCTAGGACTTTCTTGTAGTTCTCGATCGCCAGTTCGTATTGACCGTTCAAGCGGCATGCTACTGCAAGATTATTGAGAAGAAGCGTTGACTCGGGAGAATGCTGCAATCCTCTCTCATAGGTTCTTACTGCATTTGCATATCTTTCAAGTTTCAAGTAGCAGTTGCCAATCTTCTCAAAAATGCGCTGTTCAGTTGGGAAACGGTCTTCCGCGTCCTGATAGAATTGCAATGCTTTCTCATAATCACGCTTTTCCTCCGCTTCCTCACCTGCAATATACGAGGCATCAGCCTGTAGGTCCGCTATACCGACCGGGCTTGAACTCGCATTCAGACAAGGTAATCCGAGCAGCATCAGGAAAAGTATTGCTGACGTTAGGTGGTGGTTCATATTCTTTGCCAACAGTATTATTAAGCCGCGTGCGGCATTTGTAGGGAATATATCGCGCGCAGCAAAACACCTGCATATGCCGCGCTGAAAGTCAGGTTTTGATCACGGCTGCTCATGAAGTATGTTTAAACTTCGAGGGGATCACCGTTCAAGGAGAAACGGGATGAGGGCGTTTTCTGGGTGGCCATGTCTGCACAGCGAATTTTTACGGGGTTTGAGGCTTCATGGAAAAGAAACAGGTTCCCTGTTCCTCCACTTCGAGGCACGAAGCCTCTGGCGCAATGATTTTGCGTCTTTGTTTAGAAAGCTCACCAATCCGAAGAAAGTTGTTCCCACTTCCTCTACGGAGAATCGCGGGCTGCTTGGTCTGATCCTATGAGGGGAGTCTAACTTTCCGGGGTTGTGTGGGATTTGTATCCTTGGACAAAGCTGCTGCGGAAGCTGTCGAATGAGCCATCGAGGATCGCGGTGCGGGCGCGGCGCAGGAGGTTGAGATAGAAATGGAGGTTGTGGAGGGAGATCAGGCGGAGGCCGAGGATTTCTTCCGCTTTGATGAGATGACGGAGGTAGGCTCTGCTGAAATTCTGGCAGGCATAACAGGTGCATTCGGATTCAATGGGGCCGGGGTCCTCGGCGTAGGGGGCATTTTTGAGGTTGATGGTCCCGGCATGAGTGAAGGCCGTTCCATTGCGGGCCAGCCGGGTTGGCAGGACACAATCAAACATGTCAACGCCCCGGGCGACCATTTCGATCATTTGCGGTGGGGTGCCGAGGCCCATGGCATAACGGCTCCGTTCTGTTGGAAGGAAGGGTTCCGAGGCTTCGACAGCCGCCATCATTTCGGATTCCGGTTCGCCGACACTCACGCCGCCAATCGCATAACCATCAAAGTCCATCGCTGCCAGTTCTCTCGCGCTGCGTTCTCTGAGGTCGGCGTGCGAAGACCCCTGAACGATTCCAAAAACCAGCGGGCGATTTTCCTTATCCGTCCACCAATCGAGCGATCTTTTCTCCCAGCGGAGGGTGAGGTCCAGACTGCGGGCTGCATCGTCATAACTGCAGGGGTGGGGCGGGCATTCGTCAAAGGCCATGACAATATCCGAGCCGAGGTTGCGCTGGATTTGCATCGATTGCTCCGGGCCGATGAAGGTCGGTGTGCCGTCAATGTGGTTTTGAAAATGCACGCCTTCCTCTGTGATCCTGCGAAGTTTCGCGAGCGAGAACACTTGAAAGCCGCCGCTGTCGGTGAGGATCGGACGGTCCCATGAGGCGAACTGATGCAGCCCGCCGAGCCGTTCGATGAGTTGATCGCCGGGGCGGACGTGGAGGTGATAGGTGTTGCCAAGGATGACCTGGGCTCCGAGTTCGTGAAGCTCCCGTGGGCTGACGGATTTCACCGTGCCTTGGGTTCCGACTGGCATGAAGACCGGGGTTTCGATCAGGCCCCTTCGGGTTTCGAGGACTCCGGCGCGGGCTTTGGAGGAAGGGTCAGTGGCCAGGAGGCGGAACGGCGACGGTCGGCTCACGGGGTTTTCCAAACCGTTTGACCGGCCACAATGGTTCTGACCGCACGTCCGTGGAAGCTCTCGCCATGGAAAGGCGTATTTTGTGAGAGAGAGGCCGACCCTGTTTTGTCGTAAGTCCACTCTGCGGAAAGATCGATCAGGGTGATGTCAGCAGGAGCCCCTGTACTTAGCGTTCCGCGATCCAGGTTCAGCAAGCGGGCCGGATTGATCGTGTAGAGGGCGATGAGGCGTTCGATGGGTATGATTTTCCTGCGATGAACAAGCAGGTCATGAAAGGCTGCAAATTCGGTTTCCAGGCCCGTGATTCCAAACGGCGCCTGATCGAGTTCGACCTCTTTTTCGTAAAAGGCATGTGGCGCATGGTCGCTGCAAAGGATGTCGAGCGTGCCATCCGCAATTCCTTCCAAAACAGCTTCCACATCCCGGTCACTTCGCAGGGGGGGATTCATTTTGAAGTTTGTGTCAAAATGTTTCAGCCGCTCATCGGTGAACCAGACATGATGCGGGCAGACCTCGCCGGAGATCTTGATGCCCCGCGCTTTGGCTTCACGAATCAGGCGGACGCTGCCACACGCGCTGATATGCTGGCAGTGGATCGGGGAATCGCAAAGTTCCGCGAGAAGGATATTCCGGGCCACAATGAGCTCTTCGCCAATGCGCGGCCAGCCGGGAAGACCAAGGCGCAAGCTCCACTCGCCTTCATGCATGACGGCCCCCGATGTCAGGCTTTCATCCTGACAGTGGTCCATCACCGTGAGTCCAAACATGCGGGCATACTCGACAGCCCGGCGCATGACCTCATGGTTTTGGATGCAGCGGCCATCATCGGTGATGGCCACAATCCCTGCGGAAACCATGGCGCCGTAGGGGGCAAGTTCTTCGCCCGCGAGGCCCTTCGTGATAGCCCCTGTGCAAAAAATGTTGATGATGGCCCCCGAGGATGCCTTTTCGCGGATCAGCGCAATCGTGCCGGCGCTGTCTGCGGCCGGGGTGGTGTTTGGCATGCAGACCACGCTGGTGAATCCACCGGCTGCGGCTGCGCGCGAGCCGGATGCAATCGTTTCTTTGTGGGATTGGCCCGGCTCGCGAAAGTGGACGTGAATATCGATCAGGCCGGGGGAAACCACCAAACCCTTGGCATCAATCTCTTCAAAGTTTTTGGCAGGGGGCTGGAAATCTTCCGCGGCAATGACACCATCCTGAATCCAGAGATCTCTGATTTCATTACGGCCATTGGCAGGGTCAATCACGCGACCGCCTTTGATGAGCAGCGTTCCTTGGGCAGGCGAAAATGATCGGGAGGCGCTCATGAGTCTTGGACGGGCAGGCCGGCCCCACCGGCGCAGAGATAAAGCACCGCCATGCGCACCGCGAGGCCATTGGTGACCTGATCGAGGATCACACTCTTGGCGCTGTCGGCCACATCGCTGTCAATTTCGACACCGCGGTTGATGGGGCCTGGATGCATGATGAGGCAGGTGGATTTTAATCGGGCGGCCCGGGCTTTTGTGAGACCAAAAAGTGAAATGTATTCTCCAAGCCCTGGAAAATATTCCCGGCGCTGACGTTCATGCTGGATGCGCAGAAGGTTGATCACATCGGTGGTTTCAATGATGTCATCGATGCGGTGAACAACTTGGACTCCGAGTTTCTGAAAAACCTCCGGGACCAGTGTCGTTGGTCCTACGAGAGTCACCTTGGCACCCAACTTCGTGAGGGCTGCAATATTTGAGCGGGCGACGCGGCTGAAAAGAATATCTCCGACAATGGCCACCTTCAGACCGTCGATGCGTCCAAGTTTTTCGCGCATGGTGAACACATCCAGCAGTCCCTGCGTGGGATGTTCGTGGGCTCCGTCGCCGGCGTTGATAATGCTGGAGGCGAGTCGGGTGGAGAGAAATTCCGAAGAGCCCCCCGAGCTGTGACGAAGAACGATGATGTCCGCCCGCAAGGCTTCCAGGTTGAGAGCGGTGTCCTTCAGACTTTCGCCTTTCTTGAGGCTGGAGGCCGTGGCCTCAATGTTGACCACATCCGCGCTGAGCCGCATGGCAGCGAGCTCAAACGATGTGCGGGTACGTGTGCTGGGTTCCACAAAAAAGTTGACGAGCGTTTTCCCGCGCAGTGCCGGAACTTTTTTCAGGCTGCGTTCGCCAACCCCTTTGAAAGCCCGGGCCGTGTCCAGCAGAAGGGTCAGTTCCTCTGATGAAAGATCAGCGAGGGCCAGCAGGTCTTTTCGTGTCCACGTGCTCATGGCGATGATATGAGGCTGACGCTGTCAGGCACCCCATCGATGGTTTCAAACCGGACACGGATTTTTTCTGAATGTTTCGTCGGGAGATTTTTTCCTACAAAGTCCGCGCGGATCGGGAGTTCGCGGTGTCCCCGGTCAACCAGGACGGCGTATTGGATCCGGGAAGGACGCCCGAATGAGGAGATGGCATCCAAAGCAGCCCGGCAACTGCGCCCTGTGAAAAGGACATCGTCCACCAGAACCACCGGACGGCCATCCAGATCCAGCGGCAGATGGGTGGTTTCCACGGCCGTGAATTTCTGACGCGTGGAAAGATCGTCCCGGTGCATGGAGACATCGACAATGCCCAAATCCGGGCTGATCCCTTCCATCTCGCTAATGTGATCGACAAGTCGCCTTGCAATCTCAACCCCGCGGGTGGGAATACCGACCACCACCAGAGATTTCAAGTCCGAATTGCTTTCAATGATTTCGTGGGCAATCCGCCGGATCGCTTTCCGAATCGCATCCGCATCGAGGGCGGGCAGGACTTTTGGTGGTTGGGTTTCGCTCATGGTCCTTCGCCACCTCTCAGGGCGGCATTAAAGGAGCGGGTTGATTGCTCAGGCTTTTTCCAGTTTCTTGTATTTTGTGCGCTCATCACGCCAGCCGGACCGGTATCTCACGATCCAATCCAACAGGGCTCTTTCAAAACCAATATCCTGTCCCGCTTTTTCGCTTTCAATCCATTTGTGGCGCAGGATTTCTTCGCGTTCTGCCAAAAATTCTTTGTAAAGGACGGAGTTCTTGACGAGGTCCGAGCCCTCGTTTCGCGGGGAGTTCATGGTGGTCCTTAACATCCTTAGTAATCTGTTTTTGTCAATCCCATATCGGTAATTTCCGGCAGGCACACTCAGCGCATGATATCGACCCAGATGGGAAGAGCAAGATTTGCGCCGGATCCCCCCGCCTGGATTGTGCGTGGAAGATCGAACCCGACCCAAACGCCGCAAGTGAGAGAGCGGTCAAATCCCACAAACCATGCATCGCGATAATCGTTGGTGGTTCCCGTTTTTCCGGCGCCCCGTTTTCTGTATCCCAACCGCCCGGCACCCTGGGCGGTCCCCCGTGTGAGAACATCCTCCATGATCGATGTGGTGAGGGCTGCCGTTTTTGGAGAAAAAACCCGGATGCTGCCTTTGGTCGCGCGATAGAGAACCTGGCCCTGATCATCCAGGACCCGGTCAATCAGGAACGGTTGGAGTTTGACGCCATCATTGGCAAAAGCGGTGTAGGCAGCCGTAAGGTCCTTCAAATTGGATTCGAAAGCCCCAAGGCAGACCGCAGGCAGGCGTGGGGGATCGGCAGCCAGTCCGGAGAGCTGGATTTTTTCTGCCACATGATCCAATCCTGCTGCGAGTCCGACCCGGACCGACATCGTGTTTCTGGATAACACGAGGCCTTCGGCAACAGGCAGATCTCCCCGGTAGGTGTTGTCAGAGTTTGCTGGGTCATACCTTCCAAATTTGCGCGGCAATTCAGACGAGCCAATGCGGTTGTCACTGATCCGGCTGCCTGGCGAAAGTCCGCGTTCAAAGGCTTCGGCATAGACAAAAGGTTTGACGGCTGACCCGACTTGCCGGCGTCCCGAGATCGCACGGTTGAACCGGCTGGAGTGCAGGTCCCGTCCGCCGACGATGGCGCGGATGGCTCCGGTGGAGCTGTCCATGGCCAGAGCGGCAGCTTCTAAATAAGGAACGGAATTTTCTTCTGCAAGATCAGCGCTCGTGAAGCGGGACTTGGGGGGGTGGGGATATCCGGGCCGGGCCTCGATTTCTTTCAAGCGACGGGCGACACTGGCTTCCGCGCTGGCTTGCAGAGCGGGGTCAATCGTCGCATAGATCCGGAGTCCCCCGGAGTTCACTTCCTCACGATCCAGCACGAGGTCCAGTTCCCGCAGAATGGATTCCATGGCCCAGTTGTCCTGCGGGCTGCTGGAAGGTTTTTTTGCGATGCGGGGAGGGGAATTGACCGCCGCCGTGTATTGATCCTCCGTGATCAGGCGCACTTTTTTCATGCGCTCAAGGACCACGTCCCGCTCCCGCAAGGCCCGCGGCAGATTGTTGAAGGGGGAGATGCGGTTTGGACTGCGAATCAGACCCGCCAACATGGCCGCCTCCGGGAGGTTCATCCGGGAGGCGGGTTTTCCAAAATACGACTGACTCGCGGCCTCAACCCCATAATACCCGCTGCCAAAATAAATGCGGTTCACGTAGGCCTCGAGAATTTCTTCTTTGGTGAGTTCTGTTTCAATCCGGTAGGCCAGGGCTGCCTCGATGAGTTTCCGCACAAGGTTTTTGCCACCGAGGGGAAAGCTGTTTCTGGCAAGTTGTTGGGTGATGGTGCTCGCACCCTCGCGGAAGCCGCCTGCAATAAAATTGCGAATGACCGCCCGGAAAATTCCAATGGGGTCAATCCCCTTGTGGCGATAAAACCGGGTGTCCTCCCTCGCAAGAAGGGCATTAATAAAATCGTTCGAAACCTTGTCAAAAGGCACCACCACCCTGTTTTCCCCCGCAAGCCGGCTGTAGAAATTTCCATCCTTGTTATAAACCGAAGAACGCTCCGGCATTTGAGCAATGGCTTTGAGGTCATAAGTTAAAGACCAGGCATAAAACCCAAGAGCGGCAATTGCCCAGACAAGGAGGGTGACAAAACCCAGCTTGATCCCCACACGCGTCAACGACCCAAGACAGCCGGGGCGGTGTTTCTTTGTTTTTGATCGGGACTTGGACACTTGATTGCTGGCGTGAGCGGGGCTTGTATGGAGCAGTCAACTCTCTTTGACATGAAAATTCAAATCCTGACCATCTTTCCTGAAATCTGCGAGGCCGTATTGAGTGCCTCGATTCTGGGGCGCGCCCGGAAGGCGGGATTGGTGCAAGCGGATGCGGTGGACCTCAGACAATGGGCTTCGGGAAAACATCGCATCACCGATGATGCCCCCTACGGAGGCGGCCCGGGGATGGTGATGAAGATTGAGCCGATCCACGCCGCCTTGGAGGAATTAAAATCGCCGGCATCGCGGGTGGTCATGATGTCTCCTCACGGTGCGCCCTTCACACAAAAAACGGCCGAACGCCTCGCGAGGGAGGAACATGTCATTTTTATTTGCGGCCACTATGAAGGCGTTGACCAGCGCGTTGCTGACCATTTGGTGGATGAAGAGATCTCGATCGGGGATTACGTGCTCACCAATGGGGCTCTCGCGGCCCTGGTGGTCACGGATGCGATTCTGAGGTTGCTCCCGGGCGTCTTGGGTCATGAAGAAAGTGCGGTGGGCGAGTCTTTTTCGACTGGCAAACTCGATCATCCTCACTACACGCGGCCGGAGGTTTTTCGAGACTGGCGGGTGCCGGGTGTTCTCCTCTCAGGCGACCATGGAGCGATTGCCCGGTGGCGGGCTGAGGAGGCCGAGCGGTTAACGCGGGAGCGCCGCCCCGATCTCCTGGAGCCTCCCCCCAAACCCGAAAAGCCACCCGCTTGATCATGTTCCTGAAACCAATTGGCTGCTTCGGTGTTTCATCGCTGTTGTCATGGAAACCCACAGACCATTCCCCGGGACGGGCTTCGCCATTTTTGAACCCCATCCTGCCACGAACAATCCCATCGCAGATCGCCCGGAAACAGAAGAAATGACTGACAAAGACCTTCCCCCCGAAGAGGAGTCTGACATCGCTCTCATGCTCCGGGCGGGGCAGGGCGATTTATCTGCCTTTGAGAGCTTGGTGGAGCGGCATCAGCATGCAGTGATAGGAACGGCCTCCAAAATGCTTGGCAACCCGTCGGAAGCAGAAGATATCGCCCAAATGGTGTTTCTCAGGGCATGGAAATCCGCCCCCCGCTACCAACCGGAAGCGAAATTCACCACATGGTTAATGACCATCACAAGGAATCTCGTTTTCAACGAGGGACGCCGGAAAAGGCGGGCCCGGTTGGAGCCATTGGAGACTCCCGATGATTTTGGACAACCCTCCCGTCAGTTCTCTGATGCCACTCAAGTGCCTGCTGACAAAAAAGCCCTGCAGAATGAGGTTCAGTCCGCGATTGATCGGGCAATCGCCGCGCTTCCGGAAAAACCGCGCATGGCCCTCATCCTCCGGCGTTACGAAAACATGCCTTACGAGGACATTGCCAAAGTCCTGAAAACCAGTGTGCCGTCCGTGAAAAGCCTCCTCTTTCGTGCCCGCATGACGCTGAAGGAGCAGCTGAAGGAATTTCTGGAGTGATCCGCTGCTATCGGATGGCCGCCCAGACCCGATGAACGTCATCGTGATCATCGAGGGCTTCCAGAAATTCGGCCGTTTCCGAGCCTTCTTCTTCTGACAAATTGGTGTATTGCTTGGGCAGGTAGCCGAGCTCACTCGTGACGACAGTCCAGCCATGGTCTGAAAGCCATTTTGAGGCAGTTGCTGTCGATGTGCGCTCGGTCACAAAACGCGCTCCCGTGGTTCCAGGTGGGATATCGTCATTTGCGGCATGACTCAGGGCTTCCACATCGTTGGCCCCGGCCTCGATGGCTGCCTCTTCGAGGTCCACGCCTTGGTCCGCATGAAACGCTTCCACAAGACCCACCTGGTCAAACAGAAACTTGTTGCTACCGGGAGTTCCGAGCTGTCCCTTTTTAAAAAGCACCCGGATCTCGGGGGCTGTGCGGTTTTGGTTGTCGGTGTAAACCTCAACCAGAACCGGCACTTTGTGGGGTGCATATCCTTCAAAAACCACATGATCCAAAGTCACTTTCTCGTCGCCCACCCCGGCCCCCTTGCGGATCGCGCGGTCAATCGCATCCTTCGAGACAGATTCCCGGCGGGCCCGCTCCAGAGCCGCCGCCAAGCGGGCATTGGAATCCGGGTCTGACCCACCAAATTTGGCGGCAACCATAATTTCTTTGACCAACTTACTCGTGGCTTGTGACTTTTTTTGCGAGGCCACGGCTCGCTTGGCGTGCAGCCATTGGCGTCCCATAAGACGTTCACCGTAGGCGTTTTCCCACTCCTCCGCCAAGCGGATTTTTTCCTGCGCCTGAAATGAAGAGGGGTAAAAGTCGGCAGTCAAGGGACTGACTCGCCCTACCGCAAGGAAGGACGTGCTGGCGCGAGCGCGAAGCGCCCCTTGGATGGTAGGGTTGGCAGTCCCTTGCCCGCCCACTTTCGCTTGAGGAATTCAAGGCAGTGAGAGGTCCACAAACGGGTGCTGACCCCGAACAAAAAATATTTTTCATTTTTTTTGAACGTTCCGTGATGGGAGCCGTCTAAGTTATTGGTTAAGGCAGCAATTCGGGCCACCGCGGTTCAGTTTCCTTTGTTCTGAGCAATATCGCGTGTGGCCCGAATCTTTTTTTGCGGCTTGCCACCCTGGGGGCAACTCCGTTAAAGCGCTGGGTATGGGAGACACAGTTTTGGTGGTCGAGGATGAAGCCGATGTGGTGGATCTCCTGCGTTACAACCTGAACAAGAACGGTTTCGACGTTGTGATCGCGAATTCCGGGCTGGAGGGTCTCGAAATGGCCAGCCAATACCGCCCGGATTTGATCCTTTTGGACATCATGCTTCCCGGTATGAATGGTTATGAAGTCTGCAAAAAGCTTCGAAACACCCCCGAAACCGCCTCCATTGCGATCGTGATGTTAACGGCCAAAGGAGAAGCCGGCGAGCGGGTGAAGGGTTTGGAACTGGGAGTGGATGATTACGTCACCAAGCCATTCAGCCCACGCGAGTTGATTTTACGCATCCAGGCTGTGCTCCGACGGGTTCGTGCCTCTGTGAAGAGTGAAATCCTGGAATTTGATGGATTCCAAGTCGACAAAAGCGCTTTTGAAATCCGTTTGGACGGTGTTCGCATTGAACTGACCACCACAGAGTTCAAGCTGCTCTGCCTTCTGCTGGAGCGCAGGGGGCGGGTTCAATCCCGCGAGAAACTCTTGCTGGACGTGTGGGGCTACAATAACGCCATTGACACGCGGACGGTCGATACCCATGTCCGTCGTCTTCGTGAAAAGCTCTCGGACCGTTCTCATCGCCTCGAAACCGTCCGGGGGGAGGGGTATCGATTCAGCGCCGTCGAATGAGCACCTTTTTTTGGGTGGCCCTCTCATTTTTCGGACTGCTGGTCGCCGCGATTGTCTATTCGGAGCTGGTCCGTCCGTTGCTGGAGCTTGGCAAAGCCCTGGAATATCTGAGCCGGGGGGACTTTCGCATTGTCCTTTTAAAAACCCGCAGTGGTTTGTTTCGTGAGTCCGCCCGGCATCTGGTCCGTCTGGCCGAAATGCTTCAACAACTCGACAAGCAGGTGGCGGATGAAGGGTTCAGTTTGCGGGCCATTCTATCCAGCATGGTGGAAGGTGTTTTGATTGTGGACCGCTCGCAGCGGGTCCGGCTTGTGAATGAGGCCCTCATGCGCATGTTCCGCTTCACCCAATCCCCCATCAATCGCACGGCCATTGAGGTTTTCCGGAATCACGAGCTTCAGACAGCCATCGAAGAAGCCCTCACCCAAACCAGTGCGCAAAGGATCGAGATCTCGTTGGAGGCCGCGGATCAGCAGGGTTATCGCAAACATCACTTTGAGGTCGTTGCCTCCGGATTGAATCCCAAGCCGGGAGCTCCTGCGCCCGGGGCGGTGATTGTGTTTCATGACATCACGGCCGTGAAGGACCTTGAGGCCGTCCGCAAAGAATTTGTTGCCAATGTTTCCCACGAATTCCGGACGCCACTTGCCATCATCAACGGATATATAGAGACCCTTCTGGACGGGGCCTTGGAAGACCGTTCCATGGCCGAGAGTTCTCTCCGGGTCATGCATAAAAACAGTCAACGGCTCAACCTCCTCATCGAGGACTTGCTCACCATTGCCCGTCTCGAACACCGGACCCAGCAACCGGATTTTCGAAGGATTAACTTGCGCGAGACGTTTCAAAAAGTGGTCGAGCGTCTCGAACCCGCCATCAAGGAACGCAACGCGGAGATCTCGGTCGATTGGGAGACCTCCGCAGAATATGTGGAAGGGGATGAGCGCCGCATCGAACAGATTTATACCAACCTTCTTGAAAACGCGCTCCGTTATGGCCCCTCGGATCAGGTGATCATCAGCGTCAGGGCCACCTTGCAGGATGGTTTGGCCGAAATCCGGATCTCCGACAATGGCCCCGGGATCCCGCTCGCCGATCAAGCCCACATTTTTGAGCGTTTTTACCGGGTTTACAAGGACCGCTCGCGTCAAGCCGGCGGCACCGGACTCGGGCTGTCCATCGTCAAACACATCGTTCAGGATCATGGTGGCACCGTGGCCTTGGAGAGCACGCCTGGTGCGGGCTGCACCTTCATCATTAAGCTTCCCACCTCAAGGCCGGCGTCCGGGGATGTGAAGCCTCTTTAATCTCTCCAGCAAAAAAAGGACGCTCTGCGCGTGCGCAAGCCAAACCTGGGTAGGGCGTGGCAGTCCCTTGCCCGCCGACCTCTCTATTCTCATGCCGCAGCACTCAGAGCCCCCCGCACGTAACCCCAGATCGTGATTGCCACTTGAGCCTGCCAATTGAAAGATGCCCGACCTAATCTCCCCCTGATGCCGACCGCTCCCTCCCAAACAAAATACCCAAGGAAAGTGGCTTATCTCCCATCCCAGGAAAGGCCACGGTGGGTGAACTCCACCGACCGTGATGCAAATTTGGTTCTGTTAGCCTGGGGAGATCGCTTCATGGGGAAAGAACCCATTCCTGTTTATTTGCATGACAGTTGGTCCTACACGGTGATTCTCAAAGGCGTTTCTGTTTTGAAAATCGGAGAAGCAGAATACCCGATTCGAAGTGGGGAGGCCGTGCTTGTGGGGCCAGACTGTCCGATGGGATGGATCGGGCATTCACAAAATTCTCAATCCACCATTCTGGGGTGGTCGTGGAGAACCACCCCGTTTTTTCTTGGGCCGGAATCCCAGTCGGGTTGGTATCGAATGCGAATGCCACGGGAGACCGTGAGCCGGTTGGAAGATCTACATCGCCGTTGCCGGCACGAGATTGAGTTATCCGATGTTGCCACGTCCCATGCTCTGAATGCTTTGCGAATCCTGATCGACAGCGAGTTCTGCCGGTGTCTGAAAACCAAGCGCACGCAGACCGATGATTCCCTGAGGTTTCAACTGGCCACCCGGTGGATGGCCCAACATTTGAATGCCTCCCAACCTGTCCGGAAACTGTGCGAATACCTGCAGGTTTCTCCCGCCACCTTGAAGGTGCTGTTTCACCGCAAGTCCAAAGCAAGCCCTTTTGAGTATTTTCAAAAGCTCAAATTCAATCATGCAAAAAAATTGCTCCAGGAGAGGGAGGCCTCCATCAAATCGGTGGCTCACGCACTGGGCTATCAGCACCCCAATCACTTCTCACGAGCTTTCGCCGCCTACACCGGAACACCTCCCACCCGGTCCAGATTCCAGCCAAAAAAAGCAAAAAAGTCCGTCAGTAAGTTAAAATGATGAGGCTTCGTTTCTACGGAAAAAATACCAGAATCGCTGGTTGAGATCGATTTGGATCTTTCATTTTCCATGACAAAATATCAATCGGCCATAGGGTTTGCTGATGGAAATTCAACGCCGTAAACCTCTTGCCGCCCGCATCGGGCTGTTCTGTGTGGGGCATCACACTTACTGGAAACAATACGAAGGCCTGCTGGATGAGTTGCTTGGTTATCACGGAATCATCCGCGAACGCATCGCAGCTCACGGAACCGAAGTGACCGATTTCGGCATGGCGGACAGTACCCAAAGCGCTTATGCCATGGCCCGCGAAATCAAACGGGGTGATTTCGATTTGGTGTTTTGCAACCTTGCCACCTACGCGACCAGTTCGACATGGGGCGTGATGGTGAAGGAAATTTCAGCTCCGATCGTCATGATCGGCCTTCAGGCCCGGCGATCGTTTGAGTCGGTCGCTTACACCACGCAACTTCAGCTCGCAAATGACCAGGTGGTGGCTTTCCCGGAATTTTCAGGAGTCTCGGTCCGGATGGGCCGTCAGGTGCCGCCCCCCATTCTGGGATCACTCCACGATGATCCGTGCGCAGAAAAAGAGCTGGAGGACTGGTGCCGCATTGCCCATGTGCTGCATGATTTGCGGGGGGCCAGGATTGGTCAGATGGGGCACACACTGGAGGCCATGCTCGACATGCACAGCGACCACACAATGTTCACCACCGCGTTCGGATTGCACATTGTCCAGACGGAGCCGGATGATGTGATGCGCGAAATGAAGGCCGCCGCGCCGGATGCGGTGGCGGAAAAGCGGAAATTTATTGAAAGTTTTTTTGCCACCCCTGATCCGGTTTCCGATCCCGACACCCTTCGTTTGACCGAAGAGGATCTCGACACGGCGGCCCGGGTCGCGGTCGCGCTGGATGGATTTATTGCCTCCAAGAGCCTCGATGGTCTGGCCTATTATTACGAAGCCGATCCGGACTCCGAAATGCGCAAGTTGGTGACCAACTTCATTGTCGGAAACTCGATTTTGTCAGCGCAGGGATTCCCGATGTGCGGTGAGAATGACCTGAAAACCTGTGTGGCCATGATGATTATGGACCGCCTGGATATCGGCGGAAGTTTCGCGGAATTTCATCCCATCGTTTTCGATCGTAACGCCATTTATGTGGGACATGACGGGCCTCATCATTTGCGGATTTGTCAGGGCAAACCCGTCCTTCGCAGCCTCCTCAAATACCATGGCAAGCCCGGGTCCGGGGCGTCCGTGGAGTTTATGATCAAGCACGGGCCCATCACCATGTTCGGCATTGGCCAGACTTCGGATGGGCGATTTAAGTTTATTATCGGGGAAGGGGAGTCCGTGGAAGGGCCGTTGCCTCCTACAGGAAACACAAACACCCTCGCCGTTTTTGACCCCGATCCGGTGACTTTTCTCAAAGCCTGGTGCGCGGAAGGTCCAACTCACCATTTTGCTCTGGGCATTGGCCATCATGCCGGAACCATCAAAAAGCTGGGAGAGGTTCTCGGGATCGAATCGGTGATTGTGAAAGCTGGAGCAAGGTGAACCCTGATACCGCGTTTCCTGGTTACAAAATACCCAGATTGTCCGCATGAAAACGGAGGGCTCCACGGATGTGCTCATCCCAATAATCCCAGTTATGTTCCCCGGGATATTCTAGGTAGGTGTGCGGAATTTTCGAATCGGTGAGATCCTTCACGAACTCCCGGTTGTCATTGATCAGAAAGTCCTCCGTGCCGCAATCGAGCTGAATCTTCGGGAGGCAGCGGCTGCTTTTTGCACGTTGCGCCAGCGCAAGGAGGTCATGGTTTGTCCCCTTGGGGCTCGGACCGAAAATCCGGAAAAGTTCTCTCGCAACATCCGCGTCCCACCCCCGGGATTTGGCATACTGGACATAATTGCGTCTTTTTCTGAAGCCCACTGCGCCTGAGTGGCTATGGATGGAACAAAAGCGTTTGGGGTAACCCAGGCCCACTCGCAAGGCCCCATATCCACCCATGGACAGACCCCCAATGGCCCGTGCGCCACGCCCCAGGAGGGCCGGAAAGGTGCGCTCGATCATAGCAGGCAACTCCTCGCCAAAGTGCCGAGCATAGGCAGGACCTTGGTGGTTGTCAGTATAAAACCCCCTCCCTCCATCAGGCATCACTATGATGAGCGGATATTCCGCTGAATGTTTTTCCAGCCGGGAGTTTCGTACCCACGCGGTTGAATCATCCGAAAGCCCATGCAGCAGATAAAGAACCGGAAACGGTGGTTCTCCGGCTTCCGGGAAAAGGACCTGCGTCGTTGTTTGTTTCGCGAGGACCTGGCTGAACCAGTGAAGCGTGATGAGGGACATGACGGACGATCTTGGGATGTCCGGGGCGCGAGGTCTTTTAAACCGGAACGCCTGCCGCTTCTTTGATGGAAGCCACCGTGTATTCGCGGTTCATCGTGGCGATGAAAGACGCAGGGATTCCTGCCGGGCAGACTGCTTCGCACGCGTAGTAGTTCGAGCAATTTCCAAATCCTTCGGCGTCCATTTGACGGACCATGTTGAGCACGCGGCGGTCCTTTTCGGGTTTGCCTTGGGGCAGGGAACCGAGATGAACCACTTTGGCACTGACAAAAAGCATTGCCGAGCTGTTCGGGCAGGCGGCTGCGCAGGCGCCACACCCAATACAGGCGGCGGCGTCCATGGCTTGATCCGCCACGGTTTTGGGAATGGGAACCGCATTGGCATCCGGGGCCGAGCCGCTGCGCTCGCTGATAAATCCGCCGGCCTCAATAATCCGGTCATAGGCCGCGCGGTTGACGGCCAGATCCCTGATGACAGGAAATGACGCCGACCGGAACGGTTCGATCGTGATCACATCGCGATCTTGAAACTTGCGCATGTAGAGCTGGCAGGTGGTGCCTTTGCCGGGGCCATGGGGTTGGCCATTGATCGTGAGGCTGCACATTCCGCAGATTCCCTCGCGGCAATCGTGGTCGAACTGAATGGGCTCGGTTCCTTTGGTGGTGAGGTCTTCGTTGACAATATCCAGGAGCTCCAAAAATGACGCGTCTTCCGGGATGTTGAGAGCCGGGTATTCTTCAAAGCGCCCCGAATCCTGAGGACCATCCTGACGCCAGACCTTGAGAGTAAAATTCATAGTGAGTGATTGGTTGGTTGTGGGAGTGCCATTTATTTGTAGCTGCGGGTGGCAAGCTTCACTTGTTCATATACGAGCGGTTCTTTGATGCGGATGGGGTCTTTGCCCTCTCCCTCGTATTTCCAAGCGGACACAAAGGCATATTCGTCATCATTTCTGAGCGCTTCGCCCTCCGGGGTTTGAAACTCCGTGCGGAAATGCCCGCCACAGCTTTCTTCGCGATCCAAGGCATCGCGGCACATCAGTTCTCCAAAATCCAGGAAGTCAGCCACACGTCCGGCCTTTTCCAAGGACTGATTGAAGGTCTCACCTGATCCAAGGACACTGACATTGCTCCAGAATTCTTCCCGAAGCTTGCCGATCCTTGCGATAGCTTCCGTGAGTCCTTCACGGTTGCGGGCCATCCCGCATTTGTCCCAGATCAACAAGCCCAGTTCGCGGTGGAAACTGTCCACGCTGCGTGTGCCTTTCACGTCCAGAATGCGCTGAACATGCTGGCGGGTTTCTTTAACGGCCGTTTGGAAGGCAGGGTCTTCGGTGCTGGGCCGTTTGTTTCCGAACTGCGTGGAGAGGTAAGCACCAAGGGTGTAAGGAATCACAAAATAACCATCGGCAAGCCCTTGCATCAGGGCCGAGGCCCCGAGGCGGTTGGCACCATGATCCGAAAAATTGGCTTCACCGAGCACGTGCAGGCCAGGGATGTTGCTCATCAAATTGTAATCCACCCAAAGCCCGCCCATCGTGTAGTGAACGGCGGGATAAATTCTCATCGGACGCTCGTAAGCATTTTCGCCGGTGATGTTTTCATACATCTCGAAGAGGTTGCCGTAGCGCTCTTCAATGACTGGGAGCCCGAGGCGTTTGATGGAATCTGCGAAGTCGAGATAAACCCCCAGCCCCCCGGGTCCAACACCGCGGCCGGCGTCACAAACCTCTTTCGCGCTGCGTGAGGAGATATCACGCGGGGCGAGGTTTCCATAGCTCGGATATTTGCGCTCCAAAAAGTAATCGCGCTGATCCTCCGGAATTTCCGAAGGAGCCTTGCCGGCATCTTCCTTGCGCTTGGGAGCCCAAACCCGTCCATCATTTCGAAGGGACTCACTCATCAGAGTGAGCTTGGATTGGTATTCTCCGCTGACAGGGATACAGGTCGGATGAATTTGCGTGTAGAAAGGATTCGCAAACAGTGCACCCCGCTTGTGAGCGCGGTAGGTCGCGGTCACATTGCAGCCTTTGGCATTGGTGGAGAGGTAAAACACGTTTCCGTAACCGCCTGTGCAAAGCAAAACCGCATCTCCCGCATGGGAGCGGATTTCTCCGGTTAACATGTCGCGGACCACGATCCCCTTGGCGTGACCGTCAACAAGCACGAGGTCCATCATTTCCGTTCTTGGAAACATTTTTACCGAGCCCGCATGGATCTGGGCCTCGAGGGCCTGATAGGCCCCCAGCAGAAGCTGCTGGCCGGTTTGACCGCGGGCATAAAACGTGCGCGAAACCTGGGCTCCACCAAAAGAGCGGTTTGCCAACAGGCCTCCATATTCTCTCGCGAAAGGAACTCCTTGCGCCACACACTGGTCAATGATAGCCGCACTGACTTCGGCCAGCCGGTGCACATTGGCTTCGCGGGAACGGAAGTCGCCTCCCTTGATCGTGTCATAAAACAGCCGGTAGACACTATCTCCGTCGTTTTGGTAGTTTTTTGCGGCATTGATTCCGCCTTGAGCAGCGATCGAATGCGCCCGGCGCGGGCTGTCCTGGTAACAAAAGCATTCGACCTCAAAACCCTGCTCACCCAGCGTGGCCGCGGCCGCCCCGCCGGCCAATCCGCTGCCCACAATCAGAATCTTGAACTTCCGTTTGTTGGCCGGGCTGATCAGTTTGGCGTTGTTTTTATAATTGGTCCACTTTTTGTCGAGTGGTCCGTCCGGTATTTTTGGGTCGAGCGTCATGAGAGATGGGATTTGCCGACTCCGAGCAGAAGGATTGAAAGCGGAATCGATGAGTAACCAAGGAAAAGAAGCCAGGCGACGGCCCGTGCCGCCAATTCAAACAGGGGGCGGAATCGCTTGTTGGTCACGCCCAGGGTCTGAAAGAGGCTTGCGATGCCGTGACTCAGGTGCAGTGACAAAAGAAACAGCGCAACCACATAGATGACACTGATGACCGGGTTGCTGAAACCCATAACGACCATCGCATAGACATCGTGGACTTCTTCCCCGTGCAGCATCGTGTGGAGGTTCGCGTAGGCCGGGTCAATGACGCGAACCGTAAAATGTGCCAGGTGAAAAACAATAAACGCCAGGACGAACAACCCGCTCAACCTCATCGTTCTCGCAAACACGGTGGTCTTCATGGGAGCAAAGACCGCATATTTTTGCGGACGGGCTTTGCGGTTTTCCATCCAGAGCAGCATCGTGAAATAAATATGGAGCCCCACGATGGCCAGCAGGCCGAAACGGATCACCCACAACAATGGCCCCAGACTTTGCAGCTTAACGGCATAGGTGTTGATCGCATCAGGGCCGAGAAAAAAGGTTAAGTTTCCCACCAAATGACCGGTGGCAAATAAGACCAGAGCTATCCCTGTGAGGGCCACAATGGTCTTTTTTCCGATGGAGGAAAAAAACCATCCGATCAGGGGAATGCGGAGCAACGAGGGAGGCGGGTTAAGGAGCAAAGAAGCAACAGACATGGAATAATAAGAAAAACTAATAGTTCATTATTGGCAAGCGAAAAAACAAATTTGTGCTGATACGAACGGGAAACAGGATGTGGTTGCGGAAAGCCGCAACGCCTCACCTCCTGGCTGGAGAAAGCTTGAGATCCGGCCTTCTCAGGGAGATCGCGTTTTGTTCGTTTAATGAAAGGACCGGCGTGGGTTCATCGCGGCCTTCAAACTCAATCAACCAGAGAAGTCGTTCGACCCCCCCCGGGGATTGTTTAAACGCGGTGGAGACTATGGCGTAAGTGCCGGGCTCGGGTAGGGGAAGCTCAAAGCGCCCGCTGGAATCCGTGAGGGTCACGGCAAGGGCCGGAGGAAGGCTTGACTGCAATTTGGTGACCAGAGCGGCGAGTTCCTCCTCGGTGGCTGGCGTCGAGGCATTGGCGACGTCCATCAAGGCTGGACGCACATCGCTGATCCTCAGAGCTCCCACGGTGACACCACTCATGACAGCCAGTTTTCCGGGAGACGGTTCGCTCGTGAGGACTCCCCTCACCACGCCGGCGGGGGACATTTCGAGAAGGATGTTGTTTTGCCGCTGAAGGGACGCCACAGACTCATTGAGCTCGGTGACTTTCCGTTCATTCACCACCAATTGATCGCGCAGGTTCTGAGCCCAGGCCCAGAGGGCTGCGGCCGCCCCGATGGCGAAGAGGCAGGCGATCCAGCCGGGGAGGGCTGCTTCGATCGGGTTTTTTTTGCGGGGCTTCCGGCGGGAGCGGTCCCCACCGGAGGAACGGCGGCGTTTCTCGGAGGCCTTGCGGGCAGCACGGTCTTCAGCCCACTCGGGTTGTTCCTCAACTTCAGAGTCTGCCGTCGTTGTGGGCTCAGTTCTGGCGCTGGCGGGATGAGCCGGGCTTGCGGGTGGCGGGGGAACGGGGGGTGCAGAACCAAAAGGCACATTGCGCTTCCACTCGGCGAGTGTCTGCCAGTTTCGACTGGTCTCATCAAAATAATGATCCGTTGGCAGCAAAACGCCTGCTTCAAGACGGCTTTGAATTTGATCTTTTGGGAAGTGCCCGAGTAGGGCACCATTTCTGCTGACGTGAACTCCGGAGGACATGGGTGTTTTCGTATTGTGTACATTCTCGTTCAAATTGACAAGCTGTGGAAGTGCCATTGACGAAAGATGATCGGACAGGTTATTAATTACGCCAACGTGAGCAAGTCCCTTTCCCATCTGCGCGATATCTACCATCAGCCATTTTTTGACCTTATTGCGGAGGGACGAAAAGTCACCGCCACCAATTGGCCTGACCATCAGATGCAGCTCTGCACGCTGCTGAGCGTCAAAACCGGTGGGTGCAGCGAGGACTGCGGATACTGCTCCCAGAGCGCTCATCATGACACCGGCCTCGAGCCCGAGAAATTGATGACATCGCAGGAAGTGCTGCCCCATGCTTTGCGGGCCAAAGCGAATGGCTCGACACGTTTCTGCATGGGGGCCGCCTGGAAAGGCGTTCGCAGTGGCGACAAAAAATTTGAGGTCATGTTGGAAACGGTCCGCGAAGTCAGCAAGCTCGGCATGGAGGTTTGTGTCACGCTGGGACAACTTTCGGATGCCGAAGCCGAGGCGCTGCGCGATGCCGGGCTGACCGCTTACAATCACAATATTGACACCTCCCCGGAGCATTATTCAAAAATTGTCACGACCCACACCTTTGACGATCGTTTGAGCACGATTGGCGCTGTGCAGCGCGCGGGTCTCCATGTGTGTTGTGGCGGAATTCTCGGCATGGGCGAATCTGAAGATGATCGTCTCAAAATGCTGGAGGTCCTTTGCAATCTGACGCCCCCGCCGGAAAGTGTTCCCATCAACTGCCTGATGCCGGTTGCAGGAACCCCGCTCGAAGACGCCCAGCCTGTTGAGCTTTTTGAACTCATCCGTCTGATTGCCACCGCCCGCATTGCCCTTCCCAAATCCAAAATCCGGCTCTCCGCCGGACGCACCCACCTGACCCGCGAAGGCCAAACGCTCTGCTTTTTTGCCGGCGCGAATTCGATCTTCTACGGTGAAAAACTCCTCACCGCAGGAAACCCCGCCTCCCACGAGGACCTCGAGCTTCTGCGCACGCTGGACCTCCAGCCGCAGCCTCCGTTTGCCGATCGACCCGAGCCTGCCCTTGCATGAAAATTGCCATCGGAAGTGACCATGCCGGCTACGAATACCGTCAACGCCTGATCACCCACCTCCAAGACCTCGGGCATGAGGTCATGGACCACGGAACCCCATCGCCCGAATCCACCGACTACCCGCTTTGGATCATCCCGACGGCAGAAAGCGTTGCCGCCGGTCGTGCCGAACGCGGCATTGTCCTCGGCGGCTCAGGCAATGGAGAAGCCATCGCCGCCAACAAGGTCAAAGGCATCCGCTGCGCTTTGTGTTGGTCTGACGAAACCGCTGAACTTTCCCGCCGTCATAACAACGCGAATGTCCTGTCAATCGGCCAGCGCATGATCTCCATCGAACTTGCCCTCCGCATCGTCGACATCTGGCTCACCACCCCCTTCGACGGCGGCCGCCATGCCCAACGGGTCGCCGAACTCGACCTCTACGAAAACGGGCAGCCGATGACGCAGGCCTCTTAACGACAAATATCCTGGCCGCAGAATTCTTTGTGGCCGCCCCACTCCGTTGGGGCGTCCTCACTCGGGTCGCTTGACATATGGCGCTTCGCGCAGAAATCCCTCGAGGATAAAGTGCCCTCAGATTTTCATGCCCCACTGCTTTGCGCATCTGACGCGAATGACGCAGTCCCATGCCCCAAGGGGGCAACATCCTATAGCCCAGAGCAAACGCCAGTGCCGCCCTGGGTTAAGCCAAAAAATATTTCTGCCCTGCATGGGCAGCATCCAAAAATCGGCTAAGACTGCGCTATTCTCATCTGACCCTGACACGGGGGGAATCTCACAGGCCCTCATCCCCAAATTTCTTGAGCACGCGTTTCCGTAGAAGTAATAGCACTTGATGAAGTGCCGCGGACGAAGCATGCCATTCGGTGCCTCATTTGCGGGAATTTTACAACACGCTGGATTTGTAGGTAAAATATGGCGTGCTGTTCAATGCTGCTGTAAAGCTTTGAACAGATGAACACGATTGAGAAACTGAATATCGGCATCGTTGGGGCATGTGGACGGGGTGCGAGTTTCCGCGCTATATTTGACGCGATCCCGGATGTCCGGCTTCATGCCATGTGCGATCTCAATTCCGAGGCGCTGGCGAGCGCGGCAGAGACGTGCAGAGTGCCTGAAACCTATGAGCACTATGATGACATGCTGAACTCGTCTGAACTCGACGCGGTGATTATCGGCACACCCATGCACTTGCACGTGACGCAAAGCATTGCGGCACTCGATTGCGGATTGCATGTCTTGAGCGAAGTGACCGCCGGCGTATCTCTCGCTGAATGTCGTGAGTTGGTATTGGCAACCTCGGCCAGCAAGGGAATTTATATGTTAGCTGAAAACTATATCTATATGCGACCGAATCTCGTTGTGCGCGAATTGGTTCATCGTGGTCTTTTCGGTACAATTTATTACGCAGAAGCTGAGTATTTGCATGACGCGAAAGATTATGCCGTCAAGACGCCATGGCGGCGCAAGTGGCAGATGGGGATCGATGGAATAACTTACGGCACTCACAGCATAGGACCTGTAATGCAGTGGATGCCGGGCGACCGGATCGCGCGTGTCTGCTGCGAGGGAACAGGAACACGCCACACGGATTCGCAGGATAAGCCCTTCTGTCAGACCAGCAGCACAATGCTTGGCAAGACCAAGAACGACGCACTAATAAAGATCCGCGTAGATCTCCTGTCAGATCGCCCCCATGCCATGACAAACTACCAACTTCAGGGGACTGACGGAGCCTACGAATCTGCCCGATCAGAGTGCGAAAAGGACAGGGTCTGGCTGCGCGAGCGACACGGTCAATCAACCCGTTGGAATTACCTGGATGAAATGGCAGATGAGTTTCTGCCTGAACGCTGGATAGCCCATAGAGATCGCGCCGAATCTTCCGGTCACGGCGGCAGTGACTACTTTGTGCTGCTCGATTTCGTTGATGCCATCAGGGAAGGACTTCCAAGTCCAATTGGCATACATGAGGCGATGGACATGACCTTGCCGGGACTGTGCAGTCAGCAGTCAATACAACAGCAAGGCGCTTGGGTAGATGTGCCTGATTCTCGAACGTGGATATCGAAAAGCCCCGGAACGAACCCGGAACAATCTCCTGCAGGCAACGTCCTACAGGCCAGGCCTAAGAAATGACTTTGCGTAAAAATATGAAAGGTGCAGGGAAAGCCGCTTTGATCCTTTCAGGATGTTTTGCCGCATTCGTCGCGGCCATTCCTGTTTACTGGCATGCTCGCCATATTTATTATGAGCCCAGGAAGGAAGAAGCTATGCGTTTCTGTGAATCTCTGATTCCCGCAATCGAGGCCTCAAAGAAAAACGGGATCTACCCATCGAAGATAGATCCAGAATGGCTCAGGGGCAAAAATGTTCCCGAGCTCGTTCGTGCTGATGATTTTTATCTCGCCAACGGTCCAACATATCTTCTGCGTATCAGGAATCCCGGAGATTTCATGGAAGATATTTGGGGATACCATGGGACGTCTGGAGCTGGTTGCTGGATAACGTATGACGGATATTAACCTGATGAGCCGATGGATCCACTCATCATCCCTTCGGGACATTAGACATGATTCCCGCTAATTCCGCCTTGCGCTCAGGAAGCATGACAGAAGCATGTGGTGATTGGTCATCGGGCACGCAATAAATACATGTATCTTTTCAGCAAAGCGCAGTTTTCTCAGACTCTTCATCAGGCATGCGATGCTGCGACAAGCATGGCGGGTAAGGAGATATGTGGATTGATCGTCGACACTGGTTGCCACCTCTCATTTGTTTCGACACGTAATACATCCCTCAAATCAGGAAGTTTTGAATTATCACGCTCGGATGTTCGTCGAATCGTTGCAGCGTCCAAAGTCTTGGGCCAAGAGATTATCGGCACTTTTCACTCTCACCCTATTGGCATTGCAGTGCCAGGTGGGACAGACATCCATAATGCAGTTGATGACTCCCTTATGTTTATTTTTGATTGCATGGGCAAGAATGGGCAATTGTGGAAGATCAAAAGCGGCAAAGCACGATCCTTGCCATTTGGTTTCATCAAAAGCACAGAATGCGAACCATGCGACCCACTGAAATCCACCGCGCTTGATGCTTGATGACACGCCGCAAGTAAGATGGAGCAACGCTTGGTGGGGAATGGTTTTTCTTGGGTTTGTCGTTCCGGGCCTACTGATTATTCTTCTCGTCTACTGCATGGCCGTTGGGCATGCCTATGCAATTGGACATGTGCGCATTCGCAGGATTGAAGTCCATCAGGTCTTCGAACATCAGGCCGAACTGATGATGATATCCTATTTTTGTTTTGCACTTGCCTCCTTTTCGTATGGGTATGCACGACACCGCTCCTACCTGTATGGGCAGCATCCCAAAAGTGGTTTAGGTTAGCGCCCTGCCCATCTGAACCTGACACAAAGGAGAATTCCCGTCGGCCCTCGCTGAATCCCATCACCTGACTGTTGATTACAGATTTTCTTGAACAGGCGATCCAGTGGAGTTAAAAAATCCTATGAAATGCCATGGACCAAGTCTGCTAGCCGGTGCCATACCTCGACGTTTACACACAAATATGAACACACCACCGCCACTGCCAAAATACTCGGCAACGACCTCGCTATTCCACAAGGCTGCAACGGCTAGCATTTTAGCCGTTCCACTGTCAATCGCCATTACCATGTTTACTGGTGCAGGTACTGCGCGATTTGACCCAGAAACAAGACGTGTGATTTCAATGGTAATCGGAATTATTTCTGGGGTAATATTGATAATGGGTCTCGTTGCTGGAGTAATTGCTTTATTTGGAATGTCTAAGTATGGAACAAAAAGAATATTGTGGAAGGCTGTTGTAGGGACAGTTATGCCCGTCTTACTTATTTTGCTTGCCATACCAGCTGTTATGGGAGCAACCAAAAGAGCAAGTCATCTGCAACAAGGTAGTGGATCGGTGGATGAACTATTAGCTAAAATCGCCTCCAACCTTAATAGTAAGGTACCCATCGCGATTGACGCTGACACCAGCCTAGTTTCGGTCACTGTGCTCCCGGATAAGACAATTCAATACAATTACTCAACTACAACCAGGACCGCCAGCGACTTTCCGCAAGGGGCACTAAAGGAAGCTCTTTTGCCAAGCCTTGTGAAAGCATATCAGAGTAGTGCTGATATGGCTTTTTTCCGTGAAAATAAAGTCAAAATCATTTACAGCTATACAGATCGAGATGGTCAGTTGATTGACCAGTTCACAATAGAACCGGACACGTTAAAAAACTAATAAATCAAGCGAATCGTTTGGCAATAAATATGAACCCACGACCCGTACACTTCACGGATGGGAATGAATGCATCTGGAGTATTTGAGATGTTCTAAAAGTTGTAACCCGCAAACTTTCCCACCGGATCCAAGGTTCCCACACGATAGATCATATTGCGATCCCTGCGGACTGGATTGAATCCGACGCGCAGAGGGTAACCTCTACTGGTCTTTCCGATAACGATCAATATTCCATTGAAGCCAACAAATGAAAGCCAAAACTAAACAGGGCGCTCAGTTTGTCCGCTATTTCGGACCACTTCTTGATGCACTGCGCGAGCTAGGTGGATCAGCCACACCGATTGAGGCATCCTCAAAAATTGCTGAAAACCTCAAGATTCCACAAGCACAACAAGATGAGCTTTTAGAGTCGGGTTCTCCTCGCTTTCACAATCAAGTTCAATTTGCACGCTTCTATTTAGTCCGCGAAGGACTCATTGATGGTTCAAAACGAGGGGTTTGGGCTCTTACACCAGATGGCTGGAAGACTACACTTGATCTTGCCAGGTCGCGTGAAATATTCCTGAAGTGGGTTGATTTCTTCGCCAAAGCTCGAAAACAAAACAAGCAGACCAAACAAGATGATGAAGATATCGATGAATCAATTGAGTCTGCTCCTTTCTCGCATCGGAGTCGCCTTTTGGAAGTAATCAAAGGACTTTCACCATCGGGATTCGAGCGCCTCTGCCAACGCCCCCTTCGTGAATCAGGATTTACTCAGGTTTCTGTTACTGGTCGTTCGGGAGATGGAGGCATCGACGGCATTGGTATCCTGGAAGTGAATCCGTTTGTCAGTTTTCGTGTGCTCTTCCAGTGCAAGAAATACAGCGGCTCAGTAACTCCCTCACATGTTCGAGATTTTCGCGGGTCAATGCTTGGACGCGCAGACAAAGGCATAATTATTACAACGGGGTCATTTACCCAAGAGGCTCAAAAGGAAGCGTTTCGTGATGGCGCACCTCCCCTTGAACTTGTTCATGGCGATAAACTTATTGACCTGTTTGAGAGTCTCGAACTTGGGCTGATCCCAAGAAAATCTTATGATGTTGATGAGGCTTTCTTTGCCTCGTTCCAAGCGGCTACAAGTCAATGAGGGCATGAGACAGGTGCTGGGTGTGTTTGGCATCGTTCTGAATTGGACTTTCCAAGAGCAGTGAATTCCCACACGGGCGGGACGAACATGCCGCCGTCAGGCCCGGTAGCCTCACCCGCCTTGCTTCCCCACTGTGAATCTGATGGAATCCGGTCACGTTCTAAATCCACCCATCATCTTTTTCTGACACCATGCCCGAAGCCACCAACGAGCAAATATCTGCATTTATCAGCCGCTGGCAAAACTCTGGTGCTGCTGAGCGGGCGAACTATCAGATGTTTCTTTCGGAGCTGTGCGATCTCCTCGGTGTGCCGCGTCCGGCTCCGACATCACCGGATTCTGCAAAGAACCTTTACGTCTTTGACCGGTCCATCACGCGCACCCATCCGGACGGCTCCGCGACCACCAATTTTATCGACCTGTACAAGGCCCGTCACTTTGTGTGTGAGACCAAGCAGGGGCATTCTGCTGATGTCGCAGCTGCCACGTCTGCGGGACTGACCAAGCCCGGTGCTGCGAAGACGGGTCATGGCAAACGAGGCACCTTGGCCTTCGACAAGGCCCTGGAGCGTGCCTATCACCAAGCGCGTGGTTACATCACCTCCCTGCCATCCGGGGAAGGCCGCCCGCCGTTCCTGATTGTTTGCGATGTGGGCTACACCATCGACCTTTACGCCGAATTCACGTGCACCGGGGGCCAATACGAACGTTTCCCGGATCCTGTTTCGTATCGCATCACCCTGACTGACCTCCACCGCGCGGAAATTCGCGAGAGGCTCCGCAAGGTCTGGCTTGATCCTCATTCACTCGATCCCTCCAAGGTGGCCGCGGCTGTCACCCGCGATATCGCGGGCCGCCTTGCGGTGCTTGCCAAGTCGCTGGAAGCGGATGGCCATGACCCGCAAATGATTGCCGAATTTCTTCAGCGAAGCCTATTCACCATGTTTGCCGAGGATGTGGGGCTCCTGCCCGATGACGGATTTAAGACCCTGCTTGACCGGGTGAAAGAAAACCCGCGCGGATTCCCGGTCCTTATCTCGGCCCTTTGGAAAGAGATGGCCACGGGCACCCATTATTCCGCGTTGCTCTTTAAAGAAATTGCCCACTTCAACGGCGGGCTCTTTGAAAACACGAGCGCCCTTCCGCTTTCCTCGGCCCAACTTGAGATGCTTAGTGATGCGGCCGCGACCGATTGGAGTGGCGTGGAGCCATCGATTTTCGGAACCCTGCTTGTGCGCGCCCTCGATCCTCGCGAACGTCACAAACTCGGCGCGGAGTTCACCCCGCGATCTTACGTGGAGCGCCTCATCCGACCAACCATCATTGGCCCGCTCCGTGACGAATGGGATGCCGTGCGTGTTGCCGCCGCCACCCTTCACGAACAAGCGGACCAGGCAGAAATGCAAGCTGATGAAATTGAAACCAACGCCAAAGCAAAAATGCTGGCTGGTGCTTCCGCTGACGCGAAACAGCTTGGTGCCGAGGCCGCCCGTCTCCGCAAAGAGGCCAGCAAAAACGATGACGAAGCCCTCGCGCAAGTCATCGCGTTTCACCGTCATCTTTGCGGACTGACCATCCTTGATCCCGCGTGCGGCACTGCGAATTTCCTCTATGTCACCATGGAGCACATGAAACGGCTTGAAGCCGAAGTGCTCGAACTCATTGATGCTCTCGGCGGGAATGCCGGCATGGAAATCCAGGGCTTCCGCGTGCGTCCCGAACATTTTATCGGACTCGAAATCAACAAACAGGCCGTCGCGATTGCCCAACTCGTCCTATGGATCGGTTACTTCCAATGGCATTACAAAACCACGGGCAAAGCCGACACGGGCGACCGTCCGCTCCTCCCCAAGGATCGCAGCATTTTTGAGCAGGATGCGGTGCTGGCCTATGACGAACGTGTTCCCCGCCGGGATCCCGAAACCCGTGAAATCCTCACGGTCTGGAACGGACACACCACCAAGCCTCACCCAATCACCGGCAAGGAAGTCCCCGACGAATCCGCCCGCACCGTTCTGTTTGATTTCACCAACCCGCGGCGTGCCAAATGGCCCAAGGCTGATTTCATTGTGGGGAATCCGCCGTTTATTGGGAAAGGTGAAAGGATGCGTGATCTCTTGGGCGACGGATACGTGCAAGCTCTGAGGGAAGCGTGGAAAGGAGACGTTCCCGAATCCGCCGACTTCGTTATGTTCTGGTGGCGCAAAGCCGCTGAACTCGTTCGCGACGGCGAAGCCAAACGCTTCGGTTTCATTACCACCAACTCTATCCACCAAACTTTTAACCGTCGCATCATCGAACCATTCCTTGCCAACGCCAAAAAGCCGCTTCATCTCGCTTACGCTATTCCCGATCACCCATGGATTGACTCCGTCGACGGGGCTGCTGTGCGAATATCTATGACTGTGGGAACAGCAGAGCAAGCCGAAGGTATTATCGAAAATGTGGTGTTGGAGGTCGCCCGCGAGAACGGCGAAAACGACGTAACGCTCACCACGAGCAAGGGTATCATCGCCGCCAATCTTCAAATTGGTGCAAACCTTACTTCATGCGCAGGGCTTATTTCTAATACGAATATTTCTTCGATGGGAATGATGATTCGAGGAAGCGGATTTATCGTGAGTCCAAGAGACGCGGAAGATCTTCACAAAGGCATCCACCGAAATTTGATCATCAAGCCTTACGTGAATGGGAAGGACCTTCTCCAGACATCGCGAGCAGCCATGATTGTTGACGCTTTCGGACTAAAAGATTCTGAATTGGCCAACCATTATCCAAGCATCTATCAACATCTTTTAGTTCATGTGAAACCAGAACGGGATGCGAGCCGAGACAAGCAATTCAGAGAATTGTGGTGGCTATTCGGTAGATGGCGTCCGCAATTTCGATCCTTTGTTTCAGGAATTCCGCGCTATTTGGCTACCGTTGAAACTGCCAAGCATCGATTATTTATCTTCCTAGACGCATCTGTGATTCCAGACCATCGGCTGATTACCTTTGGCTTCGGAGATGCATTTCACCTTGGCATTCTCAGTTCCCAGATTCATATCGTTTGGGCACTTGCATCAGGCGGGAGGCTTGAAGATCGGCCTGTTTACAACAAAACCCGTTGTTTCGACCCTTTCCCATTCCCCACTATTGAAGAATCTCCCATCAAGCTACGCATCCGCGACTTGGGCGAACGCCTCGACTCGCACCGCAAGCGCCAACAGGAACAGCATCCCGCCCTCACGCTCACCGGCATTTACAACGTGCTGGAAAAACTCCGTGCCGGGCAAACCCTGAACGCGAAGGACAAGGTCATCCACGACCAAGGCCTTGTTTCCGTTCTCAAGCAGATCCATGATGACCTCGACGGTTCAGTGCTTGAAGCCTATGGCTGGTCCGACTTAGCAACAGCCACTCCGTGCGCTGACCTGCTTGCGCGAGGAGGCGCAGAGGCCGAGGCCCTTGAACAGGCGATTCTGACCCGCCTCGTGGCCCTCAACCACGAGCGCGCCGCGGAAGAAAAGCAAGGCCTCATCCGCTGGCTCCGTCCCGATTTCCAAGCCCCCGGTAATGCTCCTGCCCATCAAACCGAAATCAAAGGCGTAGAATCGACCTCCGAAAATTCAAAATCCAACATTCAAAATTCCACATTTCCGCCCTGGCCCTCCGACCTGCCTGCTCAAGTCGCCGCCGTCCGCAAACTGCTGCCTTCCACCGGCCCAGACCCCGAAGCCCTCACGGCCTGCTTCGGGCGGAAGAACACAAAACGCACCGATCAAATCACCGGGATCGTAGCCACGCTGTGGGCTCTCGGGCACATTGATTGATCCCGCCCGGCCTGCGAATGCGCTCTGGTTGGCATATGGGGTGAAGACCCCATTGTCTGATATTCGCGGAGTGATTCACTACTTACGACATGAGGACTCCTTCAAGAAAAACAGCGGTTTGCAACAAGTTCACTCGGATTCTTATTCTTCCCACAACAGCCCTGGCGCTCCTGGCCTTCGCGGCGAAGAGTCATGCAGGAATCCTTCTTTCGGCGGAGAGCTTTGCGGTTCTCGCAGGTTCGACGGTCACCAACACAGGGAACACGGTTCTTAACGGAGACCTGGGAGTCTTTCCGGGCACTGCGATCACCGGATTTGGTCCGGGAGTTGTGAATGGATCCACCTATCCGGGCGGGGCCGTACCCCAGTAGGCCCAAATAGATGCCCTCGCAGCTTATGTTCTTCTGGCGAACGAGGCCTCCATTCAAGACTTGACCGGTCAGGATCTCGGGGGGCTGACGCTCACGTCCGGCGTCCGGAATTTCACTTCCTCAGCCGGACTGACCGGCACACTCACCCTGGATGCTGGAGGTGATCCCACGGCGCGTTTTGATTTCCAGATCGGAAGCACGTTCATCACGGCCGGCAATGCGGTGGTGCTTCTGATCAACGGAGCTCAAGCCAGCAACGTCTTCTGGCAGGTCGGCACCTCTGCCACCCTGGGAACAAACACCTCCTTTGCAGGCACCATTCTCGCCGATCAAAGCATCACCCTCAACACCGGAGCCGACATCTCCGGCCGGGCCATCGCTCTGAATGCGGCCGTGACGTTGGATAACAACGATATCACTATTCCTGAACCAGCTTCGCTTTGGTTGGTGATGTCATGCCTTGCTTTGTTTGGTGTCCGGCAGTTTTTGCCTGGGGGCAGGCATCACTCCAAAATCAGTTAGCGCCAATCGCCCTTTGACCCGAAGCTCTCTCGCCCGCTTTGAACGGAAGCATGCAAAGCGCACTGATCAAGTCACCGGGATCCCCGCCACGCTGAAGGCACGGGGCATCTTGAATTCCTGAGGAACTCGGTAGAGCACCGCTTCAAGCCATTGGGTAAAGAATTTTTGGACAGGATTTACAGGATTTGCAGGATTCAGAACGGAGGAGTTTTTGAAGCAAGACCGATTGGCTCACAGTTTCTGATTTTTACGCATCTCCTTCCTGTAAATCCTGTCGAGATCTCCGGCGCTTGACATTCCATCATCCGGTGCGTGACTAAAGGGCATGAAATCCCTCTCAAAAACCCTTGGTGTCCTCGTTGCTTTTGCCTCTATCGGATCTGCCATGGCGGACCCGAGCCTGCTGACCGACCTGTCACCTGACCAATTACAAACCCTGAAGTCCGGCAATCTGGTGGTGAACTCCATCAAAGTGACGGGCGGCCCGTGGCCCCGCTTGCAGGTTTACACCTTGGTCAATGCGCCGGTCTCAGCGGTGGAAGCTGTCTTCCGGGATTACAAGGGGGCCTCCTCTTACATTCCCAATCTCGTGTCGGCGGATGTGATCGCGCAGCCTTCTCCCAATATCTATGAAGTGAAATACACGTCCTCGATGCCATTGGTCGGGCAATCCAGCAACACCGTGAGGAATGTTTATTCCTATGACGGCAATGCTCTCGTTGTGAAATGGAATCTTCTGGAGTCCAGCCTCGCGGATGAATCCACCGGGGAGTTGCGGGTTGAGCCCTTCGAGTCCGGCTCGGTTCTTCGTTACACCAACTACGTGAAACCCAAATCGTCGCTGGCCGTGCTGGCAAAATCGGCGGCCCTTTCGGAGGTCAAACAAACCGTGACCGCCATCAAAACCGAAGCGGAAAAACGCGCAAAAAAGTAACCGCTCTAGCTGGTTCCAAAAAGGCGGACTTTTTGGTTTTTGCCTTTGAGTTGGTGCTCGCCGAGGTCCACAAAGCCATCGGGAACTGATTCCAGACTCTCCACAAAATCCGCAGAAGCCGCCACCGGGTGTCCCAAAGCTTTCATGACGGATTCGATGCGGAAAACCGTATTGACCGCATCTCCAATGATCGTGGCATCACGCTGGGCCACCAGGCCGATGTTCCCGCAGGTGACGCCGCCATAATGCAGGGCAATCGCAATGTTGAATGGCTTCTCCGTCTGAGGCCATTTGCGCCCGGCCGCTTTCGCCAGAACCTGACGGGCCGTGCTCAAGGCACGATCCGAGGCCTTCGGTGCTCCTGCGGATGGTTCTTGAATCCAGTAAGCCAGAATCGCATCCCCGATAAACTTGTCGATGGTTCCACCGCTCTCTTGAACAAGGTTGCCGGCATCGCGAAACCACTCCCCCAGCGTCCGTGCCAATGTTTCTTCCGGGAGAATTTCGGACATGGTGGAGAATCCCCTCAGATCGCAGACCATGATGGCGGTCAGAGCACTCTCTTCGCCCATGACGTCCGTTCCGGCAGCGATCGTGAGGTCATACCCGGCATCCGCGCTGTGGTCGTCCAAAAGCTCAAACAGAATTTCCGTGTCCGTGATTTTGATCACAGAACCATGTTGCAGGGGGCTTGGCGTGATGACCCGCCTGCCGTTCACAAAAGTGCCATTACGGCTGCCCATATCCATGATCTGATACTGAAAGGCGTTGTGACAGCGGATGATCGCGTGCTGACGCGAAACCAGCGGGTTAAAATTCAGGCAAAGAAAATTGTCCTTGCCCCGGCCAATCGTGGCGGTGTTGCCAATCTCCACTTCAAAGGGCTCATGACCCTGTGGCTTCACTTTCAAAGTTGCTCGCATGTCTCGGGGAAATTATGCCGATAAAGAGTTCCCCCGCCAAGCAGAATGCGGCGGGGCCCCGGACGGATGTGAGTGGGTGAGGGTGATTGTCGCTGTGTTGCCCGCCCACTTCTCGCACGAGTTGCCGGTGGATTGAAAAATTCTCGAAATCGAGGAATGAGCTCATGACCTCACCCGATTAAAAAATTGCTGGCACGGAACCTGCTAGGTCGACGTCTCATGAGTGATGGACTGTTGGGAACCGCTGAAAATATTCGTATTCGTCTGGGATCCAACCGGGAGATTGTCTCTGCGCCGGATTCGGTTTTTGAGGATCAGCATCAGGAAGAAGCCCGCACCGTGATTTATGAGGCGCAATTTCTGCTCGATTACCTGGACGAGTTTTCCACGGTCCTTGGGCTGGGTGACGCTTCGTTTGTGGCGGTGTCAGAACCTCAGCGTCAGACCACCTTTTCCTACGGTTCGGGAGACGAGGGGTCGTCGATTGTGCTCACCAAAGCGCACCGCGATATCAAACAAATTCTTAAAGAAATCAAAGAGTGATCGATAAACCCATCAATCCGGCGAGCCAAAGTGGAGCCGTTTCAAAAATCCTCATTGAGCTCTATGCGCAACCAGGTGTCTCTGGTGTGTGTCTGCAGAAGGGGCGGTCCATCATCAAACACGATCTCCCTTTTTCCGATGAGCGGATCGGGAATTTTGCAGCACGGGTTGATCACCTGGTGGGAGGTTACGAAGTGGTGGGACGGAACATCTGGCAGATCTGCGCAGGCTTCGAAAAGTACTGGCTGCTGATTTTGAGTCATGGAGAACTCCGCCTGAGTCTTCTCCTGAAGCCTGACTCCGACACCGCGCTGGTTTCAAGCCGTGCGGCGCATTTGTTGATGCAGTTGGACGTGAAAGAGGAGGTGGCTCCCACTCCGCCTCCTGTGGCCATGCCGGTGGCCTCAACAAACGGCAACCATCCTCCTGTGAGCAAAGAATATTTTGTGCGGTTGCTTTCCGGACTCATGGGGCGGGTGACCGGCTCTGCTCAAGCCTCGCGGCTCATTGAGCGGGAGATGAGCAAATACAAAGACAAGAATGGCTTCAGCGTGCCTGAGGCCCGGGAGATCGGTCTTTCTGTTCTTGAGTTTATTCCCAACCGCGGCAAACGCACCACACTGACCTCTGAATTTCTGAATGCCTTGAATCAATGAAACATCCATCCGTAGCCGCCCTGTTCCTTATCCTCGCAACGATCCTGCCGCTTGCTGCTCAAGACTCGCCGGCTGCGGGCAATGACATGCAGAATTATTTGCGCTCTTCGGAAAAAAAGCAGGAAACCCTTCTCCAAAATTCGCAGGAAATTCTTCAAAAGTTGTCAGGCATTGAGAGGCAGCTTGCCCCTGCGGGAGTGGCCGCACCGGCGTCTCTCACAGCTGAGCTGGAAGAGCGCCTTCGCGTCTTGGAGAGCCGCCTCAGTGCCGCCACCTCCGGGTCGGCAGCGCCTGCTGCGGCAGAAGGAGAAGCTGCTGCCCCTGCTGAAGACCTGCAGGGTCACATCAACGTGGTTTGGATCACCCTGGCCGCTGCACTTGTCTTTTTTATGCAGGCGGGATTCTGTCTCTTGGAACTGGGGCTCACCCGGGCAAAAAATGCCATCAACATTTGCATGAAGAACTTTTTGGACTTCAGCGCCGGAGCGATCTGTTTTTTGTTTTTGGGGTTTGCGCTCATGTTTGGTGAATCCCTTTCCGGGTGGGTGGGACTTGGCCCTTTCTGGATCTCAGACAAGCCCGGCGATGATTCCTTCTGGTCCTTCTGGCTTTTCCAGACGGTGTTCGCCGGCACGGCGGCAACCATCATTTCTGGAGCCATGGCGGAAAGAACGAAGTTTGTGGGATATTTGATCTTCACGGTGATTATGACCGGGCTGATTTACCCGATTGCCGGGCATTGGGCCTGGGGGAGTTTTGGCGGGGGATTTGGATATGGCGGTGGTCAAGGCTGGCTGGAAAAAATGGGCTACGTGGATTTTGCAGGATCCAGCGTGGTGCATGGAATTGGCGGAGCGGCGGCCCTGGCTGGTATTTTGATTCTTGGGCCCCGTATCGGGCGGTTCCGTGAGGACGGAAGTTCCAACCTGATTTCCGGCCACAATTTGCCACTGGCGGCTTTGGGAACGTTCATTCTCTGGTTTGGCTGGTATGGATTTAACGCGGGTTCCACGCTCATCGGGGATGCCTCGATCGGACGAATTGCCGCCAACACAACTCTCGCTCCGGCCGCCGGGGCCATCGCAGCGATGGTTGCGATCTGGATCACGCAAGGACGCCCAGACCTCGGCATCACACTCAACGGGGCTCTTGGCGGTCTCGTCGGGATCACTGCGAATTGCCATTGTGTCTCTCCGGCTTCTGCTGTGTTGATCGGTCTTGTGGCCGGCGTGTTGGCAACTCTGGCTTCATTGCTGCTTGAACGTCTGTATATTGATGATGCGGTGGGGGCGGTTCCTGTCCACCTTGTCTGCGGATGGTGGGGAATCCTGGCAGTGGCTCTTTTTAACGAAAAAGGTTTCTCCCCCGAGGCGCTCGGAGTTCAGGCCTTGGGAGTCGCTTCCATCACCGGGTTCGCCTTCGTGACGGCCTTGATTGCTTTCAAGCTTGTGGATGTGGTGATCGGGCTTCGAGCCAGCAAGGACGAACAGGACCTTGGCTTGGACTTCACCGAGCATTCAGGGACCGCTTATGCGGACTTTGTGACCAGCGAGCATGAGATCCCGGGCTTCTCTTCCAAATGATGAGCCACGGTTTTAAGAAACCACGTAAGAAATAAGTGGGCGGGCAAGGGACTGCCCGGCCCTACCATCCACAGGGGCGCTAAGCGCTTGCGCCAGCTCGTGTTTCCCCCGGGTAGGGCGAGGCAGTACCTTGCCCGCCCACATTTTTGATGTTTTGCGGCTTGTCCTGATGGTTTCACAACTTCTAAGGATCCCAGCGGGTGTTCCGCAAGATAAACACATCGCGATCAAACATGGGCTCGATCCCGGGCAGGTGAATGTGTTCGAATAGGGAGGCATTAAAAAGCAGCGCAGCCAATTCCGGTTGATTCCCGCGGGTGATGTTTGTGTAACTCTGATTGATAAACAGAGGACGCTTCGAGTCTTTTGAGGTCTGCATGAGATCGAGGAGTTCCGCGTGGGATGTGATTTGCCGGCAGCGGGGATCATAGATCAGTGGAGTTCCCAGGGCACCGGCGGTGAGGATGTTCTTGTTTTCTTTGCTGTGAGGATTCAGTTCTGCTCTTGTGAGCAGCACTGATTCACGAACCGGGGAAATGGGGCGGTGTTGCAGGATGGTCAGGAATTGCCATTGAAATACGAGAAATCCGGCGCAAAGCAAAATCGCGACACCACCGGCCGTTTTCCCGCTGGTTGCTGAAATTCTGTCCAGTGGCCAGGATAGCCCGATGGCCACCAAAGCAACGATCCCGGGGAGCGCGCCCACCACATACCACTCCAGGATAAAGAGGTTTTTGGCCATGGCGATTGCGATGAACAAGGGAGCTCCGAAAAGGAAAAGGGGGAGGAAATACAGGCCTTTTCCGCCGCAGGCAAGGATGCGGATGACACCCAGAATCAGACCTGATCCGGCCAGAACCATCATCACCCAGGCCAGCGGACCGATTTGCCCGAACAGGTGGGACGTGTTGGGGTAGGCGGATGGTGGTGTTCCGGGAAATGTCCATGGAAACCCGGTCAAAAAGCGGCTGGCCACATTGACAAACCACTCCCGGGGAAGCCCGGCTGATTGCATGGTTTGTGAGAACTTCACAAATTGTGGAACGCACGGTGCGAGAAGCAGGAGCGTTGCCATGCCTGCCAACAGGCAGGTGACCACAAAGCGCCCAAACACAATCCACCGGAATTCCTTTTTGGAAGAGAAGAGGGTCATCGCCAAAACACCGGCATTCAGCAATACCAAAAACTCCAAAGAGCCAGGCCAGGCTGCCATCAGAAGAAATTGGGAGGCCCCGTAAGCGATCCACCATTTCCAGCGCCCTGACTCAGCGGCACGCAGGGCAAACAAACAGCAGAGGGGGAGAATCAGAAAAACGAACGCGTACCCCCTTGCTTCCGGCACGAACCGGGCGTGCCATGGGTGAATGGCCAGGAGCCAGGCGGCCATGGCCCCTGCGCCGGGATACCCCAGGCGCAAGAGCAGCCATGCGATTGCGACGAGCGAGGAGAGACCTGCAAAAAATGCCGGAAGACGGATGGCCACCTCGTTGTAGGGAAGCCCATCGGGTTTGGTGACGGCCTTCCAAATGTCATTGCTCGCTTTGGCAAGCACGCTATTGAGCATGTGATTATTCGGCTTCGCATAATACCAAACGGCCTCCTTCCATTTCACGGGCCGGAATTTTAAGGTGTCATCTTTCTGGTCGCGGAAGGAACCGGCGATTGATCTTCTCACGCTGTATTCCTCATCGTCCCAAAAGCCGGCATCCAGACGTGGCGCGTTCAGACCCGCCGAGGTGAGAACAGCCATCCCCACAGCCATCCAGAACCAGCGCGGCACCGGGGGACGAGGGGTGATCAACCCGATCGGAAGAGGCCGGGTCCAGAAGGATGCCGCAAATCCCAGAATCATGAGTATCCCCGCGTTCACAAGGCCTGCCCACCACAAGCCCGCCTCCACACAAATGGGTACCGCCGGTTTCCCTGTCCAGGCCTCGGAAGGAATCTCCCAGGGCTTGCGCACGACCAGAAGCACTCCCAGTAAGATGACTGACAGAGCCAAACAGGCCATCTGCGTCAATCGCATGACGGAAATCCCTGAGATGATGCTCTTCATGGCTTAGTCACCTCATCCAATTTTTCCGGCTTCAAGGAGAGCGTTCCAGGAGAAACCGGGCAATCGATCGGGATGCAGAGGGAAGGGAAATGGCTTCAATGTTTGAGCGCCAAGTTTTCCAGAGCGCCCCATCAACCGCAATAACTCCTTCGATGATGTCTCCAATCCGGTCCGGCGTGCCGGTTGCCAGAGTCCCGATTCCTGATCTCTCAATGTGCGCAATGTTTCCTTCCTCCTGACCCGGCACCACATGACTCACCAAAAACGGGAGCTTCGCGGCAATTGCTTCCTGGACCGTCGCGCCTCCGGCTTTGCCGATAAAAAGGTGATGTGTGGCCATCATCTCCGGCATTTTGTCTGTCCAACCGACAAGCTCCCCATGGGTTGGAAGGTTGGCACGCTTCAGCGCTTGAAAAATGGCCTGCCTGCGTCCGGTGACGGTGGTCACGGAAAGGTTTGGAATTTTTGCAAGCCGCTGAAGTGTGGCGATCGCACGGCTTGCCCGACCCCCCGGAAAAAAGATGACCTTCCATGGCCCCTTGGCCGGGTGGGGTGCGGGTGTCAGGCTTTCGAAGGTTTTGCTCACCGGAAACCCGAGGGTGTGAATCAAGTCTTCCGGCACGCGGTCGTTCCTTAAAACATTCGCCGTGGCGTCATCAGCCACCAGGAAGCCGTGGCAGGGACACCGGTACCACGCTGAATTGATCATCGTGGAATCGGTGATGACTGTGTAAAGCGGGGCAATCAGGGAGGGATCCCGTTTGCGGAGTTTTGCGACAATAAATGAGAAAATGGGGTAGGTGGATGCGATGAGGTCGGGCTGGAACTCGTCGATCATCGAGCGCACGCCCGCCGTGAGTTCCGACAGCAGAGGTCCCATGCCTTCCACCACTCCCCGCCGGCTGAGGAGATTGAAAACCACCTTCCAGGCCCTTGGATATTTGTTAATCGCCATGGTGTAGCCCTTCTGGACGAGTCGGTTGACCACGGGATTTGTGCGGGTGTAGGGATCCGCGACAAGAACTTCCACCCGGTCCCCACCTTCCGAGAGCAAAGCTTCGCAGATATTCCGGGCCGCCGTGTTGTGGCCTTCGCCCATGCTGGCAGTAAGAATCAGGATTCGCGGCATAAGAGAAAGGATCCTGGAAAAGTGGCGTCAAAGGGAATCGAGGGCCTGCCGTCCCCGCGCTTTGCTGTCTTCATCATCTTTGGTTTTGGATGGCAGCAAGAGGCCCCGCTCAATTTCCTGGCGGGCTTCCGCTTTTTGCCCGAGGACTGCCAGCGTTCTGCCATATTCAATGTGATGAATGGCCCGGGGAGGTCCCGACGCGATGGCCTTGCGGAAATAGTTGGCGGCATTTTCGTTGGAGGCATCAGGGAACTTTCCATATATCACTTCTGCGAAGGATTTAAGGAGTGGATTCAGATTTGCCAACTCATAATTCCAGCGGGCAAGCACATGCCATGCATAATCCTCCCCCGGATCAAGGCGTGTGGCGGCCTCGGCTTCCTCCCGAATGCGGCGCGACATCTCCACCTGGCGGCGGGGTGATTCCAGCAGGGCCAGTTGCCCAAGCACGATGGCAAGGGAAAGCCGCACCTGCGCATCGTTCGGGGCCAATGACACAGCCCGCTCCGCAGCCACCAGGGCCTGACGTCCAAGAACTTTTTTTTCCGCCTTGGTTGATTCTTCCGGCATCAGCAGGACGTATTGCTTGGCCACCCGGTGAAGGATGCCGGCATGATCCGGCCAGAGCCTGTCAGCTTCAAGCAGAATGCTTAAGGCCTCCTGGCTCTTCTGTTGGTCGTTCAGTTGTTCACTTTGACCAATAAGAACGTGTGCCGGTTGACCAAACAGGTTGGCTACGAAACCTGAGGCCAGAGCAATGACCAGGAAAATCCTCCCTGTGTGAAGGCCGGGTCTGCCTGTGGCGGACATGGGCAGGGTCAGGGCTTTTTAAACAAATAATGACTCACAATCCACTCGGATCCGTTGCGGAACCCCCACAACTCGCCGCAGGACATAAAAAAGATTCTCCAATAAGCCTTCCATTTATTGGCATTTTCCGGGCCATACGTTTTGGCGAGGATTGGTTCAATCGTGGCCTGGTTGGCATCAAATGTTTGGAGCCAGGCCTCCGAGGTGCGCTGATAGTGGGTCCCCGACACCCGCCAATGATCTTCAATCCGGAGATCGTCCTGGAAGTAGAGCAACAGATGATCGGATGGCATTGTGCCCCCTGAAAAGAAATACCGCGTGATCCAGTCCGAGGGATCCGTACCCTCAAAATGATAAGCAAATTTGGTGTGGGTGAAGATATGGACGAAAAGCCGACCTCCTGGCTTCAGCCAGGACGCCACTTTTGCCATCAGCTTCCGGTAATTTTTCATGTGCTCAAACATTTCCACAGAAACCACACGGTCATAGGCCGCCGATTCGGCTTCGAAGTCATTCATATCCGCTGTGCGAATCTCGATGTTTTTTAATCCGCGTTCTTCGGCCCGGGAGAGAATGTATTCCTTCTGCGTGCGGGAATTGGATACCCCGGTGATTTTGGAGGCTGGATATTTTTCGGCCATCCACAAGGTCAGGCTTCCCCAACCGCAGCCCAGCTCCAGGATGCGCAGTCCATCTTTCAATTGCGCCCGCTCGCATGTGAGTGCCAGCATCAGTTCTTCGGACTCGGCAAAGGTCGTTGACGCGGTGGGCCAGTAGCCGCTGCTGTATTTCATCCGGGGGCCGAGCGCATGAACAAAAAACTCGGTGGGAACCTCGTAGTGTTGCTCATTGGCGTCTTCGGTTTTGATGGCAATCGGGCTGGCATCAAGAGCCCGGACAAAATCGGAGATCGCTTTTTGCTGGTCTTCCGGGTTGCCGCGATCTTCCTCTTTGAGCTTTTTGGCAAGAAGCCGCCTGATGCCCACACGAATGGCGGCATCGGGAAGGAGATTGTGTGAGAGAAGGTCGTCGAGGCTGATCATAAGTGGTTGGTTAAAAAATAGCTTTTTGCGTCAGGTGGCGGAGCGGGGAGGACGAGGAAAGAACGGACTCGTCCGGTCCTGATAAGACCGATACGCATCACCCCGGGATTTGAGGGATTGGGCCTCAGCGGGTGGAATGCCGGTGACTTGGGTTAAGAGGTAAAACATGATGACAGGAGACACAATGCCGAGCCACCCCCCGGGCGAACCAAGAGCCACCACCGCAAAAGCGACCCAGATCATCCACTCAAAAAAGTAGTTGGGATGACGGGAATATTTCCAAAGCCCGACATCACAAACCTTGCCCCGATTATCAGGGAGCGTGCGGAAAGCTGAGAGTTGGGAGTCGGCGAGCGATTCGCCTGCGATGGCGAGCAGCCAGAGCGCCGCACCGGTGATCTCCCATGTGGAAAGGGCAGGGGCTGTGTTGGCGGCCACGGCAAAAAATGGAATGGAAAGGATTCCGACAAGGACGGCCTGGGCTTGGAAAAATCCAAAAAACATCAACCAGGGCCGTTTGGGGAATTGTTCTCTCAAGGCGGCATAGCGGGAATCTTCGACCGGGTGGTGTTTCCCGACGCGGATGGCGAGATGAGTTCCAAGTCGCAGACTCCACAGTCCCACCAAAACACATAGCAGGATTTTTCGAAAATCCGGAGCCGGGCCGAGCCAAAACAAAAGGGCCACAACTCCCGTGAAAGAATAGGACCAGGCCACATCCACCCAGCCGGCGTTGTTCGCGCGTTTTGAAGCCACCCAAACAACGGCCATAAAGACCATGACAGCGTTGGTGGCCACTCCACCCAGAATCCAGGCATTCACCGGGCGCGGGCAATCGGGAGCTCCTCAATCGGTGAACCCGCATTGAGAGACAAATTTCCAAACTTTGTGAAGACGATTTGTGCCACGGTGATGTGCCGGGTTGCAAAGGCGGCTTCGCAATAACTCAAGTAGTACCGCCACTTGCGAAGAAAGGCCTCATCAAACCCCAGAGCCCGGACTTCGTCGAGGCGCGCATCAAAAGCCTCCCGCCACAGCCGCAAGGTTTTTGCGTAGTGCGGTGCCATGTCGTGGTAGTGCAGGACATTGAGGGCTTGGGTTTTTCCTGTGGCGGTGAGAATCCTTCCCATGGACATCAGGAGGGAACCCGGAAAGATGTGCTTTTGGATAAAGTCCACACCGCGTTTGAGAATATCATATTGCTGATCGGGACACAAAATGGCCTGAATCCCAAGCAGACCGTTTGTTGTCAGCAGGCTTGAGCATTTCTCAAAGTATCCATCGACATAGCGCTCTCCCACAGCCTCCAACATTTCAATCGAAGCAATTTTGTCAAAGCGTCCAGCGAGATGACGGTAATCATCAAGCCTCACCTCGATGCGGTCGGCAAGACCGGCTTCTGCGATGCGTTTGGCGGCTTCGTGGTGTTGTTGTTCGGAAATGGTGGTAGTCACAATCCGGCATCCATACGTGGACGCCGCGTGCATGCTGAAGCCGCCCCAGCCCGTCCCGATCTCCAGAACACGGTCACCCGGCGTGAGCCTGAGCTTCTGGCAGAGGGCATCATATTTTTTGATCTGGGCCTCTTTGAGGGAAAGGTCAGCAGGTTCAAAAAGCGCGCTGGAATATGTCATGGTCTCATCCAGCCACAGCGCAAAAAAATCATTACTCAGATCGTAGTGCTCACGAATGTTGTCGCGGCTTTTGAGAACGCTGTTTGGTCGCCGCGTGTGAATGAAGCGGTTGTAGGCAGACAGCAAATCCACGGGCCCTTTCCGTCGCCGGGACCGGGTTTCCATGGCGGGTGAATCCTCCGCATTCGCGATAAAAAACGCCACAACCGCCACCAGATCCGGGGAGTCCCATTCACCGGCCACATGACTTTCCGCAAACCCGATCGGACCAAAAAGCACGGTTCGACGAAAAAAATTCTCATCACGAATCTCAATCCTGGCCAATGGGGCTTTTGACAACCCGCCAAAACGCCAGGTCTCACCGCACGGAAGCCTCATTTCGAGGGCCCCCCTCTGCATGGGCTTTAAGGTTTGAGACACTAAACCGCGAAAATTCATGTTTGTTTTACGTCGTCCTACCAAGAAGGGACTCCCTTACTTTGTCCAAGGAAGGCACCTTGGCAAGGGGATATCTCTCTTTGACCGCAGGCCGTTCAGCCGTTAATCCTATGGAAATGAGTCTTCAAACCACGATCGACAATGACATTAAGGACGCCATGCGCGCCAAGGATTCCGCAAAGCTTGGTGTGCTGCGTATCCTGAAAGCCGCCATAAAAAATGCTGCCATCGAAAAAGGCGGTGCCGACACGTTGTTGGAAGACGCGGAGTCTGTGGCGGTGATCCGCAAGCAAATCAAGCAGCGTCAGGATTCCATTGAGAGTTATACCAAAGCTGGTCGCCCGGAACTGGCGGCATCCGAGCAGGCCGAGATCACCATTCTGGAAAGCTATCTCCCCGCCGGTCTCTCAGGGGACGAAATCGCAGCGCTGGTGAAAAGTGCCATCGCGGAAGCAGGTGCCACGTCGAAGCAAAACATGGGAGCGGTGATGAAAATCGTATCGGCTGCGGCCGCCGGGCGGGCTGATGGAAAAGTCCTGAGCCAGGAGGTTCAGCGGCAGCTTTCTTGAAACCTGTTCTGCCCATCCTTGATGCCATCGTCGTGGCTGGCGGGTCCAGCCGGCGAATGGGCTTTGACAAACTGCTGGCGCCGCTCGGAACAAAACCGGTCATTGCTCACGCGCTGGAAGCTTTTCAGAGCTGTGAGGACATCCGGCAGATTGTGGTGGTGTGTCCGGTGGATCGAAGGGCTGATTTTGAACCTGCGATCCAAAGCTTTTCCAAGGTGGTGGCATTGGTTGAGGGGGGTGCTGAGCGCTCCGATTCGGTTGCCCAGGGGGTCTGCGCTTTGGAGACGGCGGATCAATTGCCGCCGGACTTTGTGGCCGTGCATGATGCTGCCCGTCCCCTGATCCTGGCGGAATCCATTTCGCTGTGTTTCCAAGCGGCCATGCTCTCCGGGGCCGCTGCCCTTGCAGAAAAAGTGGCGGACACCCTCCACCGGTCCAATGATCAAGGTTTGGTTCTCGAGTGCGTTCCCCGCACAAATTTGTGGCGGGTCCAAACGCCTCAAATTCTCACTCTCACGGACCTCAAAGCCCTTCAGGGCGGCACCACGGATGAGATCTCAGGTCTCCTCCGCATGGAAAAACCTGCGACTCTTGTTGAAAACCTCCACCCCAATTTTAAGATGACCGTGCCAGCCGATCTTGTTCTGGCCGGAGCGATCATCGAATCCAGATTCCTATGAACACCCAACTCACCACGCTCCCCGGCGGGCTCCGGATTGCCACTTGTGAAATGCCCCATGCCGCCACGGCTTCTGTCGGGATTTGGGCGGGGGTCGGCGGCCGCCATGAACCCGCCGCAGTGAATGGCATCTCCCACTTCATCGAGCACATGCTCTTCAAAGGAACCACCAAACGCAGTGCCCGCCGGATCATGGAGGAAGTCGAAGGGGTCGGTGGCGACATGAATGCGTTCACCACCGAGGAACGGACCTGTTACTACGCGGTGGCGGCCGCCGAGTTTTTCCCGCGGCTTTGCAATGTGCTTTGTGACCTCTACACGGACCCGAAATTCTCCGCAGCGGACATCGAGCGGGAGCGGGGAGTGATTGGGGAAGAAATTTTGATGTATCGCGACGAACCGTCCTCGCATGTGCAGGAGTTGTTGAACCAACATTTCTGGCCGGCTCATCCGCTCGGGCGCCCACTCACTGGAACCCTCGAGTCGATTGCCAGCATGGGGAAGACGGAGTTTTCAAATTACCGCAAAAGCCATTACCACACAAAAAGCACGGTCTTCACCGCTGCCGGCTGCGTGAACCATGATGAGGTGGTCGCGCAAGCGTCACGCCTTCTTGATTCCCTTCCTAAGGGAAGGGTCCCGCGCATGGGGCCAGCTCCACAGCCGCGTAAATCTCTTCAAATTGTCACCGAAAAGCGCGACACCCAGCAAACGCAAGTGGCCATCGGGTTGCCAGCCACCACGAACTACGATGACCGGCGTTATGCCACCCATCTGCTCCACATTCTCCTGGGCGGCAATGCCAGCTCCCGCTTGTTCCAACAGCTCCGCGAGCGCCGCGGTCTGTGTTATTCTGTCAGCACGCACCCGAACCTTCTTGCCGACACGGGCATGTTCAACATCTCTGTGGGGCTCGATGGCTCAAACCTCGAAAAATCTCTTCGCATCATCCGCTCGGAAATTGAAGCCCTCAAATCGACCCCTCCCAAGCCTGCAGAACTCCGCCGTGCCAAGGAATACGCCATCGGCATCAGCCGGATGTCCCTTGAACGCAGCTCTGCTCAAAATATGAGAGTCGGCATGTCGGTGCTGGTGTATGGGGAAATCCACGACCCGGAAACCATGCATGAACGACTTCGGGCCGTGACCGCCGAAGAAATTTGCGCTGTCACTCAGGATTTTCTGGATTTTAAAAAGGCCACCGTGGCTGTCATTGGCCCGAACCCTCAAGAAAAACTCTTGCGGGATTTGATATCCGGGGGTTGATCGACCCGTGCCATCTGCCATAGTGATTATTGGCATGTGTGCGGCATTTGAGTTTCAGGGCAAAGGATTCCGGCCGGGTCACGAAGTCACAGGAGCCGGAACAGCTGGGATCGTGCGGCATGTCTGGGCCGGCTTTGCGCGCGCTGAGATTTTGGATTGGTGGCAGCGCAAAGGTGGCGTGTTGTTGGATATTCCTGCCAGCCGGTTTTCCGAACGATCCGAGGTCACCGGGAAGCTGATTTGGGATGATATGCCTGAAGGGTTGGTCCTAAGGGGTCTCCTCGATGTCCAAACATCCAAGCCCCTGATCAAAATCGTCACGCGTGCCGCAACAAAACACGAAGCTGACAAGTTCCAACACCCCAGAATGCCACTCCTTGAGATGCCGCTTTTTCCAGGGGTCGCATTCCCCGTCGAAGAAGAGCCAGGTCTGCTTTTTTGAGATGACTTATTGAAGGATTTTGATGGTGAGCGGGTAATCGTAGGGCTCACCGTTGCTGGCTTTGATGCTTCCCATGATCGTGAAGATGATCCAGGCGATCACAAATCCGATCGGTAAAATGATCGGAACAATCAGACAGAACGCTGCCACACCAACCGCTGAGGCAATGGCCATCCAGATGCTCCAGGAGATTTGGAAATTCAAGACGGTTTTGCCGACCGGCTCCAACCCCGGAAGATCCGGCTTTTTGATCAGCCAAATAATAAGCGGAGCCACAATGTTCCCCGCAAAAGGCACAACCAGCCCGACGAGAGGACTCACATGCATAATCACGGTCCATTGTTTAAGCTCCGCATCTGAAGGCGTCGGCTGTTCAGGCGATGGTGGCAAAATGGGCGGTGTGTCCATGCGTTTTTATAGACCCTAATGCAGGCGGGAATGCGAGCAAAAAACCATAAGTTACCGGCGAAGGCCTGAGTTATTTTGGATCAGCTCCTTAATGGCTTTTCCCAAAGAGTCAGATCCCGGAGCCATATGATCCAGGCAGAAGCCCGCAAGGCCCATCAGGGCTGCGGCTCCCACCACATAGAGCCAGGTTTTTCGAATGGCTGTTCCCATGCAGTGTTCGTTGGCGGGAATTCGGAGATGGCGGTAAAGCAGGCCTGCAAGGACGGCATCAATAAATATTTCAGCAATTAAAAGTGGTGCTCCGCCAATGGCAGAAAGCAGAAGAACAACCAGCCCAACGATGGCTCCTATAAGGAGAAGCGGAAGCACACCCACATCTCCATCCAGTGCGGAGGAAAAATCCATCCACTCAAGCCATGAACTGTCCTGCTGCGAGGTTCTCATGTCATCATAGTCAACCTCGTCACTCTTCAAGTCTTCCAAAAGCTCTGGATCATCGGGATTGAAGTGGCTGCGCTCAACCTCAACCCAGATCCGGATGAGTCCAAGGAATGCCGCATAGGCTCCAAGGATCGAGAGCGGGTAGCGAAGGGCCATCGACGTCATGCCTGCTCTGAGCATCACGTAAGAAAGTCCAAATCCCACGAGTCCCGTCAGCAAAATCACCAGTCCCAACACAAACCTGGGAGATCGCTTCTTCTCGAAATACTTTCTGAGCGCCCGTCTTGCCCGGCTGCGGAGTCTGTTGGGATCCGTGTTCACAGAGATTGGAATTGCGGGTGTGCGAGAATGACATTTTCCCACGTGGAATGTTCTTCCAAAGGCAGATCTGCAGGAAATCTTGCGGTGGAGCGATTCCATTTGGCAAGCCAGTCAGCGCCGAGGAGTTTGTGATGGGGTTGCACGGTCTCGGGGGTGAGAGCCATGGTGGTTTCGGTTTTGTCTCCGGTGCTCAGGCCTTGCGCCACATAAAATCCGGCGGCCAGCATGGCAACCCGCGAGGCGGTGGAGCAAGTGTAAGTAAATAACTCCACCGGACGGCCTTTGCATTTTTGAAACAACCGGTGAAACGCATTCATGGTCCATGCCCCGGCATTGGTTTTTCCGGAAAACATGTCGTAGAAAATCAAGTCCGGGGGGAGGGGAACCGACTCCATAACCTCCAAAAAATTGCCGGGAATCAATGTCCACTTCAGACCGGCATAAACTTTGGATTGCCACGAACCTTCCTTCAATATTCCCGCCGGACCACCGTGACGCAGATACGGAAACTGGTCACTGTTTCGAAATGCCAACCTCAGGGAATCGAGGTCATTTTCAAAACTGATGATGTGCAGGTCGCGCAAGGGGTGTTCGTTGTCTTCGTAGCAGCCAATGGCGGCCATGGCATTGGCACCGGCACCAAGTCCCACATCCCAAATAACAAGGGGGTCACCTGTCTCCCGCAATCGCCGGGACAGCCGTGCTTGATCCGTGTAAAGCCGTCGGGCTTCTTCCATTGGTGGCGTGCGTGAATGCATGATCTCGCCCGAATGAATATGACGGATGCTCGCAAAACCTTCCCAGGCTTTATGAATCTCGTAGTGACCAAGAGTCAGACGTTTGGGCTTTTTGATTTTTTGGGCGATGACAGGATTGTCGAGGTCGTCTTCATGCAGCAGGGCGCGCTTCTCGTGATAGAAGGAAAGAAACGTGTCTGACAAAATGGCGGCCCGGGTCTCGCGCATGAGGCGGTGATAAAAATGGAAGTTGTGTTTCCCGAGCAACTGCCAGCCGAGCGTTTCCTTGGTTTTGGTGAGGTGATGAAGGTAAGACCGGGAATACCGCTCGCAAGTCGGACAATGACAGGCAGGATCCAGCTTTTCGTCAGAGAATTTATAAACCCCCCGCCGGAGCTGAAGATACCCGCGTGATGTGAAGACCCCGCCCCGTTGCGCCACCTGGGTGGGGATGATGCAATCAAACATATCAATCCCCCGGTGCACCGCCTCAAGAATGTCCAATGGAGTACCCACACCCATGAGGTAGCGGGGTTTGTCAGAAGGCAGCAGATCTGCCGTGAATCCGCAGATGTCCTCCCGTTCATTTTTCCCTTCACCCACGGCAAGCCCCCCAATGGCATAGCCATCAAACGGGAGTTCGAGTAAACCCATCACACTTTGTTTGCGCAGGTCGGGGTAAAGGGCCCCTTGGGCAATGGCAAACATGGCCTGCGGTGAATCGCCCCGGGCTGCGAGACTGCGCCCGGCCCAGCGGTGCGTGAGCTCCAACGCAGCACGGGCCACGGATTCTTCTGCGGTCGATGGCACACACTGATCAAGCGCCATCATAATATCACTGCCGATATCCACCTGGGCACCGATGCTGACTTCCGGACTTAACAGAATCGAACGCCCATCCGTGTAGCTTTGAAAAACGGCACCTTCCTCGGTGATCGAGCGGGAATGCGGCAACGAAAAAATCTGGTAGCCTCCTGAATCGGTGAGCACGGACCGCTTCCAACTCATAAACCGGTGAATCCCACCCATTCGTCGAAAAACCTCCAACCCCGGTCGCAGCATCAGATGGTAGGTATTCGCTAAAAGAATTTGTGATCCGGAATCCTCCAGGGTCTGTGGAAGCTGAGCCTTCACCGTGGCCTGTGTCCCCACCGGCATAAACAAGGGCGTGAGCACTTCATTGTGCAATGTGCGAAACACAGCCGCCCTCGCGCCAGAACCCGACGCCCGGGCTTGAAGCTCAAATTGCAGGCGCGACGTCATTCTTTGGGAAATGTCACTCCCCCACGACCTGCAATCTTTTTTTCCATAACCCGTCATCCTACGCGAGACAACCAATAAAGCGGAACCCAAAAAAGCCTGTGGTTTCGCCCCGATATGATGCTGACCCCACCCGGCGAATCTCGTCCCTTTGACCCCCGGCATCAAAACCGAATCACGCATGCCCACATGGCTTTTGACAAGCCCGTTTGGCGCTGCTATGCCATGTCATAGCGGTGATTCTTTTCACCATGACTCCCACAAGAGGCGGGTCGAACCGCTCCGCTAAACCAAGGCCCATGATTCCTGCCTGATTGCTTGAGTTATGTCTAAAAATCAATCCAGCGTCATCATCTCGCGAAGCATCAGTAAAGGAGACATTACTCTGTGAACGCCTACCTTGCAGTCATGATTGTCGGCGCATTTGGTTGTGCAGCGCGCATGGGAATGTCCGCATTCCTCTCAGAAAAATACAGCGTCACTTTTCCGATTGGCACGTTGGTCGTCAATATTGTGGGTTGTCTGCTTATCGGCATTTTTTCCGGAATCACACGTCCGGAAGGCGGGCTTTTCATTCATCCTGTCATCCGGCAGGCCGTCATGATCGGGTTTCTCGGCGGTTTCACGACCTTTTCCTCCTTTGGTCTGCAAACCATTGCGCTCCTTTCTGATCGGGAATGGGGCTATGCCAGTGCGAATATTGTGCTTTCCGTGGTCCTGTGCCTTGCTGCGGTCTGGATTGGACAAATCCTCGCTGCTCAAATTGTGAGGGGTTAATATCCCCATCCCCGTCTCTCAATCCTATGGAACTTCCCGAAAACTCTCTCCTGCTCCGAATCTTTATTGGTGAAAGCGACCGTTGCCATCATCAGCCTCTTTATGAAGCCATCGTGCTGAAAGCCCGCGAGATGCATATGGCTGGAGCAACCGTTGTCCATGGCTCCATGGGATTCGGTGCCAGCAGTCACATTCACACCACAAAAATTCTTCAACTCTCGATGGATCTGCCTTTCGTGGTGGAAATCGTGGACGCTGAAGAAAAAATCAACGCGTTCCTGCCGGTGTTGGAAGAAATGATGAACGGCGGGCTTGTGACGCTGGAAAACGTCAGGGTGGTCCAATATTCTCCGAAAAGGACGCCCGGTGGTTGAGCGCATGGGACTGGATCCACACATCGAGAAGCGAAGCGCGTCGAATGACTCCTTTCATCTGAGAGCCGGAATCAGTTTGCCAATTGAGGACGCCTCTTTCCTCAAACCCCGGAATCGGCGTGGAGCGTGTCCGAGTATGCCCGGTAGGCATGAAGACGCGTCGTTCCCTTCGTGGGCAGCCCACGGAGAATACGGCTTTAAAAACTTTAACAATTACCGCTTGCGCGTCATCGCGGCTCTCCATCAAACAATGGGGATGAGGGAAGAAAAGGAGCAAGATGGGAGCAATGAAAATAGGAATAAGAGGGTATCGGTACGTGGGGAGTGAGAGTGGGGAAAAGGAAATCGTGCACGTGGAGTTGGAGCACAGGGGA
>JBGSPC010000033.1:0-1923 GCA_041738805.1 Terrimicrobiaceae bacterium | reverse complement strand
TTTCAAGGTAATTAGCTCTTTGGCGTGCTTGGCCGATTCCGAAAGTCTCCTCTCCCCACGGATATTTGAGCGTGGAGCCGTTGAAGATCACCTCGTTGTTCGCATCGTCGGCATTGTTCTTGATCCTTTTGCGCCGGGTCTTGGTCTCAATGGCAAATATACCTCCAGTCCCTACGACGATATGGTCAATATTGAAAGGCTTCTGGCCAGGGTTCTCGTTGAACTCGACATCGTGATAAACTCGCCAACCATGAGCGAGAAGCTGGTTGAGTTCCTCGCCCACAGCTCGCTCGCCGAGGAATCCGAGTCGGCAATCACGAAGCCTTGAACTTAGTTTCCAGAGGGAGATCGAAAGCAGCGAGAATAAAGTGAGTCCCAATACAACAAAGACGGCCCCCAGAATAAATTGATCAAACGCCACCCATGTTCCAAAGGCCACGAAAGCACAGCCGGACAACGCATATATAATCTTGTCCCAAAGTTTATCACCCAGTTCATCAATCAGTTTGCGCAGAGATTCTCCCGGAGGACGAAGCAGGCGCTGAGTGAGTGGGGTCTTGAAGGTTTGTTCCCGCGTTTTTGAAACCATCCAGAGGATTCCGCAAAGAACGAACAACGGCACTAAACCCGCAAGCGGCGCAAGAAAATCACGCATCGGATGAAATTGCGAAGAGTTTTCGATGCTGCGTCACTAATTGAAGATCGGGTAGGTTTTTGTCCGGAAGGATGATTTGACGGCCTTCGACTTCGAAAAAAGTGCGTTCAAGTTCAGGGTTCGGAAGGTAATGTTTCAACCGGGGACTGAGGATGATGCGGCAACTATCGTCGAGGGTGAACAGGCCACGATCAAATGCTGCATCGAAGGTTGCTGCGAGGCAAAGTCCGTTGCGCGGGTTGGCGCGGTGTGCCTCGCTCTGCGACCATGGGACGATGTGGCTCGCCCGTAGGAGTTCGGGAACGGGATTGCCAGTGATGCAGCAACGAAAGCCATAGGAGCCAAGAACAGCCTTTCGGAAGAACGATTGCTGGCGTCGGATTTTTACTGTCGCGGTGGATTCGCTGGGACCAGTTGGGGGAGCTGGTTCCCTCTCTGGTTTAAGACTACTTTCTGTGCGGGCAAGCCGTTCGATGGAGGCTTCGGACTCTTCGGCAAGATCATTCATGCGTCCGTCAAACTCCTCCCAAATGGCTCGGTCGGCATTGCTCGCACCGCTCAGACCCACGACCCCACGCTCCAACTCAGCCTCGTCAAGGGATGTAAAATTGTTCAGTTTCATCGCGACGGCGGATGGCGTCCTCCCGATGAGAGCGGCCAATTCCACAATTGGTGGATATGCTTTATGCTGCCGACCAAAGGGCGTGCGATGGTAGAGATTGAGCGCAGCAAGGAGTTGGTCGCGAGTCCAGTTGGCCATTGAATAGAAGCTATGAAGAATTCGAGGGATCGACCAGACGGAATATGCGGTGCTCGCTGCGATCTGAAGAAAAATTCACGTTGCCAATAGAGCCAAACCTGGCCAGGTAATATTACCCACTATGGGGAACAATCAGTGCAATCATACATCTCCAGACCCAGCGGCCGTATTCGCCTGCGCTCTTTCTCTTTGGCGCGAGTGCATGAGACGCTCCCGATCAGGCCGGAGAGTGAATCTCAGTGAATGCTACAATGGAGGTGACGAGTTTATGCGTGTCATCATGCGAATCGCTGTCCGTTTTGAGGAATGGGCGTGTTCCCATATTCAATTCGACGAACTCGAGATCTGTTGGCCCTACCTCTTGGAAGAAAAGTTCGGGGAAGCCTGTGTCACACTCAAAGATGTTACATCACTCGGAGAATTTTGCGATAGGGACTGCCTCGTAGTTGCACTAAGACTTGGCCTGCCTGTAACGGCTACGGGCGCACTTCCTGTCCCGGTCGACCTG
>JBGSPC010000024.1:0-4431 GCA_041738805.1 Terrimicrobiaceae bacterium | reverse complement strand
AGTTTCGCCGCCCGCTTGACCATCTCCTTAGGCCTCACCGCCCCATCGAGCAGAGTAAATTCCGTATGACAATGAAGGTGGACAAATTCGCTCATTAGAAAACCTTCACCATAAACACCCACCTCGTCAGAGTCCATCGCGACCGATAATTTTTCAATAAATGATCGTGTCCACTGTTACTTGGTATCTTCTAGCTCCCTGTTTTTTAGTATGTTACGTGGTAGATGAAGAGTGCCATCTTCTCAACAACAAATGGGCGGGCAAGGGACTGCCCAGCCCTACCATCAATGAGGCGCTTCGCGTTCGCGCCAGCACGTCTCCACTGCGGTAGGGCGCGTCAGTCCCTTGACCGCCCACTTTTCTGTATCACTACCCGCTACGCAATCCCCCATTTTCCTTGAATCAGGGCACCTGTGAGAATTATTGATTATCAATGGATCGACAAAGAAACCATCAGCCCTTCGGGCGTGGAAAAACCGTCAGCGATCCCGACACCCCCCTTTCGGCGCGGTAAAGCAACAAATCAGCCATGAAGCCCGCCGATTCAGAACATCAACTCCTCCTGCGGCGGCTATCCCGTCAGGTGGCCCTTTCCGTCTGGCTGTCCTCTGCAAGCCTTGCCATCCTGCTCATTGTACTCCTGCTCCCTCGTCAGGCTGAGTCTATTTCCCAGACATCTGTGAACCTCCAAGACTGGCTGGCGCCTCACATGGAAGGCGTCCTCGGGCTGGCCGTTGCTCTCATTGTTGTTTTCTTCGCAGCGGCTTTTTTGGTGAGCCACTTCTCTCCCCCGGCTCCAATTCAAGTTGAAACAATCAAGGAACAGAAGGAATAGGAATGAGAATGACCACCCTTGCAGCGGCCTTGTTTCTCACAACTGGCGCTCATGGAAGTCCTCTTTCGCTTCCACAACTTGAGGGCACCACGCCGATTTTCGTGGTCATCAGTGCCTCGGATGGCAGCAATGTGCTCATCGGTGGCCATCGGTATTCAACGGAGCAAGCGGCAGCATGGCTTTCGTTATGCAAAGAAAGGTTTGGCGGAGATGACCCGGTTCTTATCTTGGGCGGAACTGATACGCCGATTGGAACCATGGAATTATGGCAGAAATTGGTGAAGAAAACTCATCAGCGGATTTGGACCATAGTTAAAAGCAGCTCTGGGGATTTTCGTGTTATTCAGTTGGTTGAAGCCTCCATCGATGACCAAGAGATCCTCAAACAGTTAAATTCTCAGCTGGATACCACGCCAAAAACCCGTTCCCATTTGCCCTTCTTGCCCGCACTGATGGTTCCACCCCCACCTCCCCCGACGGGTGCCGCCAATATTTACAAAGCCACAGACATTCTCATTGCTCCTCCGCCGGAGCTCATCAAAGAACTGCAGGATTCCAAATGAGATCAGAAATTTGCCCGTCGCGACCCCAAGGCCAAATCATACCAGAAGCATTCCCCGCACGAATGATTTTCCGGTCTCTCATATTTCTTTTGGGGGTCATGTGGGTGACCTTAATGCTCTCCGTTGTTGCTCTTGCGATTCCAATCGCGTTTCAGAAGGAAGATGACCAGATCAATCCTTGGTTTTTTTCTGCCGGTCTGTTTGCTGCAGCAGTTTTTGCTGGGGCTGCCGGCTATGCCACAAAGAAAATGTTCTTCTCGCCGATTCAAAAGCAGGCGCGGTTACTTCCAGCCGGGGTGGCGATTTTCTCCTATCTGATTGTGAATTCGATCGTTTTCAATCTTGTGCCGCGTGAGGTTACACAGGGGCACGCACTTCTCGATTTCAGCAAGGTGGCCGCACCTTGGATTCTGGCATGGCTCGGGTATCGGGTGACCAAGAGATATGTGCAACGCTGCTTTTCGAATAGGAGTGCCAGCCACGGAGAATTGATGAATCAATGAAACGCAAAGTCGTCTTATTGGTTGGAGCCGCGGCCATTGGAGCAACGTGCTATCTGGTTGGGCTGGCACACGGCACAAACCGAGGAGTAAAAGGCTCCAATTCCGCGAGCATTTCATATTTCACAGCGATCCATCGATCGCTAAATACGGGCGACCTTGCAGGAGCTCAGAAACTGGCTGTCGAGGGGATAGCAACTCATGCTGGAGTGATTCAAACAGCAGAAGATCATCCGGCCTCCGCCCTTGTCTTTCTTTATCCATGGATGGGCGATCCGCTGATGGACACCTACAAGAAAACCCTTGGTGGCACCTATGTCTATTTGCGATCTTTTCCAAGGGTTGTTCCGCCAGATATCACGGATTTTCTCGCGCGGTATCATGCCGACTATCAGACTTCCTCCAATGCTTCCATTCAACCCACCGCGGCAAGCGCCGCCCCCTAACTCCGCACCAGGAACCTTCCCATGAGAGCCTACCCAATTTTCTATCTGACTCTTGCGATCATCTGTGGAGCAGGTGTTGGTTTTGGGATTGTCGGGGCGGTGACAGCAGACCCGACTCTTCCTCCCAACCTGAATCAGGCGGGGTTTTATCTGGGTTGGGTCCCCATTGCCATTGGGGCATTTTCTATCTTCTCGCTGGTGTTCTGGGTCATTGGGCTGGTCCATTGTTTGACAAACAAGGCCCTCCAAGGAAACGACAAGCTGGTCTGGATTCTTGTGGTCATTCTGCTGAATGCTCTCGGTGCGGTCTTGTACTTTTTCCTGGCACCGGATCCTGGGCTTGCTTCCGTCGCCGTCACGAAACTGTGAGGTAATCCTTGTCAGGGGCGGAATGGCAGATTACTCAAATAGGGTAATACCATGACCCTGCTGGAAATCATCTTTGGCATCTTTTTCGGGTTGTTGGCATATGTCTGTTTCCGGGCATTATTGATGGGGTTTTTTACAGTGGCTCCGAATGAGCGGGCGGTTCTGACGAGTTTTGGGAGGGCTCAGCGCATTGGAAATGCCACGACCTCGGAGATGCCGTTTGCCGAGGCTTTGCCGGAAGAGGATCTGGTGCGTTACAATTACCCCCAGCTTCAGGTGATTGGACCTGGCGGCCCCTACTTCCGGTGGCCATGGCAGAAAGTCCACAAGGTGAATATTGCGATTGTGACCGCCAGCCTGGCGTATGATCCCGAAACTCCGACGGCCAATGAGGGAGGGACGGTGCTGGAGGCTGTCACACGGGATCAGCTCAACATTGGTGTCACCGGCCAGATTCGTTTTGGGGTTTCTGAGAGCAACATGTATGCGTTTCTGTTCGGGGTTAAAAATCCTATTGCGCATGTGATGGGATATTTTGTGTCCGTGCTCCGCGAGCGCATTGCCACCTTCAAGGCCCCACCGGCGCAGTCCAACGAGGGGTTGTCTTTGCCGGAAGACCTCCGGTTTGAAGGTATCTCGATCAATGACCTCCGCAAAAATTTGAACCTCCTCAACGAGGAAATGGACCGCGAGTGCCGGACGTCTGAGGCCCGATATGGGATCAAGCTCGATTCGTCGCTCATCACGGGGATCGACCCGCCGGTGCAAATTGAGTCGGCCTTGGCAGCCATCAACACGGCCCACAATGAAGTTTTCTCCGAGGTGAGCGTCGCCCAAGCCCTGGCGGACCAGCGCATCGAGGAATCCAAACGCGCGGTGGAAATTCAAACCATGAAGGCCGAGGCAGAAGTTGAGCCGTTGAGGTGGCTGGCCGAACAACTCCGCCTTCTCAGAGAAAGCGGACCGGATGCCATCAGCGGATACCTACGGAATGTGAAACTCGATCTGTATCAGCAGGCTCGCAACATCTTCCTCACTCAGAAGCCATGACGTTCCTTATCACGCTGATCCTGACGTTTGTGCTTCTGCTGTTTTTTGTGCCGCTGGTTCTCTCGGCGTGCCGGTTTTTTTGTTTGTTTGCCGTGGTGAACGAATGCGAAGCCCAGGTGTTTTTGCTTTTCGGGAAGGTGGCAGGAGTTATTGCCGAGCCGGGTCTTCACGTGCTGCCCTTCACGCTTGGTCCGCAGGCCCTGCTCATCCGTTTTTTTGGGGGTGTGAAGACAGTCGACCTGCGGCTTGATCAGGAATACTTGCGCAGCCAGCCGGTCAATTCCGAAGAAGGCACACCGATGGGGATCGGGGTTTGGTATGAAATGCGGGTCCATGATCCCGAAAATTTTCTGTTTAAAAACACTGACCCCCGTGGATCTTTGCGGGCCAATGTCCGTAATGCCGCCGTTCGCTGTCTGAGCAACATGCCCTTGCAAAACCTGCTGGAGGATCGTCATGGCATGAGCCACCGCGTGCGGGATGAAGTGTCGCCCAAGTCCGAAGCCTGGGGTTACGCGTTGGGATCCGTCTACATTCGGAAAGTGCACTTCCGCGATGCGGCGATGATTGCGCAGATCGAACAAAAAGTTGTGAACCGGCTCCGTCAGGTCACGTCCGCGATTCTTCAGGAAGGGGCCAATCAGGTGGCGGTCATTAAAAGCAGTGCC
>JBGSPC010000020.1:0-2778 GCA_041738805.1 Terrimicrobiaceae bacterium | reverse complement strand
CTATTATCTCACGGCACTCGGTAGGCGTCTCATCACCACTTCGTGCAAACTCCTCCAGTGGCTTGTCCTCCCAAACCTTCAACCCGCGACCGTCTGAAGTCTTGCGCTTTTTGCGCAGGATTTACGCGGTAAGGGACTAATCTTGAAAACATCCACCATCCGGGAAGATGTTCTCCGGGACCCTCGCTATCCGGTCCACCGGATTGCCGACAGGCTTCTGCCGTATTTGCAGGTTCTCGTTGAACAGTTCCACCCCGAGCAGGTGATTCTCTTCGGCTCGTACGCCTATGGGGACCCCAATGAGCACAGCGACGTGGATCTTCTTGTCATAAAAAACATCGAACACTCCTCCGTGTCCGAAAGACGTGCTATTCTCAAAGCATGGCGACCAATTCGGTGGGCAGCCAACTCACTTCCCTTCGAGCTAATCTTGGTCTCCCCCGCTGACCATCTAAAACGACTGAATAAAGGTGGAGGCTTCTACGCATCCATCAACAAAGAGGGATTGCTTGTCGCATGAAAACAGACGAGACCAATCCTCAGGACTGGCTGTTTTTGGCACGCGAAAGGCTGGTCGCGGCAGACGCCTTGTTTCAGGCCCGTGGCGCAACTTATAGCGGCGTGGAGCTGCTCCAAGAATCCGTTGAGCGCTTTCTAAAAGCATACTTGATCAGCAAAGGATGGGAGTTGCAGAAGATCCATAACCTGTCCACCCTCCTGGACCATGCGCTCACATTCGACCCGCGATTCCGATCCTTCGCTGATCTCAGTGAAAATTTAACAGCCCAATACTGGGCGCAGCACTACCCCGGAGACGACCTTACTGAGGTCGGTGCGGATTATCCGGAGCTTCGTCAATCAGCAGGAGAACGCATACAATTGATCGAAGCCGAGACGAAACAACCCTGATTTCGATCTTTGTCCAAACCGGAATTTCAATCCAGAATCAAAATCCAAAAATTACCAATCCTCTCCCATCTCCCGCCGCCTTCGATCCCCTTTGCTTCCTTCGTTTCCTTCTGTAACCCGTCCGGGTCAGTTGAGGGCGTAAGGGAAGGGAAAGTTGCAGTGTTGCGAGATGAGAGTTTGGGCAGCTTCGCTGCTGTTTTTTGTTCACGGTTCTTCGTTCTTCGTTTCTTGTGCTTCGTTCCTGAGGAAGGCAAAGTTGGAGGTTGCGGGTTGCCAACAGAGTTGCAGGTTGCACAGTTGCGAGTTGAAAGTATTGCCAGCTTCGCTGCTGCTCTACGCTCTCGTTGATTCCCGGCTTGTCTATACACCGATCCTCTTGCACGATAATCAATGCCAGTCATGAACCAGACCATTCAACACGAATTCGAAGTCCATCATAGCTTCCTGGATTCCCTCTGTCGAAAACTTGGCGTGAAACGACTACGGATGTTTGGTTCCGCAGTCTCCGCAGACTTCGATGAAATGAACAGCGATCTGGACCTGATCGTGGAATTTTTCAAGGATACCGAACCAGGGATTGCTGACAGATTCATGGCTCTGGCAGAAGAATTGGAGCGTCTCTTCAACAGACCGGTGGATTTGCTCACAGAGCGCTCCGTTAAGAATCCAGTCTTCCGATCAACTATAGAATCCTCCGGCCTGATCGTATATGAAGCCTGAGGTGACGAAGCTGATTTTGGACATTCGCGAAGCTATAGCGGATATCCGAGGCCGATATACGACGGATTGCCGCCCTAGTATGGTAGAAATTGCGGAGCATTGATGGCGGATGGCGGAAGGGTCAGAGTCGAGAGCCTGAGGTCCAGGGTCGAGGGCCGGAGAGGAGGCCTCGCGTGTTTCGGTTCGACGATATATGAGACACAGCCCACACAATGCCTGAAAGCACATTCGAAATCTGGTTGTCCGAGGAGACCAAAATCCTCATTTTTCGCAGGACCGAGCGAGGAAGATATACCTCGTTTGTCGTGGTGTTGATGCACTTGCTTGACGACCGCTGGTTCGACGTGGGCAGGTTCGACAGCGCGCATGTAGTTCCCCACCAGGATGTTCTGGGAAAAAAGTCCGGGTTGATCCAGAAGATTTGGTACGATACTCTTTCCCCCAAGCAGGCGTTCAAATCAGCAATTAAAACATTTCAAGAACACCATGAAAACATCATTGCCACATATCTCAAGAATTGAGCCAGATGAGAGGATTTTCCCTCCTGATTTTGATGCCAATGACGCCACAGTTGAGGAAATGGATGCGTGGATTATTGCCCTCGGTGGTCGCAAGCTGACCCCAAAACAAGCCCATGCTGCCGTAAAAAACGTTCTGTGGGGAAAAGTTGTCGGCGAGAACCCGGGCGAGCCAGGTTTCCCATTCGCAAGTCTTATAGGCAAGGGATAGGTCCCCGAAATGGTGAAATAACGAAAAGCTGACAAGCTGAAAGATTCAGCCCCATCTCCCATCTTCTGGCGGCGCAGCCGCCCCCGCACCACCGCCACCGGCGGTCTCCCATCTTCGCTTGTCATGCGACACCAACGAAAGCTAGGATATTGCACGTGAACTCCCGGGAATCCATCAGCAAGGCGATCAAAGACCTCCGTGAGCAGCTGCAATCTATGGGTGTGATGAATTTGTGGCTCTTCGGCTCAGCCGCACGGGGAGAACCCTCCATAAATGATGCGGATTTTCTCGTAGAATTCACTTCTCGGCCCACATTGACGGGCTTCATGAGTTTGAAGTTTTTCCTTGAGGAAAAGCTAAATATGACGGTGGACCTTCACACCCGGAATGCATGTCCGGAACGCTTTATGCGCCGGATCG
>JBGSPC010000012.1:0-28653 GCA_041738805.1 Terrimicrobiaceae bacterium | reverse complement strand
GTGAATTTAGATGCCGGAAGTCCTCGTAAGAAAAGGTGAGCCCATTGATCGCGCTCTCAAGCGCTTGAAATCCAAGCTCGACACAGAAGGAATCCTCGATGAGGTCCGCAGATTGCGGGCTTTTGAGACGCCCGTGCAGCGATCCCGCCGCAAGGCCAAGAACAATGCCAAACGCGCCAAAATGAAGGTCCGTTTTAATTTCAGCCTGCCTTGAGCAACCTGAAGTGAAAGTCATCTTCGCCGGCTGCGGCTTCCTCGGGGAGGCCGCAGCCGATCTTTTTTCAGCCTTGGGCTGGCAGGTGCTGGGGCTTTGTGCGAGCCAGGATTCGGCCGATCGTTTGAAAGAAAAGCCGTTCGAAGTCCTCGCGATGGACATCGCAGACACCCCGGGCTTTTCAAAACCCTGGCAATCCCCCGACCTCCTGGTTCATTGTGCCAGCTCGGGACGCGGCGGCGGACGTGAGGCCTACCACCGGGTTTATGTGCAAGGGCTGCATCAGCTCCTGGCGGCAGCAACTCCCTCTCATGTGATTTTTGTGGGGAGCACATCAGTCTATGGCCAAACCGACGGAGGGATTGTGGACGAGGCAAGTGCTGTGGAGCCTCCGGTTGAAACCGGGAAAATTCTTTTGGAGGCGGAATCCCTGGCCCTTGCTCATGGCGGGTGTGTGCTCCGTCTGTCCGGAATCTACGGGCCCGGACGCTCGGTGCTCCTTCGCAAATTTCTCGACGGGACGGCCACCCTCGATGGCGAGGGCTCCCGATGGATCAACCAAATCCACCGCGATGATGCCGCGCAAGCCATCCTTCATGCCGGCACCAAAAAATTGTCCGGAATTTATAATGTGTGCGATGACACGCCGGCCCGTCAGAGCGAGGTGTATTCCTGGATTGCCTCTCAGCTGGGAGGTCCGCTCCCACCCCGGGCCCCGGCCCCCGCCACGCGAAAGCGCGGCAACACCAACAAGCGCGTCTCAAACGCCAAGCTTAAGATGACGGGATGGCAACCGCTCTTCCCCGCCTACAAAGATGCCCTTCCCGGCCTTCTTCCGCTCAGTTGACCGGATCGCTTTTCGGATCGTAGCGAACGGGAAGCAAAACGCGGAACGTTGTGCCTTCCCGGGCCGAGCTTGCCAGTTCGAGGCTGGCGTTAAGCAGGTCACAAAGCCGCTTGACGATGGCAAGCCCGATCCCTTCGCCCGGCTGATGGCTTGAGGTGGTTCCCGCAAAGCCGGATGTCGGGGGCAAAACATGAGTGCTGGGCCCGCCGGCTTGCACTGTGCGCTCATCCGCCTCACGCGCGCTTTCCGTGGCATCTTTCAAACCTTCCACCATCGGCGATTGAGGGTTATCAGACAAACCCGGACCCGTGTCCTTGACCATCAGCCACCAATGTTCCGCCCCTTCGCGACCCCAGGTCAGCTTCACGCCGCCGCGCTCTGTGTATTTGATCGCATTAATGACAAGATTTTGAGCAATGCGGTGCACCTTGTCGGCGTCGCCCTCCACAAAAAGCGGCAGCGGCCCATCGGCCTCAAGAGACAGCCCCTTCTCCACCGCACTGGATTGTGAGGCGGACGCCAGCTCCTTCAGCAATTCCGCCACATCGAAAGGCACAACATGCCGTTTTTCCTGCCCCGCCTCAAGCCGGGCCAGACTCATCAATTCGCCGAGCATGCCCCGCAATGTCTTCACGCCGCGCTCGATCGTGTCGACCACCACGGCGCGGCGATCTTCCGGCAGGTTGGAAAAACCCAGAATCGAGGCCGCCGAGGTCACCGTTTGCATGCTGCCGCCAAGATCGTGCACCGCTTCGCGGAACAAGGTCCCACGCTGACGCTCCACTTCAGCCAACTCTGCGAGGGCCTGCTCCAAGTCGCGAGCCCGGCCTGCGGCTGTCTCTTCTTCCATTCGCACATACTGGGACAGGCTTTCGTTGATGGCCGTGTTGACAAAGCGGATCAACTCAAAATGCGCTTCGGTGATTGTTTCCGGTTCGATGTCCGGATTCGATGCGGCAAACACGGTCAGTTCGTGACACAGGCACAAATGCAAATGCCCCCACTCCCGCGTGACTTCGCGCAAACGGTATCCCTGCTGCCAGCGATGCTGACCATGCTTCATTTCCTCCAGTTTCTGCTTTTCTTCCGCCACAGCTTCCATAGCCCCTTCGGGCGGCGTGGCGAGCTTGATCTCAAGCGCCTCAAGCACTTGCGGCATGTGGTCATTGAACTGCGATCGCGTCAGCGAATCAGCCGTTGTTTGATCAGGATCTTCCTCTGACGCCCTGCGCCACGCCTCCATGATTTGAGTGCGCCGGGAGGAGAGATGACCGCTCACCGCCACCAACTGCTGGAAGATTTTATCAGTCATAGGAAATATCGATCTTCTAAAGACACCGGAAGACGCCTGCTGGCAAATCCTTTCAGCCAATCTGTGATCCGATTGGGCCTGCCCGGAAAACACCTGATTTCCTGAAACGGCCGGCATGGGGGCACCCTGAAAGGGAAAGCCTGAGCAAGGGATCGGGGCACAACCAGGCGAAAGCTTCCCGGCGAAAGAACAGTGTTAATCACAACACTATGAAAAAAATTCCACTGACACTCCTGATCGCAACGGCTCTCGCCTCTCATGCTTTCGGGCAAACCACTGACAAGGACAACACCGCCAACAATGCCCGGGATCGTGACGGAGAAACCCTCACATCAGGCGACCAATCCAACGATCCGGCTGATTTGAAAATCACAGCCGAAGCCCGGAAAATGGTTGTCGCCGACAAGGACCTGTCCATGGGGGCCAAAAACGTGAAAATCATCACCGTGGCCGGTGTGGTCACTTTGCGGGGCCCCGTTGATAGCGAGGCTGAGAAGACCGCCATCGCGAAGTATGCAAAAAAAGCCGGAGCCACCTCGGTCACCAATCAACTCGAAGTTAAGAAACCCTGAACCACACGTTTGTCGTTCAAATCAAACCAACAAAACCAAATAACATGTCAAAATCCATCATCGGTATCGCTAACAGTCACCAACAAGTAGAAACCGTCCTCGACGATCTGCAAGCCAGCGGCATTCCCAGCGCGGACCTTTCCGTGCTGATGCCAGAATCCGGCGGAGTTCCTGAAACAGGAACCGTTAAAACCACCAAAGCCCCCGAAGGCGCAACCACTGGCGCTGTCGGTGGAGGAGTCGTCGGCGGCACGCTTGGACTTCTGGCCGGCATTGGTGCCCTCGCGATCCCTGGCGTCGGCCCCTTCATCGCAGCAGGCCCCATCATGGCGGCTCTCAGCGGTGCGGCCATCGGAGCCACAACCGGCGGAGTCGTCGGAGCCCTGGTCGGTCTGGGAATTCCAGAACTCGAAGCCAAGGTCTATGAGGATCGTATCAAAAAGGGCGGATACCTCGTGGCCGTGCATGTCACGGAAGGCGGCGACCAAGCCGCGATCCGGGACATCCTGAAACGCAATCAGCTCGAAGATATTTCTTCTGTCACCGAGAAATAACGTCTTAAGCCTTCCAAAAAAACAGTCACCCGGTGGAGTGCAGAAATGCCTCGCCGGGTGATTGGCATTTGGGGGCATCCTGTCAAGGATGATGACCCACAGGTGTCGCCCTTCCCGGGTTGGGATGCATGACGACAAGCGACCACCGCGGCCTCACCCTCTCTGAAGGACCACCAGTCAGGGATGGCAGGATGCCGTGCATCGGAAGAAAAACGACGGGCGCTTGGCATGGGTTCATTGACGCAATGGTCTCATCCCTGCCATTGGCGGGCTCAACCCGCACGAAAGTTTTAAGTGTTTTTCACCAGCTTGGCGATGCCCATCACAAGCATGGCGGGATGTACCGGCTTCGCCACAAAAAGATCGTATCCCACATCCAGGCTGGCCTGTTTATCCTTTGCGGTTGCGTAAGCTGAGAGAGCAATGGCGGGTGTCTGGTCGCCGCGCTCGCGCATCTTCCGGAGAAACTCCAGACCATTCATGTCCGGCATACCAATGTCGCTGACAACCACCGAGAAGGCCGATTCCTCGAGCACCTCCAGAGCTCTGCGAGCAGAGGAAACCCCGACCACCTCCGCTCCTGCCGCTTCCAAAATAATGGTTAACAGCGTGCTGATATCCTCATTGTCCTCCACGGTGATGACCCGGATGCCCGAGAGATCGACCTGCGAGAGGATGGGTTTCCTCGGGTGTTTGTGACGGATGCTTTCTTCCCTCTCGAGTTGGTACCGGCTGATGGCCCTCTGAAAAAACTCACGAACATTAATGGATGCCCCCTCATATTCGATGGTTTCCACCAAGTCCGCAATTTGCTCGAATTGGAGGATGAGGTTCTCCACCTCACGGCGGACCTGTTGAAGATCCCGGGTCATGAGCTCAGATTGGAAATCCTGTTCGTGCCAATGCATCGTGCCCTCCTTCTGCCAAAATACCGACCCGGTGCCGGGCAGGACGCTTCCATTTGAAAGCATTCATTCAAGGCAACTTTTTATCGATGGCCTGCCCTGCATCCCTGACAGCGTCCCCGGCTTTCCGGGCCCCCGCCTCAACCTTGTCCCCAAAATCCTTAACCTCTTCTTTGACGGCATTTGTTTTTACGCGGGCTTGTGCGCCCATGTAACGCGCATGCTCCTTATCGCGATAGACCCGCAGGTTGTCAGCTTTGGATTTGGCCTCGCTGCGGTCCTCTCCCGAATCCGTTGCCAGGCGTTCATTGAGTTCAGCGATTTCTCCATCGAGTTCGGCAAAGGCTTTGTCGACCGTGGCGGCCTGCGCGGCGCCGGGGTTGCTGATGTAGGCATCAATGGCCGATCCCAAACGTGTTGTTTCAACATTTGATGTGGCCGGAGCTGGCTTCACAAGCACTTGCGGTTTTTTCTCCTCACAAGCAATGAGCAAGACGGAGACGGTGGCAGCGGATAAAAGGAGAGAAGGCAATTTCATACGTGAAATGATCGGTCATGCGGGCCCGTCCGGATGGGTCTAAAAATGTTTGCGCGCTCAATACAACCAAACACCAAAGGGGAGGCGATGAGGTGATGTTATGAAGTATCTTACCAAAAAAGCCGCTCAAAGCGGAAAGCTGGGATGGATTTTTTTATGGTTGATCGGGGTGCCAATTCCGGTGCTCCTTCTTCTCTTCCTTGTCCGCGGTTGCACGTAAGAGCAGGGTCAGTGACCGGCCTGCAGGTTCGGCAGGTATTGGGGTCTTTGCTGTTTATCCAATCGCTTTGAAGGCGGCTGCCGCAACGGATGCCTGGCCGGCAGCAAAAGAAAACCAGCTAAAATGACACGTCCTTACGGTCTGAGAAGCGATTCCTTGCCATGCAGCCGCAAAAAATCATTCTCATCCCCCCCACCCATGAGCAATCCGCGCCGAGCTTTCATGTGGAGGGAAGCCAGGCGGGAGCATTTCTGGAATTTCTGGCAGGCAAGGGCATCACGGCCTGGCAACCGCCTGACATCGTGGGCAAGCGGGGGCCTGATCATCTGCCGATCGTTGAAATCGAAATCGAGGCTGGCACGTCCCCGAATAGGCTTGAGGGGTTAATCGGGGAATTTCTGGCTGAAAAAAGTTCTTAGTTCCCGGACCACGGCGCTTCGCGGGTGCGCCTCGATGACCGGCGAGGTGAAAAGCCGAAAGCAAGGATTGCGAAGAGCGACCCGGTTCAGTGCTTCCGCACTATTCGTCCGCGTTTTCGTCGCTGGCGGAAAGACGCAGGTCGCGGTCCGCTTCCTCAACACCTTCGTTGACGAGTTGTTCAGCAGCACTCTGTTCATCTTCAAGAGGCGTGTGCACCCCACGGTGTCCTTTGGAAGCTTCAGCCATGCTCCACAACTCCACGGGTGCGGCTGTTTCATCCGCCTCGGGCGCTGGGGGTGGCCCGGGGTTTTGCAACTCGTCAAGAGCCGCAAGCCGGTCCTGCTCACCCGCGTGGGCCCTGCCGTCCATCCGCGCGATTTCCTCCGCACGCTTTTCCACCAATTCCACGGTCACGCCACCGATACCTTCGCCATGAATTTGGATTCTGCCGGACGGATTGTTGTTCATATCACAGTATCGCATCCCAACACCGGCTTGCGCCCATTTACTTTGCCGGAGTTCCCCCTCGGACGGACGGTTTCCGGCCTTCGGGGAAAGGGCTCACGGACGAATCGCGATGATGCGGTGATCCGGCGTGTGAGGACCATGGGAGATCTTTTTGAGCCGGTTTTAAATTTAAAACAGAAGCTTCCCCCGCTCAAGATCCTTTGATTTCCTGCTCAGCCAGGGTGGGATCCCCTGTTTTTTCGGTGATTGTCATGGTCAGCTCCGCAAACAGCGGCAGATGATCAGAGCTTACCCGCGTGAGGTGATTATCAACCACCCTGGCATTTTCTGTCCTGAAATGCCGGCTCACAAAGATGTGGTCCAGCCGCACCATCGGCTGCAAGGAACTGAAGGTGGAAAAACCCCGGGGGCCCGCCACATCCCGAAGGAACGCCGTCGCCAAGCGGTGGGTGGCACCTCCGGGCCGGCAATTAAAATCGCCGCAGAGAATCACCGGCTCCTCAGGCATGACCGGACCCAGCCAGTCATTTCCCAGCAGGGCTCTCATTTGAGCCTGACGCTCGGCGGAGGCCAGCCCGAGGTGAGTGGTCACGACATGAATCCGCACCCCGTGAAAATTCAGGCACGTCCACAAAGCTCCCCGCTTTTCCGGCCACAGCCCGCCGGGATGACTGGGCAGCCCGGCCACTTTGACAGTCTCCAAAGGCCAGCGACTCAGGACGGCGTGACCATAACATTCCCCGCCATCAGTGACCGTGGGACAAAAGACCACATGGTAACCCAGCACGGAAGCGATCATGTTGGCTTGATCTTCCCCGCGTGAGCGGCTGCGTCCGCTGTCAAGTTCCTGCAAAGCCACGATGTCAGGATTTTCCTGAGCGATGGTCCGGGCAATCCGGCGCGGGGAAATTCTCCCATCCATTCCCGAGCAACTGTGCACATTATAGCTCATGACTTTCAAGTGAGTAGACAACGAATGGTTTGAGGCCACCGGATCGAGGGATTTTTTGCCCAGCAAATGAAACACAGCGGCTCTCAACCCCTCAGGCCGGACAAAGTCGTCGCTGCCTTCTGGCAACGATGTGGCAGGCGGCGTCAAAAGAAATCCCCGGCTTTCTTCGGGTCCAAGGCCCCCGTGCGAACCACGTTCCTGTGCAAAGGTCCAACACTCCCCCTTGCCGTTGTGTCCGAGAAGAATGAGATCGCCCGCATTCTCATTGCGGGCCAGTTGCACCAAATCGTTCACCATTTCCTGACGCAAAGACGGCCTGTAAGAGGTCAGCCGGTCCATCAGTTCATCCGGCACCAGGGCAGAACCTTCCGCGTCGTGCCACACCACCGTGCCATCCTGGCAGAGATGAACCACGGCCGGGATTTTCCCTTGCCCGACCAGGCGACGGGCCAGAGCATGCCGCTGGTCATTGGTCAGCGGAGCCGGCAAATAAAGGTGACCTACCGGGCCCAGGGAAGCAATCGAGAACTCCTCCTCGTGACCCTTGTTGTTTTCCCGGTGGTGTTTCTCTTTGTCAAAGAGCCATCGGGACGCGGGGCGGGACGGAAACGGGTTTGCGGCAGGCACACCAGGGGTCGATGACAAACAGTCAGCAACCACCTGACGGATGCGCCCCGGGAATTCTCCTTCAAAGGACCGGGTACGATCCTGGCCGTGGTCAGAAAAAATCCAGACCTGATAATCGCGGCGGCGCGAACGATGAGCGGCGCGATAGAGGTCCGCGATCGCTGAGTCAATGCCACGCAACGACCAATGGGCATATCCCGATTTTGGGCCGCGGCAGTGGGACAGCTCGTCATAGCCCAGAAAATTCAAATGAATAATCGGCAGCCCGCGGGCGAGGTCGAGACGGCCCCCGATGACAAGCAACTCCCGCACGGCCACACCAACAGACATTCGCGAAAGCACAGCTCCCACCTCCAGGGTGATCGTTTGCCCCTTGAACAGCCCCCAAACGGCATCGCCAAGACCGAGAAGAAACTCCAGAACAAGAAGCGCCACGATTCGAATCAGCGAAGGAAGGTGCAGAAGGGAAAACAGGATCTTGGCAAAAAAATGGCCCCCGTGGATCCAGTTCGGCAACCCGAAGGTGCTGATGCAAAAATGACATTCCTCCGGGGATGCACCCCCGGAATAAATGTTCGACCAGGAACTTCCTCCCTCCAGCAAAGGTTCTCCACGGGCTGAAAAGTCCGCTTCAAACTCTTTGGCCAGCTCCGGATCAAACATGGAGACGATTTTACCGGTGGCGCGATTCTGAAAAGAGAAAGCCGGGACCCCGGCGTGAACGCCATAAAACAATTCCGCCTGCACGGCCGGGGTCGTGCTGGGCACTCCAGGATAAAACGTGGTGAGCCCGTAATTGCTGCGCTGACGCAAACCCGCCAGAAAGGGCATGCGCCCTTCCTTCATGGCATTTTCCAATTCCGTGCGGGGTAATCCGTCAATCTGGATCAACAACAACCCCGGCTCTTCTGCGGTGTTTTCGGAAACAGGAAGCCTGAGGTGTCGGATCGCCCACTCGCTGCGGCTCAGTCTCCGGCGGACTCCATGCAGCCATGATGCAAAACTTGAAAACATTCTGGATTTCTATCGTTTGCCGGGTCTTTGACGGACGCCAGCCTGTGTGGAAATCCCGACCTCCCACCGCATCAAAACACAGGCAGCGCGTCGTCCTGACCGGAGTGACTTAGCAACAACCGGTGGATGACAAGGACCAGATTCTCGGGAACAACCGGCTTGGGAAGATGCATTTGAAAACCGGCTTCGAGGGCTCCGGAACGGTCAGCTTCCCGCATCATGGCGCTGACTGCCAACGCAGGCAGAACGCCGGCATCACAGCCGGGTTGTTCGCGAACCCGGCGAATCAGCCAAAGTCCATCTTGCCCCGGCATGGCCAGGTCACTAATGATTAAATCCGGTCGCCGGCGCGCAACTTCAGCCAAAGCTTCCATGGCAGAACCCACTCCCGAAACCTCTGCTCCTGCTTTGCGCAAGATCTCCTCAAAAAGCACCCGCGTGTCCGCTTCGTCCTCCACGACTAAGATGTAGGAACCTACCAAAGAAGGAGGTTTGAAGTTGGTTATCGCCGCCGGGGGCGGGGAAGACACTGGAGATATCAAAGGCAGGTTCACGGTGAAGCGCGCCCCCTTTCCAGGACCATCGCTTTCCGCGCGAATCGTTCCCCCGTGCAACTGAACCAACTCATTCACCAGGGCGAGTCCAATTCCCAACCCCCCTTTTGATCTTGAAAGAGTGCTGTCAGCTTGACTGAACCTGTCAAAGATGAAGGGGAGATATTCCTTTGTGATTCCTGCTCCGTTGTCTGTGATATGAATATTGATGCCGGAGCCCTCGGGTTGAACCTCCAGCTCCACGCGTCCTCCCTCTGGCGTGAATTTGAGGGAGTTGGTCAAGAGATTCCAAATCACCTGCTCAAGACGCTTGGCATCTCCTGAAACAAAATATGAGGAGCTATGCGGGTCTTTGATCTGAATGGAAATCCTGCAGGTGTTCGCAAGCGGCTTAACAGTCGCCACAGCCGACTGGATCACCTCACTGATGTTCACGTCCGTCATTTCCACCCGGAATTTCCCGCTGCTTATCGCACTGAGATCAAGAAGATCATTGATCAACTGTGACTGGATGCGCGCATTGCGCTCGATGATTCTAATCGCCTCGCGTTTGTTTTCTTCCCCCAATCCGCCCGATTCCAGCAACTTGGTCCAGCCGAGGATGGCTGTCAGGGGAGTGCGGAGTTCATGGCTTAGTGTTGCGAGAAAATCATCTTTCAATTTGCTTTCCTGCTCGGCCTGCCTGCGCAAGTTCCCTTCGGTAATGGTCTCCTCTTTTGCTGCCGCCAGTTGTTGCGGCGAAGGGATATGTGTGATTGTCGGGATGGCCTTCCAAAGGACAATGGCGGTGGTCACCGATGCCGCCGCGGTGAACACCTTGGCCCAGCCGGCAATCCAATACACCGGCGACCAGAGCACAAAAATTTCGAAAAGATGGGTGACGCCACAAGAAAAAATAAAGAGCGAGAAGAGCCAGAAAAGAAATCCGAACCCCACGTCCCTGCGACGGCGGAGGACGACTACCAGAGCGGCTGGGATTGTGAAATACGCCAACGCAATAAATAGATCGGAAAGGATGTGCTGAACCAAAAGCCAGAAGTCCCAGCGCATACAATAGCCGTGCGGCATGAAGGTGTTCATGGGATTATAGTTGATCGTTTTTTATGAGACATGCGGGTTTTTGCAATAAGTCCGGCGACACTGCTAACATAGCGGACTCTCTTTGCGCTGGCGTCGATAAAATGCCATGAGCGGGGTAACTGTGATTCCGTGTACGACGATGGAAGCAACCACCACCGTGAGGGAAATGGACATAAGCTGCCAGGCCATTTCCTGATCCAAGCCATGGTTCACGGCATACATCAGATAATAGATCGAGCCGATTCCACGAATACCGAACCACGAAATTAACTTGCGTTCCACCGGAGGTGTGGAGGTTCCCAACAACCCTGCCAGCACAGCAACCGGCCGGATAATCAGGAAAAGGATAAGAAGGAATATGACTTGCTCAAACCGCACGTATCCGGGGGACATCGCCAACCCCACCAGGAGAACCAGAACCACTTCAAAAATCTTTTCCATTTGTTCGTTAAATCCGAGAACAGCACCTGTCGTATGAGGGGTGGAGGTTTCCCCGGTTTCAGTCGGCCGGCGAGGATCGCTCAGGTGCTCTGCCATCCGAGGTTTGGGTTGCTCGACCATTCGCAAAACCAAACCGGCGGCGAACACAGCCAGAAATCCGTAAGTGTGGGCCATAATCGCTGTGCCGTAGGAGAGGGCTATCAAGCCGATTGTGAAAAATTCGTCGCGGCCATTTTCCTCATGATGTTTCTGCTTCAGGTAACGCATGATTCCGCCGACTGCTGCGCCGCATGCCACTCCGATAGCCACGGCCCCGGAAATTGCCCACACCACATCAATCGCCAGCCACCGCCATCCGAAATGCCCTATTTCGTGAAGGCCAAGCAACCCAAGCCCCAGCATGACAAACGGAAAGGCGGTCCCATCATTCAGCCCGGCCTCACCCGTCAGGCTGAAACGCAAACGGTCACGATCCGACTGGTCTTCAAGTTGCACACCTGAAGCCAGCACAGGATCCGTTGGAGCAAGAATTGCCCCTAGCAATATCGCTCCGCCCAGCGGCAGACCAAGAAGAGCGACTCCTGCCAGAGCGACCATTCCAACAGTCAAGGTCATCGACCCAAAAGCCAATCGAAAAGGAATCCACCAGCGACCCTCTTGAAGGGGGTTCTGCAACTTCAGACCGGCCGTAAAGAGCGAGACGATGACCGCGAGTTCAGCAAGGCGCTCAAATAACGCAGAGTGGGTTTTAGGATCAAAGTGCACGAGACCAAACCCGTACGGACCAAGCAGGATGGCCGCGCTCAGGTAGACAAGCGTTTCGGTCATGGGCAACCGTTTCACCGAAGCTTCAAAAAGCGCGACAAGGATGAGAAGCAGGCCGAGCAGAAAACACCAAATTTCGAATGACACGAATGATATCGGGCGCCATGCGTGGGGTGAGGGGCAATAATTGCAGGTATTTCACGAGATCGAGTCCATATGACAAGGGCATCGCTGGCACCACCGGGTGTGATTAAAGCGGGTGAGGTGGATCGGGCGCTCCGCCGCACGATGAGAAATCCTACGCGGCTCCGCCGCCACTAACTCCCATCGCGCTCGGAGATCGTGATCCACCCCGGGCGAACTTCCAACCTCACCCCCATTTTATCACGACCTGCTCCCCCATCACTTTGTTAGGTGGCTTTTGATAAAAAACACCAGGGTCAAATCTTCCTTGCGGCGACTCTTCCGGCACCTGCTGTTGAAGAAACTCTGCCGGCGCAAAATCATCTGTGAGCACCGGTGCGGAGGTGGGACCGGCCTTGCCGCCATATTCCCGCAGAACGCTTTGGAGGTGCTCCATCAGAATATCCGGGCGGCGCGAATTACGGACAACTGCGGCAAGCTCCACCTTCGGAAATGCCGGGGGCGGGTTATCAAAGGCCAGGGCGATGACATTGCCCGTGCCGCTCACACCGAAAAGATGCACCTCACGAAAGACGGAACGCAACGTGGCCAGGTCACTGGCAAGCAGCCGGCTCCCGGAATGCAAATTGAAGGCCACCACGCCCCCCGGGGCCAAGTGGTCGCTCAGCAGCTTGTAAAACTCCTGAGTCTTCAGGTGTGGCGGGACGCTGCTGTCACGATAGGCATCCACAAAAATCCAATTCCAGCGGCTGAAGTTGCTTTTCAGAAACGCGCGTCCATCTTCGATGTGCACCTGATCCTGATCGTCAGGCAGGAACCCCATGTGTTCCCGGGCCAGATCCACAACGACCGGATCCAGTTCCACCGTGCTCAAACGGGATTCCGGATAGGCCTGCCGGAGAAAGCGATTCAATCCGCCTCCTCCCAACCCTATGAGAAGCACGTTTTCGGGATGCGGTTCCACCAAGGCGGCAGCAAGCATGAAACGTGAGTAGGGGATAACGAGCCGAAGCGGGTTGGAGAGGTCCACCGCCGTTTGCCTGGTGGATTTCCGGCCCACCCGGAATTGCATTTCCACTTCATCCCCGGTCCTCTCCACAGAGATCTGATTATACAAAGATTCCCGCACGACGCGAAAATGCGTGTCACTCTCCCGATAGCCGGTCGAAGGGTCCGGGCCACACGCTGTGAGAAACCCACAGGCCAGAAGAACAAAAGTGGCTATCCGCGCAAACATCGTAAAACAAAAATTGCGGTCACTGCCACCCCTGCGGTCCAAAACCAAAGCAGCACGCTCACCGGAAAATGCGGAATCAGAAGAAACACCGTGAGCATGATTCCCGCGATATTGCCGAGTGTTCCGGTGCAGTAGATGACTCCCGAAGCGAACCCTGCCGTCATTCCATTTTCACTCAAACGCTGAATCAAAAGGGGGGTGAGCGCAGCCAGCGCACACACAGGTGGAAGAAATAACACCCCGCAGGTCAGGCCAAGCAGAACCGGCAACGGCGCGGACCAATGATCCAGCCATGCCAGGAGCGCGCGGGCAAAAACCGCGTTAAAGGCAAAGGCCATCACTGCCACCCCCGCCACAACAAGCAGCCACCTGTCTTTCCAATGGCCGCTCAAGCGTGCAAGCAATCCACCAAGGATGGAACCCAGGCTGAACGCTGCGAGAAAAAAAGAAATGATAAAGGCCCAGACGATGATGGAGGACCCAAACCAGGGATTCAGCAAACGTGAGCCGAGCAATTGAAAGCCCATACTAAATATTCCAAGCAGAAACGAAAGCAGGACAGGCATGGGCTGAACTTCATACATAATTGACATCAGAAAGACCACCCTTCGTATTTTTCCTGATGGGTGAGTCAGGCAAACACCTCCATCCACCATCAGAGGGCCATGCGATGCTTTGGGTTATGTCCCATATCACTCTGCTTCCATCCCTTGGTCTTCACGACCAATCTCCACGTATCAATGTCGCAGACAAAGAACGGATTGCCTCCCTCGCAGGGGGAGCCGCGATGGTGATCTACGGCCTTGTGCGCCGCTCCCGTATGTCTCCGGTCCTTGCGGTCCTGGGCGGGTTGTTGATACGACGGGGCTTCACAGGCCGCTGCCCCGCCTTTCGCGGAATGGGGTTGTCCACCGCACAACCAAAAAGCGACACCGGCGTTCCGGACGGTGCAGGTTATCGGGTCGAAAAGGCCATCACGATCGACCGGCCCGTTTCCAGGGTTTTCCAATACTGGCGCGATCTGGAAAATCTTCCGCACTTCATGCCTCACCTCAAGTCCGTGAAGGTGCTGTCAGACCGCCTTTCCCATTGGACGGTGGAAGGGCCTGCCGGTCCTGTGGAATGGGATGCCGAAATCATCAACGAACATCCGGATTCTCTTATCGCCTGGCAGACGTTGCCAGGAGCCGATGTGCAGAGCGCCGGCACCGTGCGGTTTGAGCCAATTGATGGCGACCATCGAACACATGTCAGCGTGGTTCTTAAATTCAATCCACCAGCAGGAGCCCTTGGCGGGGTGGTGGCAAGAATTCTTGGCGAGTCCCCGGCCCAACAACTGGAGGAAGACCTTGGCCGCTTCAAAATATTGTTGGAAGCCGAAACCATTCCCGAATCCATGAGCGTGGTCTAATCAAACATCCGCCAGGCCATCCCGCTCCACTGTTCGAATAAACCAATAACCCCACCTCATTATGTCTCAATCTATTATCGGTATCACAAAATCACTTCTGTATGTTGAAAACGCCGTGGATGCTCTCCAACAGCACGGCGTGGATCCCGCGCACATATCAGTTCTCATCCCTGAGTCCGGAGGAGTTCCTGACACCGTCACAATCAAAACCACGAAGGCTCCCGAAGGAGCGGCGACAGGTGTTGTCACCGGCGGGATCACCGGAGGCGCACTGGGACTGCTTGCAGGCATCGGAGCCCTTGCTATTCCCGGCATCGGACCCTTCATTGCGGCCGGCCCCATCGTCGCTGCACTTAGCGGTGCGGCCATTGGCGCCGCCGGCGGGGGAGTTGTCGGAGCCCTTGTCGGATTGGGAATCCCTGAGCTGGAAGCGAAGATCTATGAGGATCGTATCAAAGCGGGCGGTTATCTGCTGGCGGTCCATGTCACAAAGGAACACACCCGGGAAGAGATCCGAGAGACCCTGAATCTCTGCGGCCTCGAAGACATTTCAGCCGTCACAGAGAAGTGAAACTCCATCGCGGATTATCCTTTCGAAGAATCTCTTACCAATAAAAAAACCAACCCAACTCCAAATATGAAAGCTGTTGTTTTCCATAAGCCCAAAGATATGCGCGTCGACAACGTTGACGATCCTGTCATCGAACATTCCGAAGATATCATTCTCAAAGTCACCGCAACCGCCATTTGCGGATCAGATCTCCATATCTACAATGGCTTCCTGCCCCAAAAGAAACCCATGGTGATGGGTCACGAATTCATGGGCATCGTGGAAGAAGCCGGCACGGACGTGCACGACCTGAAGAAGGGTGACCGCATCATCGTGCCGTTCCCGATTGGATGTGGTCACTGCTTCTTCTGTGGCCATGAACTTCCGGGCCACTGTGAGAACTCGAACCCGGAAAACTATGGCCCGGAGGGAGGGATGCTCGAACAGAAGGGCGGCGGGATGTTTGGATACACCGACCTTTATGGCGGATACCGTGGCGGCCAGGCCGAATACGTGCGCGTTCCCTTTGCAAATTTCGGACCCCGCCGCGCGCCGGAAAACCTGACGGACGAGCAGTTGCTTTTTCTCACAGATATTTTTCCCACGGGCTACTCTGGAGTGCACTGGGCAGGCACCAAAGCGGGAGATACCGTGGCGGTCTTTGGCTGTGGTCCGGTGGGTCTCATGGCTCAAAAAGTTGCGGCGGCATTAGGGGCAAAACGCGTGATCGGCGTGGACTTTGAGGACTACCGTTTGCAAACAGCCCAGCGCGTGGCGGGCTCGACGCCCATCAATGTCTCTGATGGTAACGTCGCAGAAACCATCAGGGATCTCACGGACGGGCGCGGAGCTGATGTCTGTATTGATGCTGTCGGAATGGAAGCCAAACGGACCCTTGCTGACAAGATCAGCAATGTTTTCCATGGACAGGTTGGAAGCATTCATGCTTTGGAGTTGGCCATCAGCTGCGTCAGACGGGGTGGTCATGTGAGCGTTCTCGGAGTTTATGGCATGGCTTATGATAATTTTCCGGTTGGCCAGATATTCGACAAAGGCCTCCACCTTAGTTTTGGCCAGGCACCCGTCCACTCCCACATCGACGAACTCCTGGAATGGGTGAAGGACGGAAGAATCCGTTTGGATGACATTATCACACATCGCTTACCGTTGGAGGAGGCTCCCAAAGCTTATAAGATTTTCAACGATAAGGAAGATGACTGCGTCAAGGTTGTCTTAACGCCCTGACGTGAAGTCCCTTTTCTCTTAATGCCTCCGCATCGGAAGAAAAAATCACCCAACCCAACCACAATCACCCGAAGACACACACGCACCTCCATGTGAGTAAGCGATACAAAACCGACTATGAAACTAGAAACCCTACAAGACCTCTACATCCACGAACTCAAAGATCTCTACAGCGCGGAAAATCAATTGATCAAAGCGCTGCCAAAAATGGCCAAAGCCGCCAACAACGAAAAGTTGTCCGCTGGTTTTAAAAAACATCTCGAAGAAACCAAAGTCCACGCGGAACGGCTTGTGGAAGTGCTTAAGAGCCACGACGAATCCACCCGCGGCCCCAAGTGCCAGGGCATGGAAGGCCTTCTCAAAGAAGGTCAGGACATGATTGAGGAGGAAGCAGATGAGGAAGTGCGTGATGCCGGCCTCATCTCCGCCGCTCAACGTGTTGAACATTACGAGATCGCAGGGTATGGATGCGCCCGGACTTACGCGGAACTGCTCGGCGACAAGAATGGCGCCAAGATCCTTCAGAAAACGCTCGATGAGGAAGCCCTCACCGATCGCAAACTCACCGATCTGGCCAAATCCACCATCAACATCGCCGCCGTCGAATAACCCACCTTTAAGGAAAACAAGAAGGCCCGGCTGACCGCCGGGCCTTTTTCCGTTTACGTCGGTTTGACCATAGGTGACTCCACGGGACACTCATCCCGGCTGGAAGGCCGTGCCCGCTGCAGGTCCATCGCGAAGGAGACCATTTGCTGGGAGCTCTGGAAGCGCAGCTTTTCTTTGATGTTTCCACGGTGTGTTTCGACGGTTTTCACACTGATACCGAGTTGAAGAGCGGCGCTGCGTGTGTTGCATCCGCGTCCTAGCGCATCCAAGACGGTTTGTTCACGCGGGGTGAGGCTTTTTAAAGGAGATAAGGATCCTGCGGAGGAGTGGATGATCTGGAAAATCAGGCGCTCGCGGAAGTGGGAACTGAGATGGAGTTCGCCTTTCAAAACGCTGCGCAGGCCGGCGACGATTTGAGTGACCGGTTCGGCCATGAGAATGTAACCTGCGGCCCCTGATTGCAAGGCCTGCAGGGCATGTTGCGAATCATCCTCTCCGGACATAATAACAATGGGCAGATCAGGGTTTTCTTTCCGGATACTTTGGAGCAAATCGATCCCTCTGCCACCGGGTTGAGAAAGAGCGATTAATAGGACGGCGGGCTGGAGGCTGTTAAGGCATGCAGATGATATTTCACTTTCGCCGCACACGCAGAGGTCAGGCTGCGCATTAATCAAAAGTCCCATGCCGTGGCGCAGGATCGGATGATTGCTCATGAGAAAAATGCGGTGGGTGGAGGGAGAGGAGGCCGCCCGGCGGGAGGCCGAATCGTCGTTTAATGTGCGCATGAGGGAGAATGTGCACACGACGCAGCCTGTTGACTGTAAGGTGTATCCCGAATTGGGTTCGGTGTCGCTGGCTCTCCGCTCCACAGCCACATCTGCCCGAATCACGCATTGTGTGTGAAACACAGCAAGGGATTGCTGTGGCGACCGCGTTCCGCGAAATCAGGACCACCCCCAAACAAAAACGCCCGCTCCAGATTAATTCCGGGGCGGGCGAATAGGCTATCGTCCTCTTAATCGTCGATTTCGACGCGGCTGATGACGCGTTTTTCGCCGAGGGTGGTGTAGCCCACGCTTACGGGGACACCAACTTTGATGCGTGTCGCAACGTCCTCTTTGGAGAGGACTTTGCCGCTCTTAGTGACGTAGGTGACAGTATCACCGTAGGCATATGTGACCGGGCCGCTGGTTTCCTTAACGACGAAGGAAGATCCCGGGGTGTAGGTTGTGAGCGTGCCCATGCCCGTTGTGGTTGTTGTGGTGGTGGACGATGTCGTTTGTGCCAAGGCGAAGGCCGCCGATGCGCAAATGACAACGATTGGTAGGATGACTCTTTTCATGGTATTATTTTATTGTTCGCCGCCGGGTTTCCTGCGGACATGTAAGAATCGCCACAGGTGCTTTTGCCGGCTCTCAGAGACCGTCCCTACAAAAGCCTCAGGTGTGGAGCCGCCCACGGCGGAGCATAATCACATGCGATCGAGACGGCCGGAGGCAGGCAATGCATAAAGGCAATAGACAGCTCTCCTAACAGGCCATTTCCTCGCGAAGCCCCTCGAAGGCATTGGTGAGTTTTTTGATGCCGAGTTCGATGCGGGTCTTAACCGTTCCGAGCGGGGTGTTGGTCATTGTGGAAATTTCTCGTTGACTCCGGTTTTCCAGAAAAGCCATACGAACGGCCTGTTCCTGATTGGGAGGCAGGGTCGTCAAATGGCGGTGGAGCAAAGACCTCAGGTCGTCATGATAAGCCTCACGTTCAACCGTGTGAATTTCGCCCAATTCTTTGTCGGGATGGTTACAGGAAATTTCGTAGCGATCCGTGGCACGACGGTAGGCGCTGTGCTGCCGGAGCCGGTCAATCGCCCGGCGCCGGGCGAGGGTGCAGAGCCAGCTGACGACTTTGCCCTTCTCGGCTGAATAGCTTGATGCGCGATCCCAAACCTGGAGGAAAATTTCCTGCAAGACATCATCCGCATCGGCGTCGTCGTGAAGCACCTGCATCACGATCGATTTGAGCACGGCACGGTAGCGGTTGTGAAGCCGGTGCAAAGCGTCGGGCTGGCGTTGCTGGAGGCCTTCCATGAGTTTCTGATCGTCGATTGTGGTCGTGTTATCCGGCAGGGTCGTTTGCATGACCCGACTTTGCCAGTGCCGGGTTTTTCTGACAATCGGTGCACCTGACGATTGCCGTATCGGGGTTTCCCCCATACCCATCAGGGTCCCTGAGTGTTGCATCAGGGATCTCCCTGATGCCGGTCTTCACCTAAAAACCGCATGACATACACGCGCTGGATGCCGGTCATTCGATTTCCAACCATGCGAATTCTAGGAATTATTCTTATCGTGGTTGGTCTTTTGGCCATCAGTCTGCCCTATGTCACCTTCACCAAAAAAGAGAAAGTCCTCGATATCGGGCCCATCGAGGCCGTGGCAGAGACCCAGGAGAACATCCCCGTGTCACCCATCATCGGTCTTTTGGTATTTGTGGGAGGCGTGGGAATCGTCATCGCTTCCGTCGTCAAAAAATCCTGACTTCCATAGCCTCGGGAGTGGAGGAATTCAGAAAAAAGTCCTGCGCTTGAGGCTTCTTGAATGAGACGCACCCGCATCATTCACACGACCAGCTATCGATATGCCGAGCCGGTGAGTTACGGGCTCCACCGGCTTGTGGTGCGTCCGCGGGAGGGACACGACATCCATGTTGAGCAACTCATGCTGAATGTGCAGCCGGACGCCCATGTCACATGGCATCGCGATCTCTATGGCAACTCGATTGCCATCGCCCAAATCACCGGAACTGCCGACCATCTGCTTTTCCACAGCGATGTCACGGTCAACCGCAGAGCCCTCACCTCCCACAACAGCCTGTTGAAAGCCTATCCCTTGCGATATCCGCCAGCCTATTCCACCCTCGAGACCCCCTTGATCACAGGATACCTGACGCCCGTTTACCCCATGGAGGCCGCTTCGCTTCGCGCGTGGATGACGGACATCTTTTCCGTGAAATCCGGAGAGGATTCTGTGAGCATCGTTCACAAGGTCGGCACATGGATTCACCAAAACCTCACCTATCGTCGCCGTGAAGACCGCGGGGTCCAGACGCCTTTGGAAACCTTGGAGCTGCGATCCGGATCCTGCCGCGACATGGCGACCCTCATGCTTGAGGCGGTCAGGACTATCAACTTGGCCAGCCGGTTTGCCAGCGGATACCTCGACAGTGCAGCCTCAGCAGCCGGACGCGCCGCCACACATGCCTGGGTGGAGGTCTATTTTCCCGAGCACGGATGGTTTGGCTTTGATCCCACTCTCGGAGAAGGCACAACGCACAAACACATCGTGACCGGAGTGAGCTCCCATCCGCGCGGCGTGATGCCTATCACAGGAACCTATTCCGGACCCCCTGAAACCTTCCTTGGCATGGAAGTCTCGGTGAAGATGGAACCTCTGGATGAATTGGAAAATCTTTGAGTCATACAGCCGGATTCCTAGGCAAGTGCGATCTTGCATAGCAGACAACATCACCATGAAAACACTTAAAGTTTCACTCATCATAATCGCCGTCGTGACCACAACCGCTCTGAGCGGCTGCATCAGCGTCGAGCGCGAGGTTGAGCCAACGACCACCACCACCACAACGCACAGTTCCAGGTCTCTGCTCACACCTTCCTCAACCACGGTTGAACGCACAACGAGCTACTGATTCGCAGGGTTAACATTCGTTAAGGGTTACGGGGGATCCAGAGAAGATGCCAAGCCGCCGGGTGCTGAGCCAAGGATCGCTGGCTACGATCGGCGGTCACCCGTCCCGGCCGAGTGTCTATTTGCACAGGCTCCGGCCTCTGAGAAGTCACAGATCGCTTAAGAACGTAACACCTGATTGCAAGAAGGATACCGGGAGCACCCCCAAAAGGTTGCTCCCGTATTTTTTCCCCGTTTTGCGGTTCGCTGGATCATCTTCGAACCGCACTTTGGACAAATCTTTTCCGGCTTTTCCAGCGCATTCCTTACATCAGGGTTCTCCGTGGCAAGTACGTCTTCTACCCATCGGCTGAGCTCCTCACGATCTATTGTCCCGATTGAATGTTGGGCGGCAAGCTCCTTGGCATCAGGGGTGATCTCGGTGGCAATCAGATAGCCCTGTGCGATTCCTTCGTGAAGCATCGAACCCATCAACTCACGAACCACTGAAACGCCGCACTTCCATTTTCCCCAATGTTTACATTGCACCGCAACACGGCCCTCCACGTTCTCAACAACGAGATCGATGCCTCCATCAGGATTGGCACCCCCGCGATGTTCCGTGCGATACCCACTTGCTTCAAACAGTGTGCCAACCAACTTCTCTAACTGGAACCAATCCAGAGCATCCAACTTCTCGCTGACACTAAAGCCTGTGGATTCCCCATCCTCGTGATGAGCTTGATGAGAAACTGATCGAGCATGTGATTTTTCTCTGTGCAGGTGACCGGCTAGTATTTTCCAAAGATAAAATATCCCGGCGGCCCCCACCGCCAAAGTCGCCAACATGATAGCCACCGCGAGAACGGACCCCAAAAAGTTTGTGCCCGAACTGGGGACGTTGGGCTTTCCGCCCATACGACTATTGAAAAGAATTAATCCAACCCCAACCAAGACCAAGGCTCCAATGCCTCTGATAATTTCATCCCATCCATTGCCTTTTCTTCGGCGTGCCATCTGTTGGTCTTGATGTGAAATTCTTGTGATTAAGATGAATTTGCCAGCTGGCTCAATTCTCCTCGAAATAATCCGAGTCCATGCGTTTCAATGAGATGGTCCGAGTCGTGGTGACGCCAATGTTGTGTTCAATCATGAGTTCCGCAAGGCGGGTTCCGTCAATGAGGATGACCTTTTGCTGGACGTTTTTGGCGTAGTCGATGGCGGTCTGGGCGAATTCGCTGGTCGTGATGAAGACGCCCTTATTTGCCTGTTGTCCGGCAAGGGCTCCGACAAAGCTCTGAATTTCTTTACGGCCGACACTGCTCTGCCACCGCTTCGCCTGGATGTAAATGACATCGAGCCCGAGCCGGTCCTCATTGATCACTCCGTCGATCCCTTCGTCGCTCGACTTCTTGGTCACCTTCGCAGCCTCTTCACGGGAACCGCCGTATCCCATGGCGAAAAGGAGATCGACAACGAGCTGTTCGAACCGGAAGGGATCCATTTTCGCCATTTGGTCCTGCAGCTCAGAGGCCAGCGAATTATTCAGTCGGGAGAAGGCCGACTCGATTTGTTCATCCGGCGGTTGATCCTGCTCGGTGAATTCCTCACCTTTTGACAGCCCCTGTTCTGAGGTTGGTTTCTTCATCTTTGCGACGAAGAGGGGATAGGTTTGAAGCAGCTTGTTGTTGATCACCGGCGGTTTCTTCGCCAGGAGAAAATTCCCCTCTTCCGTTGCTTGAATGAAACCGCGACTAGGGCGCGCAACCAAACCCGCCTGCATCATATACCAAGCAGCCCAACCGGTCCGATTGACAACCAGACGTTGTGCTCCACTTGGAAGCATTTCCAAACGGTCTTCTTCCGAGAGTCCTAACTTGGTGGCAACGCGGTCCGCACATTCAGCGGTCTTCATGGCTCCCTGATCGGCGAGCACCGAGAGAACAGGGAGCATCAATTCTTGGTAAGATGGAACGGCCATAATTTTATTTTGTTGAATCCAGTTCCGCTTCGACGGCGCGAAATTCTTCGAGGGCGGCTTCGAGGCTTTCGACGATCTCGGCGGCCAGCAGGGCCGGAGGCGGAAGGTTCTCGCTGTCTTCGAGGCTGTCGTCCTTGAGCCAGAGGATGTCGAGGTTTGCCTTGTCGCGGGCGACGATCTCGGCGTAGGTGAATTTCTTGAATCGCTCGGTTTCCTTGCGCTTGGCGAAGGCTCCGAGGTGATAGACGGCTTTGAAGTCGTCGAGGTCTTTGTTGGCCAGCGGATTGGTCTTGAGGGTGAAGTGCTGGTTGGTGCGGAGGTCGTAGATCCAGAGGTCCTTGGTCCAGGGCTTTTCGCTGGCTTCCTTGCGCTCGAAGAAGAGGACGTTGGCCTTCACGCCCTGGGCGTAGAAGATGCCGGTGGGCAGGCGCAGGAGGGTGTGGACGTTGCAGCGCTTGAGGAGTTCGCGGCGGATGGTTTCGCCGGCTCCGCCTTCGAAGAGGACGTTGTCGGGGAGGACGACGGCTGCCGTGCCGCCGACCTTGAGTTCGCTGACGATGTGCTGGAGGAAGTTGAGCTGTTTGTTGGCAGTGGTGGCCCAGAATTCGTCGCGCTCGTATTCCTGCTTCTCGGTGCTGATCTTGCCGTCGTCGCCGACGATGGTGTAGCCGCCTTTTTTGCCGAAGGGCGGGTTGGCGAGAATCATGTCGAACTTCCTGCCGCTGGGCTGGGCGAGCGCGTCGGCGCGGTCGACCGTGGCTGCGGCATCTTGCCGCGAGCCTTTGCCAGAACTGCGGCTGGAAGCCTCAGCCACCTTGCCAATCCCGTGCAGATACATGTTCATCGCACAAAGGCTCACCACACCGGGAACGATATCCGTTCCCCACAACGCTTCGGTCTTCAGATGCTTTCGCTGCGCCTTATCCAGCTTGTTGTGCTGCGAGATGTAGTCGTGAGCGGCGAGCAGGAAGCCGCCGGTGCCGCAGGCGGGGTCGCCAATCACCTGCCCGGGCTTGGGGGCCATGACGTCGACGATGGCGCGGATGAGCGGGCGGGGCGTGAAGTATTGACCGGCACCCTTGTCGGACGAGCTGGCGGTCTTTTCGAGCAGGCCTTCGTAGATGGCACCCTTGATGTCCACGTCCATGCCGGACCAATCCTCATCGCCGATCATCTTGATCACGCGCTGGAGGTCGGAGGGGTTGGAGATCTTGTTCTGGGCCTTGCGGAAGATGATGCCGACGAGGCCAGGCTCTTTGCCGAGGTTTTCGAGGGTGTGACGGTAGTGGACTTCGAGATCGTCGCCGCTCTTGCTGCTCAGCTTGGACCAGGCGAATTGTTTGGGGATCGGATTGTCGAAGCCCAGCTCGGTCATCTCGTCGGCGAGCTTGAGGAAAAGCAGGTAAGTGATCTGCTCGACGTAGTCGCCGTAACCAACCCCCGCGTTCTTGAGGACGTGGGCGTAGTTCCAGACTTTGGAGACGATGGAGGCGGAGTCGTTTGTCATGTTTGAAAATCTTTTCGGAAGAATTGCTAATTTGCCGTGATTCAGGCATTTCTACGGCGTTCCAACTCTTTGAACATTTCTTCGATTCTTTCGAACAAGGGTTTGAATGGCAAAAAACTTTCGTCGGGTAACGATGGAACAATGTTATCGGCAAAATGAGTTTTTCCTGCCTTGTCTGGGACACGATACTCAGGTTCAGTGGTGAGAATTGGCGGAAGCACTTTTCGCCCGACTCTTCGGATCATTTCTTTTTGAGTGAACACCATGCCTCTGCTCGCAACCTTCTTCCCCAGATCCTCGTCATTGAAGTAAAATTCAATCATAAGATTCAAAGCGTCGGCATAGGCTTCCCGCCCTACTGGGGGAGGCAACGTCAGTGCACCCGAAGTTCCCCTTTTTTGCACCCACGCATATTCTTGTTGGTCAAATTTAACAAAATTTCTACTCAGATTCTTGATGCCATTTTCGACTCCTTCTTCGTCGTGGTCGAACACTCCCAAAGTCATAGGCATATCCGGCCTGACCGATTCCAAACATTTGACGACAGCAGACACGCCGCCAGAACCGCCCCCGTCACCTGCCAGCGGATCCGCCGGAATAATCCGGTAATTCGTATTCATTCCTAAGCGATTGCGGGCTTCAATGAGAATTGCTGCATCTGTCTTCCCTTCGGTGACCAGCACTGGCGAGTTCGCGGCCTCGACTTCAGTTCTTATTCGTTCAACCTCGATCCGTTGATCCTGGATTTCTGCCATTTTTGCTTCGAACTGCTTCTGCTGTTCTTGCTGGAATTCCATTAATCCGAGCTCGTCTTTGAGTTTATCGGCAAGTTCTTGAGTTGTTGGGCTAGATGCCGGCCAAACTGTCACTGATTCAGTTCTCTGTTTTTCAGTAAACACTCGAACGATTGTTGAGTTATCACTTTCAATTGCGAGTAGCGCGGGAGAATGGGATGTAGTGAATATTTGACTCTCGACGGCATACACCGTGGAAAGATCCTTAGCCAAGGCAGTGGCTCGCGCAAATTCGAGGCAATTTTCAGGCTCTTCAAATCCCCAGATCCAATGAGCAGTAGAGCGCTGGGCAACATAGTGAAGCAGCGAAGGAATAAAGCGTGTTTGAATTCCGTCACCGCGGGACTCAAGCGGCATTGGTTGGTCACCTAAACGAGTTGATACAGTGAAGGCACGAAACAGTTCTGCCATCTTTTCCGGCAGCGTAATGTCCGTCTCAATTCCGCATACCTTTTCAAATTCTTGCTTCAGGTCTTGCGCCGCCGCCTCCATGCTTCTATTAAGTTCTGCGACGGATTCAGAGACGTCAACTTCACCTACTTTTTTATCGAGAATTGTCTCCTGGAGCGTTCCAAGTAAGTATCGAAAAAATGCTCGATCTTTAACTGCTGGAACATATTCGAAGCGAATAGTGTTCAGGTATCTTTGCAGGCTTGCCTCAGCCCGGTGAACACTTTCAGCAGGAACCTCTCCCCTTGCAAATTGAGCCGATATGGACGATTTGACTTCAGGAAATGCCGAGTCTCGATACCATGTTTTTGTCACCTGAAACTTCTTTGGAAGACTCCCTTGGTAACGATCTCCACGGACGAAGCCGATCTTCACTCGGATAAACTGTTTCGCTTTAATCGATTCCCGAACCTCCGCGAGGCGTGCATGTGAGAAGTCCCGATAAAAGGCGAGACTGGTATGCCAATCAGTGTGGCCGTTGAAGAATAGATTCAGGGCCTTAATGATATTTGATTTGCCGCAATCGTTTTTCCCTGAAAGGACAACAATATCCCGAAGGTTTTTGATTTTCAGTGTATGAATTGATCGAAAGTAGCTGATTTCAACTTGGTCGATTTGAATCATGAGTTTTCAGAGTTTTCCAGCAAAGGCTGAAGCGAGTGCGGATTGGCGGAGGCGGTTGGAGCGGGTGATCTGACGGTCGAGTTCGGCCTCGAGGTGGTCGATGGCGGTGGTGCGGGCTTCGACCTCGGCGACGATTTGGTGTTGTTCGGCGAGGGGTGGCAGTGGGACAGCGAAACAGCGAATTCCCTTTTCCGTAATATGAGGGATTTGAGTGCCGGTTTGATTTCCTATTAACTGATCGACGAACCGCTTCGTGTTGACGTTCGTGAATATAAACGTGGATGTGATTGGATCGATTGGTCGCAAGCGAGTTACGCGCTGAACAAGCAGACAAGGTATATCTTCCTTCTTTGCGACTGCCACCTTCAATCCTGATGAGATAAGCGGCCTATCCATCGCAATTATTACATCACCTCGGTCAACGAGAAGGTCTTGAAATTCGTCAATTTGGGATTCGGGCCAATAGCGAGTGTTCGCCCACCGCAATGCACCGGGTTCGATGTTTTCTCCCCGTAGCAAGCGTACTCCTGCATCTTTGAACTGAGCGCTCTTAAAAGCATTTCCTACCTTTGATATGCAGAGAGAATCGAGAGTAGTCCATATCCAGTTGGCGGGAATCTGCGGCAACTCGGGAGGGCTATCCGGTCCGAGAGCGTCTCGATACTTCCCCTTTCCATTCCCCTGCCCGCGACGCTGTTCAGTAATCCGCTTAAGCAGTTTTTCGGCCGATTCGGTGTCGGGGTGTTGTTCGCGCCAGGCTTGGGTGAGTTGGCCGGTGACGGCGGCGGCGAGGACGGATTGGCGGTAGCGTTGGAGTTGGGCTTTGGCGTGACGCAAGGCGGCGACGCCGGCGTCGAGGCGGGAGAAGAGTTCCTCGATCCGGGCTACGATGCGGCGTTGTTCTGGGAGGGGCGGGAGGGGAACAGGCAGATCTGCAACGGACTTCGTGTTGAAATGCGTGATCGCAACTCCGACCTTTCCAGCGGTGATAAACCTTTTTGCAGCAGAATTCAGGTAGTATGCCGCAAAATGAGAATCAATCCCGTGAGGGCGTTTTATGATGACTAGATCAGAACAGTTGGCTTCTCCCAGATGCTCAGGAATAACGCACGCAATTCCCACATCGCCGGAACGTGTGACGACAATGTCGAATGGCTCTAGTGCAGACTTCTTGAGTGATGTGTGGAACGCGGCACTTACATACTTGAGACCTTTGGAGTCGTAGCGGTTTGCACGAACATTCTGCCCTCGGAGAAATGGTATTCCGGCTTCCAGATACTCGTCCTTCATCGAACCAACGTGCCCTACGGACACTCGCTCCGATAGGTCTCCGAAAGTTGACCAGCGCCAGTGGGCCGGAATTTTCAGCCCATAGGCTTCTTTTGGAACTTTTGACTCTCCTAACCACTCGCAATTTTCCTGCCTGGATCGTTCCGCCCCTTCAGGGCTCGGATTCGTGGTCGGGCGATTACCCAGGGCGTTGCCCTGGGCTGTCGTCTTACGCCCCTTTGGGGCTTGGGAGAGGTTCGAGGGAGTGCGGGGCATCAGACGTTGCGAGGATTCGGAGTGGTGCGGTAAGGGACCGGGTCTTCGTGGAGGACGCTGGAGTCGGGCTCCGGTGTGGCTCCTCGGATGGCGATGGCACGTTCGCGCATGGCATCCAGCAGGCGCAGCTTTTCTCCGATGGGAAGCTCGGCATGTTTCCGCCGGTGGGCGGCCTTGCTTTCAAGGACTTTCTGGAGATCGAAGCTCATGCGGGATCAGGAATCGGAAAGGAATTGCAAGGTGAAGCGTTCCCATTTCTCCTGCAAACCGTGGCGCTGGAGGATCTGCTGGAAGGCAATGGTGGAGAGGCTGCCGGATTCGACAAACTGGAGCAACCGCGACTTGTCCTTCGCCCGCCCTGTCTGGAGTGCGATGGCGGCAAGGTGATCCGCGGTGAAGACGCGGACCACGATTCCATCGACGTTCATCTCCACAGACTCGGCCAGCGCTTCCTCCACCAGCGGCCCGGTGGGTGGCAGGAACTGCACGGGCCAGCCGCCGATGATGACATACTCGCCCTCGATGGTGCAGCCGCGTGCCTTGAGATAATCGAAGATCGGCTCCAGGCTCAGAAGCAGCCTTCCGGGCTCGGGCCGCATGGTGACGAAGATATCGACATCCAGGGTGGCGAACGGTTCGAGGTAGAACGTGGCCCCCACCGCTCCGCCGATGGCGCAGCGCCCGACGACGCCGTCGGACTGCATCTGATTCAAGGTCTGGATGACTTCACGGATATTCATCAAGTGGGATCAGGCTACGAGGATGGAGTTGAGTTCTTCAATGATTTCCTTGGGATCCCCGCCGAAGGCCTTGCGGGCGACGGCGAGGGGGACGCCTTCATCGGAGTCGACGCTTTGCCAAGCGTCGAGGTAGGCGTTTTGATCGTCGGTGGCGAAGGCGCCGTTGAGGGCGACGTAGTCCCGAATCACCTTCAGCCAGTGGATCTGGCTTTCGGTGAAGCGGGGAGATGAAGAAGTGGGCGAGACGCCCACGCTCCTTGATTGTTGTTGGGCAAGCCAATGGTCGAAGCGCTCGTTGACCAAGTCCGGGAAGGGCGCGAGCGGAGTCTTCTGGGGATCGACGGTATGGCGGACGAGGGTGATCAGGTTGGTGAGGGTTTTGACGGGGTCGGTGGTGAGGGGGCGCTTTTCGAGGTGTTCGTAGGCTTTCCAGACTTCGGCGGGGGCGATGTGGTAGGGCGGCCGGGCGACGGCTTCGGCGAGGGTTTTGAGTTCTTCGTAAACGAGATGCCTCTTCGCATGGGGGCGGTTGTAGAGGATCTGGAGGGCGGTGATTTCGTCCTGGTTGTCTTCGAGGAATTGTTTCCAGGAGGTGACGAGTTGGCGGGCTTTTTCCTCGTCGTAGCCCGCGCTGATGAGGGTGTCGCCGG
>JBGSPC010000277.1:0-16004 GCA_041738805.1 Terrimicrobiaceae bacterium | reverse complement strand
ACATGACATCCATCATGCCCCTCATCACCGCGATCTCCTCGCTGCCGATCAGTTTGAATGGCATGGGCGTGCGGGAGGCGCTTTTTGAAGAGCTGCTTGCTGAGCTTTGCGGCCTCCCACGCGGCAAGGGGCTGGTCATTTCGATCTCAGGAATGTTTGTCTACCTGCTCTGGGGGTTGGTCGGCGCGGGCTTTTATCTCGCGAGGATCCGCAAAAATATTCAAGAGGAAAATCGTGGCACAAGAGCCTGAGGTGGGCCATCCTTCGCGGTTATGAAATTTTTGGAAAAATCCGAGCGTGTTCTGGGTCGATATGCGATCCAGCATCTCATGCGCTACATCGTGGCGCTGAACGCTCTCGTCTATCTTCTCCTGCTCACCAGCCCGGGATACGCCCAATTGCTCGAATTGAACCGTGCCGCCATCCTGAATGGAGAAATCTGGAGGCTGGTCACATGGATTTTTCTGCCCAACACGTCCAGCCCGCTGTGGATTCTTTTCTACCTCATGTTCACATGGTGGGTGGGGGAGACCCTGGAATCGATCTGGGGCACATTCCGGCTGAACGCCTATTATTTTATTGGTGTGATTGGATGCACCCTTGCGGCGTTCCTGTTTGGGATCTCCGGCGGCAATTACCTTCTGGTCTTGTCCCTGCTGCTTGCGATAGCCACGCTGGCGCCTGATGAGGAGGTTTTACTGCTGATCTTTCCTGTCAAATTGAAGTGGGTGGCCCTGATCAGCATCATATTTCCATGGGGACTGCTCTTTGTGACCGGTCCTGTGGGCGTCAAGGCCATGATCCTGATCTGCCTTGGCAACTACCTGCTTTTCTTCGGGCCTCAGATGCTGGCACTCCTGAGAACCGGAAAGGTTCTCTCGAAACTCCCGAAACCCACGCGTCAACCCATCGGAAACTCAGAAACCCTTCACCGCTGTGAAGCCTGCGGAATCACAGAGGTTAGCCATCCCAACGCCGACTTCCGCGTGGCCCCTGATGGCAAAGAATATTGCAAACCTCACTTGCCCCGCTAAGAGGCCGGGATACGAATTATTTCCCGACCTTGCTGATCGCCACCGAAGCGGTTTGTCCGATCCGGAGCGGGACGGGCGGGTTTCCAGTGACTTGGACCCTCACGGGAAACCGGTTTGGCAAACGGACCCAGTCGATGGTCTGACTCACATCCGGCAGCAAATCAACGGTTGACCCATCGGACTGAAAAATCCCCCATGCCACCCCCTGCACCGTTCCCTCGAAAGGGGCATTTCCATAGCCCATGAGCCGGATCGTGGCCACATCCCCGGGTGCGATCTGATGGAGCTGGGTCTCTTTAAAATTTGCAGCGATCCAAAATGAGGACCCATCCACCAGAGCCAACAATTGCTGCCCGGCCGCCACGTAGGTGCCCACGCTGGTGTTCACATTGGTGAGGTAGCCATCCACGGGAGCATAAGCCTTGGTGAAGCTGAGATTCAATTGTGCACTTGCCAGTTCCGCCTGTGCGGCGGCCACATTGGCGGTTGTGGCCATGAAGGTATCCTGGGCATTTTGAAGATCACGGATGTCTGTGACCTTTTGTTCATACAGTGTGGTCTGACGATCCAACTCCTGCTTGGCCTGAATCTGTGAGGCCTGGCTTTGCTTCAATGCCGCATCCGCTTTGTCTTTGGCGGCGATGTAAGTCGACGGATCAATCTCAAACAGCAAATCGCCTTTTTTGACAGGCTGATTGTCTTTCACGGGGATATCAATCACCGGTCCCTCGACCCGGGGGGCAATCCCCACCACATTTGCCTGCACCTGACTGTCCCGGGTCCAGGGCTTTGTCGTGTAACGCCAATACATCATGACCGACAAAAGCAGTGCTAACACAACCACCAGCAAAGTGATGCCCTTTTTGAAAATGCCGGAAGTCATGGCGCTAAAATCAACCCGGTCAGACACCCGAAGGCAATCGCCAAAGCCACAAAAAAGAGCGGAAAATTCCACACAAGACGGCTCCAACCCATCCGTTCCATCAGCGCCGAAACCCCCCAAGCTCCCAAAAATCCCAAGGTTGAGATCACCATTCCCCAAGGAACCAAAAAGTCCCCAAACCGAAACTCCGGACTGGTGAGGTAAGTGAGAAGATCCCGCATGACCTCTTCCTTTTCGCACTCCGATACCCTCCTGCCAAGGCGAAATCGTTTCCCGTTTACGTGATTCAGGTGGATCACATAGACGGATAATCATCCATGTGTGCAAAAGTGGCCGCTTGCAGCACGGGATATTGAAATGAGATGATCAGGACCTTGGATACCCCGTAACGATTACCGTTTGAGTAATCCACCTGGATCATGCAGACGGTTAGTTTTTGCAGACATCGAGAGCGGTTTGGCGACTCGAGGGGAGTTTGCCGCAGAGTTGGGTCAGGGCGTTAGGTGGAGAAGTTTTGCCGGTTTGGTCCAGGATGCCGAGGAGTCTTGCTGTTTCTTTTTCGAAGTGGTCGAAGACTCTGCGGGTGGGTGGGGAGGAGGAGAGATGGGCGAGAGCGCGGCTGAGCAAGTTGTGGAGGTCAGGGGCCGGTTGCATGGGAGGAGACACGGCAGCGCAGAGTTCGGAGAAATAGGAGGCCAGAGCGACGGTTTGATAAGTGGCGCGGGGAGCATCGAAGGGTCTGGTGAGGGAGATTTCGCGCAAGGAGTGCAGCGTTGAGGAGCGGGAGAGGGTGAAGGATATTTCGGCGCTGTGGAAGAGGTCCACTTTGCCGGCGAAGGGGCTTCCCGAGCGAAGGGCACCGCGTGCAGACGTTTTGAGTGTACCAAACGCGTCTGTCACCCAAGTGATCAGGAGGCTGGATTCGGACCACTTGGATTTGCGAACCAGGATCGCCTGACAATGTTCCATGCTCAGGGCCTCAGAATTGCACTGCGGGGTCTTCCGGATCCGGAGGCGGAGCATCCTCGATGCCGTCGATGATCCATTCCTGAATCGCCGCAAAAAAATCCATTTCCAGACGGGCAATGTGCCGTGCGGTTGTGAGTTTGGCAGGTGCGGGTTTTGAGAGTTCTTTGTCGGTGAAGTCGTAAGTTGCAGCAATCGCCAACCGGGCTTGGTTCAGAGTATTCAGCCAAGCCGGCGCATGTCGAAGCGGGATATCCAAGGAAAAGTTTCCGGGTTCGCCTGTGATCGCGCCGAGGTCCGCAAGCACGGCACTACGGGAGTCCAGAAAAAGCTCAAAGAGGTCGGGCTGGACATGGGCCTTCCAATCATCGATAAGTCCCACATCCGACTTAGAAGGGGGGGGAAATAACCTTGCTTCCGCCTCAGGTCCCGAAGATTCATTCCAGCGGGGAATTGCCTTCAGCATCTCCAGAAAGGGTTCAGGAATTTCGCGAATCGCAAGGGTTCCATCGGCGGTTTGGGCAAAGGTCACGGTTGTTCGAGGGTTGCCAGCAAAAGGTGACCATGAAGCTGCTGCACGTACAGTTCAGCCCGCTCGCGGGGTCCGCTCCACACCACGGAGCGGCCCTTTTGGTGTACTTCCATCATGTGGCGGCGGGCTTTTTCCTTCGTGTATCCAAAAACCTGGCGGAACACGTGGGTCACATAGCTCATGAGATTGACCGGGTCATTATGAACAACCACATTCCATGGCAATGCCAGTGAGGTGGACACCTTGACGTCCGGGGATGGTAATTCTTCCGTTTGAGCACCCATCATGCGGTCTTGAGAAATTGAGCAGGCATGTCCGCCATGGCCTCTTCCATGAGATGTGCAAATTGGCGGGAGGTGAAGGGGATGCCGCTGGCGTAGGTCTCCACGGCCAACAGAAGGAGCGCTGCCATGGAAGGAGAAAAATGAAACCGTGCGGCACGGGTTGCCACACAGACAATCAGATGCCCGCTGGTTTCATTGGTATCCAAAAGGTTCAAATACCCGCGCCAGAGTTTATCACCCGTGGCGCGTGAAAATCGTTCGCAGAATGACCGGCCAACCCTCCGGCTTCCACAGGACTCGAACGCGGGGAGGTCGCAGGAAATTTTTCGGTCCAGTGCTGCCAAGGAGTTGGCACGCCCTGTGATAGCGGCCTCGTGAACCGAAGCCGTCGCCGGAAAGAGGACCGGGTTCCACGTGGTTGCCAACCACTCCTGCCAGGCCGGGTCAGTCTGCGATCCTGCGATGAGGGTGATCGGAGTCTGAGGTTTCCATCCTCCAAGGCATGTCCTCCACGCAAGAGCGATATCTCGGGAAGCCATGGCATGGGTCGGATTGATCATGAATCCTGAAAACCTAGCAGACACCCCTTACAAGGTAAAATTGTTTACGCTTCAAAACGACATTTGAAGTTTTCTGCCACGCCGATGAAAACGGGAATCAAGCCGTCCTCGTTGACTAGAGCGGGATAAGGAGGTGCTTCAAGAATTCACAACACACGGAACGCCTCTCGCGAAAAACCGATGAGGCTGGAAAGAAAAACATTCTCTCACTTTTGAGACTCCCATGGAAATGTTTCTGAGGCCCGGTGCCTCAAGGAATGGTGCTTGCTACAAGGAGGAACTTTTTGCCCGAACCCTTCGCCTTAACAAGCCCATTCCGGTCATCCCAATCGTGATAAGCAGCGTGGTTGATGGTTCCGGGATCGTGTTGACGCTCAAAGACACAATTGTGTCTGGAGTGAAGTTCAATCCTTGCCAATTCACCCAAATATTGTTCGCATCAAATGTGACGTTGCTGACACCAAACCCCGCCATGTTTGTTGTGGGATCGATTGTCACTACCGTGAAATCGGTCACTGTCGAGTTGATATCGTAGATTCTGAATCCATTAAAACTGGCTGCAGTCCAACCGGAGCCGCCATAAAAATCCACAAGAATTCCGGAGGCCGATATTTCAACGATTGCATAATCTGTGCTGCTCCAGAGTCCCGTGCGCTCAACCCCGGCTCCGACCACAAAACTTGAGCTGGAGGATTCATAGATTGAGCTAACGGTTGGAAAGAGATACTGGTAACCCACCGTCTTGCCCGTGAACAGTTGAGCAGGCGAATCGCCCAAACCCGCAAAAAGCAGGGCGGCGAGGGCAATGATCGTTTTGGCAATAGTCGAATTTTTCATAACGGCATGGATGGATTCACAGACAATTGTTTTTTCATGGCAAAGTTTTATACCCCGCAGGGTTCTCCCGCCTGAGGAATGGCCAAATGATTATCTTGATCCACCAGCGCCGTCTATCAGGGGACCCCTGATTTTTCGGAAAGGCATTTGAGGAGGGCCGGCCAGGGCAGTCTGCAAATCTTAGACGCCACAAGCATCAAATCCGGCAGCACCCATATGGGAACAATACTATTTCCCCTGTGCTCTGGAAGCAGCCACCCGGAAAATCTGGTTCTGCAGGTAAGCCATCCTTTCGGCATCTTTTACGTCCTCATCCTTCCAGCCACCAAGGTGAAGGATCCCGTGGATGATACACAGTGCGGCCTCTTCAGAGGGAGTGTGAGAAAATAGCGGGGCTTGAGAAAAGATGGTCTCGGCACCGATGAGGATTTCGCCATGATCGAAGGTGATGACGTCGGTTGGGGTGGAATCCTGAAAAAAATCCCTGTGGATCGAAGTGATTTTTGTGTTGGAAATGAATGTGGCTTCGATGGCAGTCAGGTCAGGCAAGGGAGAGGCCGGAAGGGCGGTGGCCAGACAATCCGGAAGGGCCAGGCTCACGACGTCGTGGATCCACTTCATCTGGAAATGGATTTTTCGTTGCCGGTTGCGAAGAACAAAGGGCGGGATGGACGGATCCAAGGGATCGCAGGCGTCCGATGAAATCACGCAGCGGGCCTCGCGGCTTTTCGCTCCGCAGAAGCCGCTTTTTCTTCACGCTTGGGGTAAGCGGGGCGTGCGTGGAGCATGTTCACCAGGCTGCTTTTGAAGCTCTCGCCAATTTGCCTCAAGTCAGCGAGGGTCAAAGGAGCCTCGTTGAGTTGACCATCGCCGAGTCTCTCTTGAATGATGGACGAGACCAGATCATCGATTCTCTGTGGGGTGGGGCGCTCAAGGGACCGCGAGGCACTTTCGATGCTGTCTGCAAGACTGACAATTGCGGATTCTTTGGTGTTCGGCTTGGGGCCGGGGTAGCGCGGGTGTCAGGGGCTTGACCGCAAATACTGAATGCCACCAACGCCACCGGATGCGCGTGAACAATGGCCCCGAGATCCGGGCGGGCATTATAGATTTTCTGGTGGAATGGAAACTCTGAAGACGGACGGTGCTTCCCCTCGGCGGTCCCGTCGGGAAGCACGCGGACAATGTCCTCCACGCGCATGGCTCCCTTGTCCACCCGCGCCGGGGTGATCCAGATGGAGCCGTCAGAATCGCGGATGGAAAGATTTCCGCCCGAGGTGGTCGTCATCCGGTATTGATAGATCCGTGTCATGGCTTGGACCAAACGCTCGGCAGGGTGGATGATGTCTCGCATGACGGCAGTCTGGGACACTCTCCAAATGAGGTCAAGTGACTGAAACGCTCAATCTCCCTTCTCCTTTGTCTTCAGCTTGACTTTGAATGCCAGCATGGAAAACCCGTCGACTGCTGCCGGGAAAACCAAACTAAAGGCAACCAGTTTTTTGATCGGGGACGATCTATCGGTGTTAATGGAGCCAGGTGCTCCGTTTTATCCCAACCTAAAACCAAACTCCTTCCTATGAAAACCGCCGACACTCTGAATATCCTGAACGACCTGATCCAGATTAACAAAGATGGACAGGAAGGTTTCCTTGATGCTTCCGAAAACGTGAAAAACCCCGAGCTGAAAGCCTTGTTCGCCAAATATTCCCTGCACCGCTCCAAGTTCGCCGGAGAGTTGCAACAGCAAGTGACGGAACTCGGTGAGGAGCCGGAAAAAGACAGCACGATCGCCGGGGCCATCCACCGGGGTTGGATCGACTTAAAGGCTGCCTTCACCAAGGGCGATGATTACTCCATCCTCGCGGAGTGCGAGCGCGGAGAAGATCATGCCGTCGAGGCCTATCATGAGGCTCTCGAGGCTGAATTGCCCGCGAATATCCGGGCGCTGATTGAGGATCAGGCGGCAGTCGTCCAGGGGGCCCATGACGATATCCGCGACCGTCGGGACGCCGCGGCGGAATAAAGCCATCTTCCCTGAAAAGACACCACCAGGAGGAAAACCATCTGGCCGTTTTCCCTGTGATTTATGGATATTAAGAGCGATCACGTCTTCTGGCCGATTTATAACGGGTTGTTGAATTCTTACCCCTCGCTTCAACACAATGAGGTTTGCGACGTCGTCATCGTTGGTGGTGGCATCACAGGTGCGCTCATGGCGAACTCATTGACGGAGGAAGGTCTGGACGTGGTCCTGCTTGACAAGCGGGATGTGGCCACTGGCAGCACCAGTGCCAGCACAGCTCTTTTGCAATATGAGATTGACCTTCCTCTGTGCGAGTTGATCGAGCTGACTGGACGGGAAGACGCGGAGCGGGCGTATTGGGTTTGCCATGAGAGCATCGACAAGCTGGAGACCCTGCTGGAAAAACTGGACGGAGACGCCGGATTTCAGAGAAAAAAAAGTGTTTATCTGGCCTCTGAGGAGAACGATGTTCCAGATTTGGAAAAAGAATTTGGTGCGCGCCGCCGTGCCGGAATCTCCGTCGAACTATTAACTGCTGCGGACGTCGCCTCCCGGTTTTCGTTTGAGCGTCCCGGCGCGATTCTTTCCCGGCAAGCTGCGGAAGTTGATTCCTACCGACTCGCCCATTTGCTGCTGACACGGGCTCAAAAAAATGGCGCAAGAATTTACGACCGCAGCGGCATGACCCAATACGACACGTCTTCAGGTGAGGTTCTTGTCGGGGTTGATGGGGGATGGAAGGTGCGTGCCAAACATCTTGTCTTCGCCTCCGGATATGAATCTGTGCAGTATCTGCCGAAAAAAGTGGTGAATTTGAAAAGCTCATTTGCCCTTGTCAGCGAACCGCTCCAACACTTCGATGGGTGGTGGGAACGTGCCCTGCTCTGGGAAACGGCGAGGCCATATTTCTATATGCGCACGACGGCTGACGGACGTGCTCTCATCGGTGGGGTCGACCACCCTTTCCGCAATGCCACCGGACGTGATGCGATGATACCCAAAAAGAAGGAGTTGTTGATGAAGAAATTCCGCGAGCTGTTTCCCCGGATCACTTTGGAGGTTGCCTACAGTTGGGCCGGGACTTTTGGAGAAACCAAAGACGGCTTGGCGTATATTGGCAGCATCCCCAAAAGACCTCTGTGCCATTTTGCCTTGGGGTTCGGCGGCAACGGCATCACTTACAGTGTTGTGGCGGCTGAAATGATTCGGGACGCAATTTCAGGCAGGCATAACAAAGATGCGCGCTTGTTCCGTTTTGATCGTTAGTGGGCGGATTCCGTGGTTGCGCCGGAATCCTTTAATCTTCAGGTCCCACAATCTGTGAGATCCGTCGAATCGTTCGTGCCTGTCCGGTTTTTTCATCCACAGCGATCACGGCTCCGCAAACGCGCACCGGCCCCGATGCGACCGGGAAGGGGGAGGGGAGGCCATCGATGAAGCGTTTGATGATGTTTCCCGGGTCACGGCCAAGGATGGAATGTTCCGGACCACACATTCCCGCATCACAGAGGAATGCGGTGCCATTGGGGAGAATTTTTTCATCGGCGGTTTGAACATGGGTGTGGGTGCCTACCACAGCAGACACTTTGCCATCAAGAAAACGGCCCATGGCGATTTTTTCGCTTGTGGTCTCGGCGTGAAAATCCACAAAGATCACGGGGGTCTCTTCCTGAAGGCGCTCGACTTCATTGAGAGCAACCTCGAAAGGATTGTCCAAAAGTTGCTGCATGAAAGTTCTGCCCTGCAGGTTTAACACCGCAACTTTGCCTTTGGAGGTTTCAAGAACGATGCTTCCTTGACCGGGAGCCCCGTGGGGGTAGTTGGCGGGGCGCAGGAGCCGGGGTTCCGTGGCCATGTAAGATGCCGTATCCTTCTGATCCCATGCATGGTCACCCAGCGTGATGACGGCCACACCACTCCGTAAAAGATCAATCGCAATCCGGGCGGTGATACCCCGGCCTCCAGCCGCATTTTCTCCGTTGACCACAACAAAATCGATATCGCCCTCCTTTTGAAAAGTCCTCACAGCCCGCATGGCAGCTTCCCGCCCGGGTTCTCCCACAATGTCTCCTAGAAAAAGTATGTTGATCACAGGACGTTTTTATCGAAATTCCCTCCACATGCATCGTAATTTTTTGCAATGCTCGGTCAAGTGACACGTTTTTTTATCCACAACCCGCGAATTTTCGCCTGGTTCCTTGCGGTTTTGGTGGTGATCCCGGCGCAGGCCCGTATCACTCCTCTCGCAGAACCTCCCGATTGGAGCGCCTTGGAGGCCTACCAGGAAACCATCACGCGTGAAGAATTCTCCGACTTGCTGAACCGGGTGTACGCCCCCGGTGGTGCCGCAGATGGTGTGGTTGTGATCGAAGCGGACCACGCAAAAGTCACCACACGAGAGGGAAAAGAACCTCTGATTCTGCGGTTTGCCAAGGACCAAAGTGTAGCCAAAGCGGTGCCTGGTTATTGGAAAACGAGCAAGGGAAGACCCTCACCCCCTGCTGACAAGCCGCTTGCCGGCCTCAAAATCGCCTTGGATCCCGGTCACCTCGGTGGCTCATGGGCCAAGATGGAAGAACGATGGTTCAAAGTTGGAAACAGCAAACCCGTCACCGAGGGTGACATGACGCTTCTTGTGGCCAGGCAACTGGCTCCACGCCTCAAAAGTCTGGGAGCTGAGGTTTTCCTCACCCGCACCAAACCGGGACCTGTGACCTCTCTGCGCCCCGAGAAGCTCACTAAAGAAGCCCGACTCTCGCTGGCGGATAAGCAGCGGCCAGTGACCCCGGAATCCCTCAAAGACGAAACCGAGCGCCTCTTTTACCGGGTCGGCGAAATCCGTCGCCGGGCCAAACTGGTTAATGAGGTGATTCAACCGGATCTGGTGTTGTGTCTTCATTTCAACGCCGAGGCGTGGGGAAATGAAAACAACCCCCAGCTTGTGGATGTCAACCACCTGCATTTCCTGATCACCGGAGCCTGGGGGGCCGAGGAGCTCACCTATGAAGACCAGCGCTTCGATATGCTGAATAAAATGTTGGGACGGTCATTTTCCGAGGAACTTGCTGTGACAGAATCCATCGCAAAATCCATGGCCCGCGAAACCGGCCTCCCCCCATACGTTTATCTCCAAAGCAACGCAGTCCGTGTGAACGGGAATCCTTATATCTATGCAAGAAACCTGCTTGCGAACCGGCTTTTTGTTTGCCCGGTTGTTTATGTCGAACCTTATGTCATGAACAGCAAATCAACCTTTGCACGCATCCAGGCGGGGGATTATGAAGGTCGGCGCAAGTTTGATGGTGTCCTGAGAGAAAGCATCTACCGCGAATATGCTAATTCTTTGGTGGATGGGCTTGTGGCCTATTATGCTGGCCAATGAATGTGTCGTCACGGCAGTCCGCAGCAGGGTGGGTCCGCCACAATTAAATCAGGGGTCCCGAGGGACTGGTGTCCAAGTATCTTACTTCACGCGCAGGGCATCAACTTGTGCCGGCGTCACAGACTCGGTTTTTCCCCTGAACTCTGAGCGGACAAAGCTCACAATGGCGGCAATCTCCTCATTGGTTAGCCCGGCTTGCGCCGGCATGATTCCGCCAGTAACCACCCCATCGATTTTGGATTGACCGGTTTGACCGTGGAGAATCACCTGGATGGTGTTTTCTGGCGGTCCTGCAAGCACCCCGGAATCCCTCAGAGCCGGGGTGGGAAACGAGGCACTTCCATCCAAATGACACGTGGCACAATAGAGGTCATACAGCTCCTGGCCTGATTCCATGCTGATGGCCGGGGCTTCCGATTTTGTGGGCTCGCATCCCATGCCGGACAAGGCAAAGACCAAACCAGCTGCCGCTTGCAAAACCGGGTTCACGCGGGCATGTTGATCGGGATTTTTCATGAAAACATCTTACGTTCACTTCCTTGGTTTTTCCATCCTTGTCTCGGCCTTGGTCTGCCACCCTGCAAAAGCCCAGACCATCACCTCCGAAAAAACCGGTTTTCAAGCAGAGACGGTCGTTGAGGGATTGGCAAATCCATGGGGTGCCGCGTTTTTGCCGGATGGACGCATTCTGCTCACCGAGCGGGAGGGGCGGCTGCGGATTGTTGAGAAGGGTCAGCTTTTGCCGGATGCGGTATCCGGAATTCCCGAGGTCTGGTCAAAAGGGCAGGGGGGATTGCTCGACGTGGAATTGCACCCTGAGTTTGAAACCACCGGTTGGATTTATTTGTCCTATTCCGATCCCAAACCTGAAGGATCGATGACAAAAATTATCCGGGGACGATTGAAGGAGAATGCTTTTGTGGATCAGGAAGTCATCTTCGAAGCCCCAATTTCTGAATACACCACCGGCGGTGCCCACTTTGGAAACCGGATGGAATTTGACGGCAAGGGCTATCTGTTTTTTACCATCGGGGATCGGGGAGATAAGACGACTCCGGAAAACAACGCTCAGAATCTTGGGAACCACAAAGGGAAAACGCATCGCCTTCATGACGATGGCCGGATTCCTGAGGATAATCCCTTTGTCGGAAAAGCAGGGGCGGTTCCATCGATATGGAGTTACGGAAACCGCAATGCCCAGGGGCTGCGCTTTGACAAGCGCAGCGGTCTCCTTTGGGAAAGCGAGCATGGCCCGCGGGGAGGGGACGAAATCAATATTATCCGGAAAGGTCTGAACTATGGCTGGCCGCTTGTGACGTACGGCATCAACTACAGCGGCAAGCCCATCACTGAAAAAACCGAGGCCAAAGGATTTGAGTCACCCGCGCTGCAATGGACTCCATCGATCGCGGTGGCCGGGATTGATTTCTATCACGGCGACAAATTTCCGGCATGGAAGGGAAATCTCTTCGCAACAGCCCTGGCCCACCAAAAAGTTGTCCGCATGGAAATCGATGACCAGAACAACATCACCCACCAGGAAATTCTGTTGGAGAAAACGGGGCGCATCCGGGATATCCGCACACCGGCAGATGGATTTGTCTACCTGATCTATGATCAGCCCGGCAAACTCGTCAAGCTCGTGCCGGCGGAGTGATCGTCTGATTGTGCAAAGCCAATGCCGGCCATGAGGCGGGTCGCGCTTCTCCACGGCAGGTGATCGGCGCAGACTTGCATCATCCCGCGAATGGCCTACTGTTCCGGAGTTCGCAAAACATTTTTTCTCCCAAGGAGGTCGCCTTTTATGGAATCGCACACAGACATTCTTCTCAAACAAACTGCGCAAAGCGGAAAACCCAAACTCGAAGACCTCACCCGGCCCCTGGTTGAGCTCACGGAAGATTCTTCCACGCTGGTCGTGGGCTATGGCCTGGGGCAGGCCGGGGTTCGGGACGAAATGATCCCTTACTTTCACATCATCGGACCTGATGCCAATGAGGACCCCGTTCGTGTTCTTGTCATGGGTGGATGGCTCGGCAGTGACTCGTCAACCCCATTGGCCGTGGCCCGATTTATTGCAGCGATTGAAAGCAGCCAGGACCTGATTCAAGGCTTGGAAATCACCGCCTACCCGGTCTCAAATGTCGAAGCTTACCGGGAAGGGGTTTCCCTCACCGGGAAACAGCAGCTCCAGGGCGTCCAGTGCTGGTCGGGGTCAATAAGCAGTCATGTGAAGGTCATCGAAAACGAGTTAACCCGTTACAATTATGATGCCGTGATCCTGCTGAGGGAATCAACCCGTGCCAAGGGCGTGGAAGTTGATGCCTGGGAAGGAAAGGGGATCCATGTGGCCACACTGAAAGCGCTTTTCGGAACTCTGTCCTCAGAGACTCCGGGACTCACCTGGCAGATTAATCCTTCAAAACCCGGGTTCGCACGAACCTTCACACCCATTCCCGAAAATCCCAATCAGCCCACAGAACTTTTGATTGGATTCGCCGAAGAAGCATCAGCCGTGCAAGGTTCGGAGGAGGCTCTGGAACTGTTGTTAAAAATCATTGCCGCCCTGCGCACGTCCACGCCGTCCATGCCCCCTGAGTTTGCACTTGGTCCATTTGGCTGCGTTAATGAATTATAAGGGTGTCGCCTTTCCGTCAGTGGTAGTCCTTGGATTTAGGATTCTCTGAAATTCGTGGTTTCCAGCTCTGTTTGAATGCTCTTCCCATCAAAGAAATTCGTTCCGAATTAGTCTGCGAAGATTTCGCGGGGCTGCCCCCTTATGATCGACGTCTCTTCCTGTTGATCCTTAAAATCCACACAATCCTGTCAAAAAATCTCATTCCCCTCAGATTAGGATCCCGAATAGCCGAAGAATTATATTTTCTTGGACCCCTTTGGCCGTTGAAGGAGATGCTGATGGGAGTTAGGAAATATCATTTTGGAATTTACAACCGGTGCATTTGCTCAAACACTTTGAAGCGATCGGAATCAAAACAAACCTCCAGACCCTCAAGGAATTGGGCAACAAGCTGTCCATTGCTCTTAAATTTCAAATGGTCCACGATCAGGAGATTGATGATATCATTGGAGTTTGCCCGGAAAAATATTTTGGGGTCAAGGCGTGCCTCGATTTCGTCCAGCGGTTTCTGAACCGCTGCCGAGCCATGCGGGAAAAAGACATGGATTATTTCACCGCTTGATTGCACCCGTGAAATCGAGCCCACTTTGACAAAGTGAAGCGTGGTTCCTTCACGCAGGAGCACATGGTCGTCCTGCTTTAGGAACGCGGAACTGGACCCGGCGGGAGGCGGCGGTGGCAGTTCCGCGTCAGAGTCCTTGACGATTTTTTGATAGACGGCACGCAGCTTATCTTCATCCAAGGGCTTCAATAAGCACTCGGTCACTCCCAATCCAAAAGCGTCCATGGCGTGCATGACATGAGCGGTCACTAGGATAATGGGCGGAAGCGGAGGCGCCAGGGTTTTCAGCATTTCGATGCCGGACATTCCCGGGAGTTCAATGTCCAGGAAGATCGCATTGTAGGAGTTGGCAGCGATGGCGGCCATCGCCTCCGTCGCATTTTTGGCAGTGTGAATTTCCAAAAAGGGATCGATGCCAGAGAGGATGTCTTTCAGATCCTGCAAGGCATATTCTTCATCTTCGACGAGGAGCACGGATTTCATAAGATTTGTTTGGGTTGGTTTTACGTGATGTTAAGGGTCCGAGGGGGAGACAGTGTGAGAATCTGCGGGAAGAACCACGGTGGCCTCCACCCTGGGGCCGGGCAGTTCAATGAGTGAGAGGGTTCCTTTGCCCAGGGTCGCGAGTGAGATTCGACGACGGGTGTTTTCAATGCCAAACCCTCCGGAGGGGCCTCCCAATGACCCATCATTGAGAATAGAAATATGCAGTGAGGCATCAACGGGATCGATTCGCACCCGCACAAAAATCCTTCCGCCCTGCTCCCGCTTCGAAATCCCGTGTTTGACGGCATTTTCTACAAGCGTCTGAATCATCATACCCGGCACCTTGCGGTGGGAGGCAGCTGGATCGACATCAATCTCGTAGGCAAGGCGTTCTCCATAGCGGATGCTCTCAATGCTAAGATACGTTTCAACGATGGAGATTTCTCTTGAAAGCTCATGGGCCATGTCTCCCCGCATCGAGAGCACATCCCGGAGCAAGTTGGCGAGAGCGGTGATCATGGTGCGGGCGTGAGGGTCGTCCCGACCGATCAAGCCGCGGACACTGTTCAGGCTGTTGAACAGAAAATGGGGATTGAGCTGGCTGCGCAACATTTTGAGTTCGGCCTCATTTTCAATGGCAGCAATCCGGGACTGAATGGCGATGCGTTCTTGGGTCACGTCCCGGGTGATTCCTGCCGCGACCGAGACATCATCGTCAGCCGTCTTTCGAAGCATTTGCGCGCGGGATTGAACCCAGCGCCAGTCGCCGCCGCCATCCCGGAAACGGTAGGTGTATTCCAGCGGCCCGCATGCCCCGGTTCGCAAATCATCCATGCGGGATTCAAAACCCTTGCGATCCTCGGGGTAGACGGCCCCCAGCAGCGTCGAGTCCGATACCGTTTGTGCAGGCTCCAGACCAAAGCTTTTGCACCAGTCCTGCGTGTGAAAGTTCCAGCCAAGCGGGGACCATTCCCAGACGCACATCTCGGCAGACGCCATTGCTAGATCGAGTTTCATCTGAAGGGCAACCAACTCATCACGAAATGCGGCCACAAGCAGACACCCCAGAACGCCAAGAAATGCGGGAAGACCCGGGGCGCTCACAACCGCTTCGGAATGCCGGACCAAAGCGGCAAGGGAAGCGCGGTCCGGAAAAACCACAAAAAAGGTCGGAAGGAAAAAAACGAAGACCACGAGAAAAAGCGAAAGAGGTCGCAGGCCGAAGCGAATGGCGACAAGCAGTGCTAGCAAAAAGCAGCCAGCGAGGAGAAACAATAGACCATGCTCGTCAATTTCAGGGTTTGTTAACAGCAGGTGAACCAACCATGCGAGCAAAGTGGAATAAAGGAGCATCTCATAGGCCCCCCGCAATTTCGGAGGCCTGAGGTCCTGTCTTCGAAACACAAAGAGGCTGAATGTCCCAAAAATCAGAACCCCAAGAGAAAGGGCCAGGAAGGTTTCTACAGCCTGCATGATGTTGATGTCTCCTGATCCCCAGAGAGATGCCCCAAAAAGGAAGAGCGTGCAGAAACCAGCTCCGCCCAGAACACCAGCCATCGCAAAATGAAAAAAATCCCGCAATCTTGGCAGGCTGGGATCGCCGGTTCTTAAAAATAGACGGGTTGCCAGAACGGCTCCCCCACTCTGGGCCAAAGCGTCCACCGCAGCCCCAAACTCCGAGCCCGTCAGAAGCAGGGTTCCAATAAAAGCTCCAAAGGCGACCGCTGGAAACGCATAACCCACCCCAAGAATCACAACCGCCGCAACCCCAAGCCCCAAACTCGGCATGATCGGGGACACCCCTGTTTGGCTGA
>JBGSPC010000205.1:0-52527 GCA_041738805.1 Terrimicrobiaceae bacterium | reverse complement strand
CGGCTGCATGCGAGCGGATCCGGTGGCCCCTGGTTCAATCGTCTTTCTCGGGGACAGCCTGACGGATGGTTATGGTTTGGCTCCTGCTGAGGCCTATCCAGCCCTGCTCAGCAAGCAATTGGCAGAACACGGCCTCACCGTCGTGAATGCCGGGGTTAGCGGAGACACCACTTCTGGCGGCCTAGGGAGGGTTGAGACCTTGGTTGGGCCAAGCACACGGGTCCTTGTCCTCGCTCTCGGAGCAAACGATGTCCTAAGCCAGGGAGACCCGGCCGCCATGAAGTCCAACCTCCTTGCCATCATCGCAAAAGCCCGTGCCGCCAACCCGAATGTTCGTATCCTTCTTGCAGGTATCCGCTTTAATATTCGTGTGGATTCCGGCGATTACGCCCAGGTTTATCCCGAAGTGGCCAAAGAGGCAGGAGTCACCTACTTGCCCCATCTTTTGAAAAACGTGATCGGTGACCCCCGACTCAATCAGCCCGATGGCATGCACCCCACCGCCGAAGGCCAAAAAATCATGGCCGAAACCGTCATGGAGGCCCTCAACCCTCTGCTTTGATCGCCGATGACAGAAAAGTCAGTTTGACAGTTGGATCGTGGTGGATTAACCCCACACTGTCATGATTGGACTCCGACATATTCGCGCTCTGTGGACTGCGGGGTTACTCATCCTGGCATGCGCGCAACTGCTGCATGCCTATGGCCATTGGGAACAGACTTTCAGCGGCGACCATCAAGGCTGCTCGCATTCGCACAGTCCGGATCCTGCCGGGGATCCTGCATCACCATCAGATCCTGCGGCGGATCACTGCCAATGCCCGGCTGTCATCGGAGCCCAAATGACCGTGCATCTGAACCTCACCGTGGATGCAACCACGATCGCTGAGGCCGGCATCCCGGAGGCTCCCGTCAGCTCCATCGATTATCCTCCTCAGTTGTCCTGATTTCAGGGGCGCGGTGCGTCTCTGAATAATTCCAAGCGGGACGCCCCGCGCCTCCTTATGCGGTTTTTCCGCTTGAGAAATTCAACCCGAGCCGTTCCGAACGTTTCGCGCTCTCAACAGGACCTCCTGACAACTTATTTTGACCAAACAGAATCAAAACAATCCATTTCCCGAAATCGCATCACAGTCCATGACTCACGTCCATCCGCTGGTCATGCTTTTGCTGGCAGTCACAGCTTTTCCGGCCGGTGCTGAACTCTCCCTCACGGCCGAAGCCGCTGCAAAAATGGCAGGAGAAAAGAACCCCGAGATCATGGCAGCCCGATTCCTCATTGCCCAGTCACAAGCCCGGACCCGGACCACGGGGCGACTGGCCAACCCCGAGCTTTCCACGGAGATTGCCGGCGGCCAGGATTTTGAAGGACGAGTCTCGATTGGACTCACCCAAAGGTTTCCGCTCACGGCAAGGCTGCGCATCGAGCGGGAGCTGTCTGCCATCGACGTGCAGGTCGCCCGGTTGGAGGTGCAAAACCGGCAACGGCAGATTGCGGTTTCCGCGCGAACGGCTTGTTATGAGCTCACCGCCGCGCGACAAGCCATCGCCCTGGTGCGTGAGCATGCTGCTCTGGCCGACGCCTTCGCAAAATCAATTGGCGATGGAGTCTCCCAAGGATTTGGTTCTTTGCTTGATGGCCAACAAGCCTTGCTGGCGGCTGACATGCTCCGAAGCAGGGAGGCGTCCCTGCGTGCCCAGGAAATCACCGCTGCCGCCCGGCTGAACAGCCTGCTTGGCCGCCCGGCCGATGCCGCCGTTACGGTGAATGAGTCCCTCGTCCTCCCCAGGGAAATTCCCGCGCGCAGACCAACGGGAATCCGCCCGGATCTGCAATTGGCAGAGATGTCCGTGAGGGCTGGAGCCTCAGACATCTCATTGGCGAAAGCCAACCGTTGGGATGATGTCGGCGTCGGCGTTTTTGTTGAGGGGGAGCGATTCCGGGATGAGCCGGATGGGATTGAGCCCGAAGCGCTCGTCGGCGTTCAATTCAACGTGCCCCTGCCATTTTGGCAAAACGGAGCCGGCCGGGTCGCGGAAAAAGAAGCCTCGCTCATGCACAAGACCCAACAGTTGGATGCCCTCCGCTTTGCTGCGGAAAGCGAGGTCATCACCGCCTATCAGGTGATGACCTCACGCCATCGGGCCGCCGCACAGATGGAGGACAGGTTGGTTCCCGCCGCACGTCAGCAGGTGACCGACGCCGAAGGAGCCTATGGCCGGGCCGAGTTGGACATCACACGGATTTTTGCTGCGCGTGAACGCCTCGCCGAAATCGAATCCGCTGCCCTCGACGCCCGGAAAAACTTTTTCCTATCCTACTCAGAGTGGCTTGGAACTTTGGGTGAACCTCCTGTCAAACCATGAAAAACTTGTCTTCTATCGTCTTGCTGATCCTGGCTGGCACCCCCTCGATGTTCGCTGCCGAAGAGCCGGATGCCAAGCGCCTGGCCAACACGGTTATCCTTGATGAGACCGGGGTGAAGAACCTGCGAATCGAGATGGAACTTGTTGAGGAAACCCTCTTTGAGGAAAGCCTTTTTGCCCTTGGTCGCATCGACGTCTATCCGGGTCGCCGCGCTGCCATCAGCAGCCGCATTCCCGGGCGGGCCTTGGAGGTTTTTGTGAAACACGATCACCCGATTGTCAAAGGCGAGGTGGCTGTTGTGGTGGAGAGCCGTCAGCCGGGAAACCCGCCGCCGCGCGTTGAAGTCACGGCTCCGATTTCGGGCCTTGTGAGTGCCACCCACATCGTCCCGGGAGAACCGGTGGACCCTGACAAAATCCTGGCCGAAATCCTCGACCTCTCCGAGGTTTACGCCATTGCCCGCGTGCCTGAGCATCTTGCCGGCCAGCTCAAGAAGGGCCAACGCGCAAGGATCACCGTTCCCGCCGTGCCAGACCGCGCCTTTGATGCGGATTTGGAGCACCTTGGAGCCTTGGCTGACGCCGAAAGCGGTACTGTGGAGGCCGCCTTCCATGTGGATAATCCTGATCTTCTTCTCCGTCCGGGAATGCGGGCTGAATTTTCGATCGTCGTTGGCGGCAAAGCAGATGTGTTCTCGATCCCCCGCGCCGCGCTCCAGGGCGATGGAGCAAATCGCTATGTCTATGTCAAAGATTTCGACATTCCGAATGCCTTTGTCAAAACGCATGTGGTTGTTGGCCGCATCAATGATCGTAGCGCTGAGATCCTGAGCGGTCTGTTTCCTGCGGATGAGGTTGTGACACGTGGAGCCTACTCACTGGCTTTTGCGGGAGGTGGCACGGTTTCCCTTAAAGAGGCACTGGATGCCGCCCACGGTCACGAACATGCGGCCGATGGCTCGGAACTCGCCACAGCAAATCAGGCTGGTGGGACAGGCGGTGAGACTCATCTCCATGAAAAGCAGAGTTCCTTCTGGATGATTGTGAGCGGGATTCTTTTCCTTCTCCTGGTGGTGGTCACGATGCGGAAACGTGGGGGCAATCATGCTCACTAGGCTGATCAATTGGTCTCTGGCCCACCGGACGGCCGTTCTTGGGGGTTCTTTGATTATCATGGTCCTCGGGATCACCACGGCCCTGCAACTTCCGGTGGAGGTTCTGCCCGACCTCACCAAGCCGACAGTTGTCATCCTGACTGAGGCTCCAGGCCTGGCTCCGGAGGAGGTGGAAACGCGGGTCACCCAGCCTCTCGAAAGCGCCCTCCTCGGGGTCGCTGGCCTCACGCGGCTCCGATCGAATTCCGATGTGGCCCTTTCTCTCGTCTATGCGGAGTTTGATTGGGACTCTGACATCTACAAAAATCGCATTCTTGTTCAGGAGCGCCTTCAGACCGTGCGGGACCAATTGCCTGAAGGTGTCCTGCCCATCATGACACCCGTGGCCTCTCTGATGGGTGAAATCCTGCTTGTCGGGGTGCGCTCCACGATCCGCGAAGGGGAGCCCGGTTATCTGCCTCCCAGTGAGGTTCGCTCCATTGCGGATTGGATGATCAAACGCCGCCTTCAGAGCATTCCCGGCATCGCTGAGGTGCTCAACATGGGCGGAGGCATTAAGCAAATTGAAGTCCAGCCCGATCCCTACCGGATGCAAGCCCATGGCGTGAGCTTCGAAGAGCTTGAAGCGGCCATCGCCAAAACGGCCAGCACCACAACCGGGGGATTTCTGAACACCGGCCCGACGGAAATCATGGTGCGTAATTTGGCCATGACAACCGACCTCGACGCGATTGCCCGAACGGCCATCAAAAGCGTCGGCGACCGCCCGGTCCGCATCTCTGATGTGGCCGCCGTGGCCTGGGGCGTGGAGCCGATGCGCGGCGATGCCACCGTGAGCCAGACCCCCGAAAAAACACCGACCCGTGGCGTGATTATGTCCGTCACCAAGGCCCCCGGCTTCGACACCCGTCTTCTCACAGAACAGGTGCAGGCCGCCCTTCTCGAACTGGCTCCCAGCCTGCCACGCGGGGTGGAAACCACGCTGCTATTTCAACAAAAAGACTTCATCGACAACGCGATTGGCAATCTCAACGCTGCAATCATCGAGGCCGCGATCATGGTCACCATCGTGTTGTTTATTTTTCTCCTCAATGTCCGAACAACAGTCATCACACTCATGGCCATACCCATGAGCTTTGCGATCACAATGCTCACCTTCCGGTGGCTGGAAATCTCGGTGAATTCCATGACGCTGGGCGGTCTCGCCGTTGCCATTGGCATGGTGGTCGATGACGCGATTGTTGATGTGGAAAATGTTTTTCGCCGCTTGCGGGAAAATGCGTCAAGCTCCAGCCCGCTGCCGCGTTTGCAGGTCATTGCCCGCGCATCCGGCGAGGTCAGGAGCTCGATTTTTTATGCGACCATCATCATCGTCCTCGTCTTTGTTCCGCTGTTGGGGCTCACCGGGGTCGAGGGCAAACTTTTTGCCCCGATTGCCATTGCCACCATCGTGAGCATGATGGCTTCCTTTGTTGTCTCCCTCACGCTTATCCCGGTTCTTTGCTCTTATCTCCTCAACCCGAGGCCGGGAACCGAACACCCCGATGGCTGGATGGTTCGCAACCTGAAAAACCTGCTTCGCGCCACGGCTCTCCGCGTCAGCCTTGATTTCCCCATTCCCGTTCTCGCGCTGCTCCTGGTGGGAGTAATTGCCGCATTCTCTCTCTACCCTCAGATGGGCAAAGACTTTCTTCCCCCGTTCAAGGAGGAAACCGCCCTCATCGCAGCGACCTCCGCCCCGGGAACCTCACTGGACGAAATGAACCGCATCTCCGATGTGATTGAGGAACAAATTCTGACCATTCCGGAAGTTCGCAAAGTGGGGCGCCGATTGGGGAGGGCCGAACGGGGCGACCATGTGGTGCCCGTCTCAACAGCAGAATTCGATATCGATTTTCGCGAACCCGGTAGCGGGAAAACGACCCGGTCACGCCAGCAAATTCTTGAGGACCTGCGCGAACGGGTTCGTGCCGTGCCCGGGGTTTTTGCGGTGGTGAGCGGGCCTCTGGCCGACCGGATCGGACACATGATGAGTGGCGTCTCTGCCCCGGTGGCCATCAAAGTTTTTGGACCGGATCTGAACGAGATCCGTCGAATCGGTATCGAGGTGCAAACACTCGCCAGGACGATTCCCGGGTTCGAGGATGCCAAACTTGACCAACAATCCTCCATTCCCCAACTCCGCATCGAAGCTGATCGCGACCGCAGCGCCGCTTATGGCATTGCGCCGGGTGACCTCAATGAACGGCTGAGCACGCTCCTTGGTGGTTCTGCCATCGCCGAATTACGTGATGGCCAGCAGATCATCAACCTCGTGATGCGTCTGCCCCTCGCATGGCGGGACTCTCCCGAACGCATCGCACAATTGCCCATGGAGACGGCCTCCGGCCAATACGTCCCGCTGTCTGCTGTGGCCGATGTGCACGAAGCCAAAGGTCCTAACGTCATCTTTCGCGAGAACGGGCACCGTCGATTCACGATCACCATCAAGCCCCGGGCGCAGGATGTCGGCTTGCTGGTCGAGCGGTTGAAAAATGAGGTGAACAAACTCAAACTTCCGCAGGGATATTATGTGACCTATGAAGGCGAGTTCCAAGCCCAGCGGGACGCCACCCGGCGCATTGCCATCATGAGCTTGGCCGTTTTCTTCGTGATTGTTTTTCTTCTGGCCGGCTACTTCAAGAGCCTGTGGCTGGCCCTTCAGGTGCTCTTAAATATCCCGTTGGCCCTTGTCGGCGGGCTCGTGCTCACATGGCTTCTCATTGATAATATCAGTATCGCCACACTGGTCGGGTTCATCGCCGTGGGTGGCATCGCGGCCCGCAATGGCATCATGATGCTCTCCCATTACCTGCACCTCATGAGGCATGAGGGCGAGGGATTCACCCGTCAGATGGTTGAACGCGGCACCCAAGAGCGGATGGTGCCCGTGTTGATGACAGCGCTTGCGGCCGGCATCGCACTTCTTCCCTTTGTGTTCGCTGCCGACCAGCCAGGCAAAGAAATCCTTAACCCTGTGGCCATCGTGATTGTTGGTGGATTGGTCTCTTCCACATTGCTCGATTTTGTCGTCACGCCACTCATCTTTTTCCACTTTGCAAAAAAAGCCGCACTTCAAGCCTTGGAACGCAATGCGGCCGCAGCGCAATGACACCAAACCAAAAACCATGAAAACAAAACACATCGTAGCCCTCGCGGCCGCACTCCTCGTCACCGTCACCCTTCAAGCCGCTGACGAGGGCCACCGTCATGATAAGAAACAAGCCGGCCCCAATGGCGGCCGACTGATCACCGTCATCGATCCTCACGCAGAATTTTTTGTGACAGCGGATCGCAAAGTTCAAATCACCTTTGTGGGCGAGGACGGCAAAGCCGTGGCTCCGGCGGAGCAAGTCATCGCCGTCACGACCGGTGAGCGCTCGGCCCCGGTCAAATTGACCTTTCTGAAATCAGGCGGGTTTCTGGTTTCTGAACAACCAATCCCCGAAGGAAACCTCCTTCCCGTTGTTGTCCAACTCAAGTCCACCCCGGACAGCAAAGCCGTTGTTGAGAAGTTCACCCTCAATCTCTCAGAATGCCCCGGCTGCAAATTGGCTGAGTACGCCTGCATCTGCGATCATGCCCATTGATCGGCTAAGACATCTTCTCGCACCAGGTGCGGTTCATCTTTTGGGATGATCCAGGAAGTGAAGACTCACCTGACAATGAACGCCGAACGCCTCGAACCCTCTGTCAAACGTAACAACTTCCGAGGAGTGGTGTTTTGCAATCACCGCGATCACCGCATCCATCGTGCCCACCGGGCGACCATGAGAGGTGCAGGTTCTGATAAAATTTGCTGTTTCTTTCCATAAGGAATGAGGTGTTGGCAAGAGGGGAACCGTTTGAAGGTGTTCGATGACTCGCCCCGCCTTGGCGCTGGGCAGGCCGTGAAATATTTCTGCAAACACCGGCTCGCAAATCACGGCATCTTCCCGGTCGATCTGGTCTGCAGCGATCTGCCGGAGAGCTTTTGTGCTTTTTGGGTGGAAAAAATCAATCCACACACAGGTATCGATCAACGCGCCCATGTCTTTTTATCGGCCGCCCTCTCATCCTTTCTGCGCTTGCGCCAATCCGGGAGCTCGACGGTGAATTTTCCGGCCAAGACCTCTGCCGTGAGAGCCCTTCTGCGGCGCAGCATCAACTCCGAGGCCAAAAATTTCACAATGGCAGGCCCCTTCTTTTTTTCGCCGGAAAAACGCATAATATCCGCGAGGTCTTTTTCTGGAATATCGACCGTCACTTTCATAAACTCAAACTCTCAGAATCATAAAAAACCTCAACTGAAATCAGATTCTCATCCAGATGAGGCCCGCCAAAGCCGCGCTGGCGATCACGGGAATGACCGGCCACTTGAGGCGAACCAAGGCCACAAAAGCAAGTAATGCGACGGTCACGGCAAACCAGTCGATGGTTTGCGGGTGGAGGACATGCGCTCCAAACCAGAATGCCAAGCTCACCATCACTCCCACCACGGTCGCCGTGATGGCGGCAAGGGCTGAGGCGAAAGTCTTATTCCCTCGCAATTGTTCGATATGAGGTGCCCCAAGAAAAATCCAGAGAAAGCTCGGGAGAAATGTGGTCCATGTTGTGATGGCCGCTCCCAGCGTTGCTGAGACCAAGGGAGGAAGGCTGCCGGGTTGGTGCCAGGCCCCGAGAAATCCGACAAATTGCAGGACCATGATCAGAGGTCCCGGCGTTGTCTCGGCCAATCCCAGTCCATCCATCATCTGGCCCGCTGTCAGCCACCCGTAATGGCCCACGGCCTGCTGCGAAACGTAAGGCAACACCGCATATGCCCCCCCAAAAGTCACCATCGCGGCTTTGCTGAAAAACACCCCCTGGTGGAACACGGTGTTGTTCCATCCCAGCCAAAATCCCGCTGCCAGCACTGGCAGCCACCACAGGAGCAGGCAAACAGTGACCACACGTAAGGCCCGGCTCCAGGTCGGTTTTGTGTGTAATGCGGTATCATCATTTACTTCGATCAACGCGGATGAATTGCCGTGGGATCCGCTGCCCAAAAACTGGCCGGGCCAGAATTTCCCTCCGATCCATCCAACGATCCCCCCGCCGAGAACAATAATCGGAAATGGCAAATGCAGGAACGTGATGCCAACGAACGCAAGCGCGGCCAGAGCCCACATGATTCCCCGCGTTAAGATCTTCCCACCAATGCGAAAAACGGCCGCTGCCACGATGGCAAGAACCGCCGGTTTTAGCCCGTAAAAAATGGCAGCGACCCACGGGAGGGTCCCATAAGCAACATAGATGTAACTCAATCCCCAGAGCAGCAATGCCGACGGAAGCACAAACAAGGCACCGGCTACAATCCCGCCCCATGTTTTATGAAGCAGCCATCCCAGATAGGTGGCCAGCTGCTGCGCTTCCGGCCCCGGCAGAAGCATGCAATAATTCAGAGCATGGAGAAACCTGGCTTCGCTGACCCATTTTTTCCGCTCCACCAATTCCGCATGCATGATGGCAATCTGGCCGGTCGGGCCTCCGAAGCTGATCAAACCAAGCTTGAGCCAAAAGCGCGCTGCTTCACTGAAGGATGGACGGTTTTTCTGCATGGGATCCCTGCGTCATACTCAGACAGAATGTCGCATGAAACTTCTAAATTTGGATTGATTCCTGGTGATGCCACGTTAACTCTTTGAAATCCCCACCCCACGGAATGCCCACATCTCCTTCTCCTGTCACAGACGCGACTTCAAACCGCGCTGATCTCCGCAAAGAACACATCAACGACGCGGTGATCCGTCTTGCGGGTAATTCGCAGGATGGCATTCAAAGTGCGGGAGCTTTTCTGGCGCGGCTCGCCGGAAGGAGCGCTCAGGATGTTATGACTTACATGACGATCCCCTCCACGATTTCCGGGGGGCCATCCATTTTTCAGGTTCGTATTGGCACCGGGGAAGTGCTTTCTGCCGGAGATGAAGCCTATTTTCTGGTGGTTTTTTATCAGCACAGTTACGAGGAGCACATCGGGTTTCTCAAAGACGGCGGAATCCTGCTTTATGACTCCGACCACGTGCAGCCGGACACGCAAGACAAACGCTTCGTTTATGTGGGCGTGCCCATCACAGGTCTGACCGTTGAGGCGCTTGGCGGTACGGCCAAGGACAAAGGGAAAAACATTTTTGTTCTCGGGCTCATCGCGCGGGTTTTTCACCTCGACACGGTCAAACTGGAAAAACTGATTCAGGAAAAATTTGCCGGCAAGGACGAGAGTGTGGCGAACACGGCGCTCAGCGCCTTTCATGCCGGGTATGGCTATCCCGTCGGCAATGTGCTGGAGAAGCTTTATCATTTTGAACCGGGAGACGAGAGCGGTCCGTCGCAGGTCACCATGGACGGAAACCAAGCCCTCGCATATGGTCTGCTTGCGGCAGGCGTGCGTTATGGATCCGGGTATCCGATCACCCCCTGGTCTTCGGTGATGGAAACGCTGCGCACCGAACTTCCAAAATATGGAGGCTTGTTTGTTCAAGCTGAGGATGAGTTGGCAGCGGTTTCGATGGCGCTGGGATTTTCGTATGCCGGGAATCTGGCCGTGACCGGAAGTGCCGGTCCCGGAATTTCCTTAAAAACCGAGGCGATCGGTTGGGCCTCCATGGCAGAGATTCCCCTTCTTGTGATCAATGTGCAGCGGGGAGGACCCAGCACCGGGCTGCCCACCAACGTTGAGCAAAGTGATTTGTATCAGGCCGTGTTTGGTGGCCATGGGGACAGCCCGCGCGTGGTGCTGGCTCCCAAAACGGTGGAAGACTGTTTTTATATTGCCTTGGAAGCCGCGCGCATTGCCCGCGAATTCAGCACGCCGGTTTTTATTCTCAGCGACGCCTCTCTGGCCACCCGCATTGAGGCCTTTGATGAACCGGATTTGGCAGCGCTCATGCAGCCCACCACCTTGGACATCGCACCGCGTGGTCCCGATTTTAAACCTTATCCCCTGAACGCCATCACCAAACATGCTCCTCCGGGAACGCTTATCCCCGAGGGAAGCAAGTATCCAGTCGTGACCGGTCTGGAGCACGATGAATTCGGGCACCCCACCGGCAGCCCGCAGTTGCATGTGGATATGACGGCCAAACGCCGCTCAAAGCTTCAGACTCTGGCCACTCAGATTCCCACGCCGAAAATTTACGGCTCGCAGTCCGGCGACACCCTTCTCGTGGGTTGGGGATCCACCTACGGGCCCATCCATGAGGCCGTCAAACTGGCCACCACCGAGGGCTACGAAATGGGGGCCATTCACATTCGTCACCTCAACCCCCTGCCAAATGGATTGGAGCATATTTTTGCGAACTTCCGGCGGGTGGTTGTTATCGAAATGAATGATGGCGGCCTTTACGGCTATGGCCAACTCGCAAGCATCCTGCGTGCGAGGTATTGTGACCCCAAAATCGAAAGCCTCACAAAAACTGATGGCCTGACCTACCGCGTCCGCGAAATTTTGAACCATGTTCTGAAACCATGAGCACCGAATCCCCCACTGCCCCCCCTCTCACCAAAAAAGCCCTCACCGCCGATCACCCCACGTGGTGCCCGGGGTGTGGGGATTTTGCCGTGCTGGCCTCGTTCTACAAAATGCTCGAGAAGCGTCAGCTGCCTCATCAGAACATCGTCACCCTTGCCGGCATTGGGTGCTCGTCCCGGTTTCCTTATTTCGTGAATTCCCATGGGGCACATTTTATCCATGGCCGCGCCGTTCCGTTCGCATCAGGGGTCAGCCTCTCCCGCCCGGATGTGCATGTGTTTCTTTTCGGGGGCGATGGTGATGGGTTCTCCATCGGAGGAAACCATCTTGAACATGGAGCCCGCAAAAATATCCGCCTGACGTATGTGATCATGGACAACTTTGTTTATGGCCTCACCAAAAAACAAACATCGCCCACCTCGCCAATCGGCTACCGCTCAAAGACGGATCCCACCGGCGCGATCGACCAACCGGTCAACCCGATGAAAAAACTCATCACCGCCGGTGCCACGTTTGTGGCCCGCAGTCATGCCACGCAGGTGAACCATATGATTCAAATGATGGAGCGCGCTCATGACCATGATGGATTCTCGGTCGTGGAAATCCTCTCCGAATGTGTGGAGTTTTTCCCGGGCGCTTTTGACGCCGCCAACCCAAGGAAAAATGGCCAGTTTCAAGTCATTGAAGAAAAGAAATGGGATGGTTCCGCCGAGGATGACTCCCGTCATGATGTGACCGATGAAATTGCTGCCTACAAACTGGCCGGCCTGCCATTTCCCGGGCTCTTCGGTGTGTTCTACGATGCTGCCCGCCCAACCAAAAATGCGCTGGAGCAAAAATGGATTAACTCCAGCCGGGAGAAGGCGCGTCATGCCTCCGACTTGGAACTCCTCCAAGCCAGTTTCAACCGAATCAAATAGAGAAATCCTCCGCTGCGGCCCGCCCGGAGAGCCAGGCCGATTCGACATTGGCCTGGAGAAACGCATCCCCGGCGAAACGAAGATGCCCTGAGAGGATCCGGTGGGTTTCAGGAAGGGGATTTTCGACTTTGGCATACCGCCAGCGGTGGGCATGCACCAATGTTGCGGATGCAAAAGCATCGCCGGCGATCTCTGTGGCTGCAATGAGGAGGCTCTGCGCTGCAACCTTGGGATCTTCCTCCAGATGAGAATGACTGAACTCCGGAGATCCATGCACCACAAAAAAAGGAGAGTCGGCAGTCTCCCGGCGGCTTGCATCCCATGCGATCCATGAAACATCAGAGTTTTTTACTTGAAGGCCTTTCCATGAAGGGAGGAACCCCGGAACCTCAAAGATGCCAGTGATGCAAGGAGCATAGGTCACCCTGCGGATAGGATCTTCCTCATCGATCCACGGATTAAAAAGTGCAAGAGTCTGAGGCGCGGGTGCCGTCGAGATAATTTCTTTTGCGGCCCATGATGCCCCCTCCTTCGCTTTCAAAATCCATAGGTCCTTCTCCCGAAGACAGTCAGTGATAGTTGACTCCCGGAACACCGTGAGACCCAACGATTCGTGTTTCGCAAGTGCGGTCATTCCCTCAGGACATATGTAGCGGGGATATCCCTCGTGTGGCTCGGTGATCACACCGTTCTCCCATGTGGGGATCCCCTGACTCCAAACGCGACAGACCCCGGCCTCCTCCCATTCCTGCACTTTTTTTTGAAAGCTAGGATCCCTGGCGGTGAAAAATTGAGCCCCATGATCCACTGGAACCCCTGCAATTCTTCGCGTCGCCGCCCGTCCTCCAACACCCCGGCTTTTTTCGACCACCGCCACCTTAATTCCAAATTCCGAAGCCCGCACGGCGGCACTGAGGCCAGCCACACCGGCTCCAATCACCATCAGGTCGAACGGATCCTGGCTCAAACGAGTTGATGGCTCTCCGGTTGCATCACAACCTCACTGAGCACCAAACCGGGCGGGGCGTCAATCGCTTGAATGATCAGATCCGCCGCCGTTTCCACGGGTATCATTTTTTCCCGCTGAAAACCCGTGCCCAGGTCGTCCCAGAACGGACTGTCCACCCCTCCCAGATGAAACAAAGAAAACCGCACGCCCGATCTCGCGAACTCCTGCGCAAAACATTTGATGAGCCCGGTCACCGCATATTTGCTCGCGCAGTAGGCCGCGGCATTTTTCATGGGGGCCTTTCCAAGGATACCAGGGATCGTGATAAAGAGCCCCTGCTTCTGGGCTGCCATCAACTTCGCCGAGGCTTGGGCGACAAGAAACGTCGCGCGCGTATTCACATTCAAGACCTTCGTGAATTCCGCATCCGTTGTTTCCAGCGAAGATTTGATCAACCCGATCCCCGCACAATGAACCACCGCATCCAACCCACCGAGCGCCTCGCTCGCAGAAACCACGGTTTTTTCCGCGACGCCCGCTGACGTTAGATCCCCCGGCAGCAACGTCGCCCCCTCAATCCCAAGCGCCTCCAGTTTTTCGCGAGAGCGCCCCGCAAGCGCCAGTGAAAACCCCCGCGCCGCAAGTTTAACCACCAAAGCCGCCCCAATCCCGCTCGAAGCGCCCGTTATAAGAATTTTATTCATGTGGGTATTACGAGAGGAACGCTAAAAAGGGCGCATGTGCACCAATGTGAAGAAATGGAAGCAAGACGTTTCCATTCGACAAACTTAAGCTCGTGAGACATATTAGAGATCACATGAAAACAGCGACTGTTCGTGAATTGCGCAACGATTTCCCTCGAATTGAGGCGTGGGTTCAGGAAGGGGAGTCTATCAACATCAGCAAACGTGGTAAAATCGTTGCCACGCTCGTCCCGCCGGCCCGTACTGCGATTCTTGGCCGCAAGACCCCCAAGCCTGACATCATGGCCAGGCTGCGGGAAACATGGGGGGAGCGCGTCTTCAGTTTGGAGGAAGTCGCCGCTTTACGTGATGATGAACGTTCCGGGGATATGGGATGACGTCGACCTATCTCGACACATCGTTTTTGTGTGCGCTGTATCGCGCTCAGGTCAACTCGCCACAAGCAGCGGCACATTTTCAAGCGATGCCAGGACCGTTGGAAGTGACCACAATCCTTCTTTATGAGTTCAGGCAGGCCATCAGATTTCAAATCCGCCTCCGCCGTCATGATGCAAAAAAGGGTTACCCCAAGGCGGAGGGAACCAAAATGCTGGCAGACTTAAAGTCGGACCTGATCAGCGGGGCGGTTCTCATTATTCCGGCACCATGGCCGCAAATTCACAGTGCGGCAGAGCGCCTCAGTGAACTTTACACGGAAGCCAGCGGCCATCGATCCATGGACATCCTGCACGTCGCAACCGCGATTGAATTGGGCGCCAAGGAATTTCTGACTTTTGATGCCAACCAGAAAAAACTCGCCGAAACAGAGGGATTAAAAGTGCCGCTGTGATTAGCCGCACAAGCGTTGACGGCAATGCCAGCGTTGCTTGCTTTTTCAAAGTGAGCAACTTTTTAACCATTCGCAACCTGGATGGAGCAGTGAAGCAGAAGTTGCGGATCCGCGCTGCCAGTCATCAGCGGTCAATGGAAGCCGAGGCGCGTGCCATTCTTGCAGAAGCGCTCAATGATCGGGAAAAGATGGCTCACCCCGTACCCCTGAAGAGATGCGTGAGCGCTTGAAATCGGTTCAGGGCATCTGGAAAGATCGCATGGAGGCGAAGACCACAGACGAATGGACGAGAGAACTCCGTGGGGATGACTGAACATCAACTGGTCTTTTTTCACAACCATGGCCTTCACTGACATCGAAATCGCCGAGCACATCATAACCCTCGAAGAGTACTTTTGGGTGCATCGCCGCCCGCCTTTGCACTTGCGGAAAAAGGTTCGCGAGGGACAATGCTTCACGGGCCAATCCATTGAGCTTTTTCACGTGCGTCCAGCTTTTGAGCGTCCCGGCGAGTTCATCGAATCCCGGATTGCCAAGGTGACGTATGTGCGCAGCAAGAAGGTTTGGCATGTCTTCTGGCCGCGGGCGGATGGCAAATGGCATCCCTACCCGCCCTGCCCGGAAACCAAATCCCTTGAAACGTCGCTTCTCCTCATCCATGAGGACGCCGAATGTTGTTTTTTTGGCTGAGGCAATTTCTACTTGTCGTCATGGTCCCCGCGAAATAAACGGTCCAAGTCGTTCGCGGGAGGAGCGATTTACGGAAAATTCCAGCCGATGCGGCCAAGCCGGTGGGCAAAGGCGATAAACAAGCGCTATGACAAATATTTTTTACATAATCGGCGTTATTGTGGTGATCGTGGTCGTCCTCAAATTCGTCGGCGTTTATTGACCAGCGGCCCGCAGTGAGGGCGGGCTGTTCGCTACCTCACGATTCCGGCCGGCCACGGATTCTCTTTTGAGAAATGCCAGGCTCATGTCACAGTGGGGGCGTCGATGGGATCTTGTTGTTCATGTGAAAATGTTGAGGAAGCCGTGCCTGCGGGGGCATGGGCGAAGCTAGGTATTGCTTCGGTGGTGGCGGCGCAGTCGATGATTTTTGGATTGGCGATCAATCTTTCGCCGCCTTCCGGGACAGCACGTTGGATTCTGCATGGAGCCCTGGCGGCCTCGGCCCTGATCGTCTTTTTTCTGGCGGGAGGTCCGATTGTGCGGAGTTCCTGGAATGCCCTCAAAAAAGGGCGAATCGTTTTTGACCAACTGTTTTTGCTGGGGATCCTTGCGGCCTTTGGGGCCTCACTGCATTGCACACTCACAGGGGTGGGTCATGTGTATTACGAAATCGTGGCGATTTTGCTCGCGATCCATACGTTTGGCGGGCTGCTCACCGACAATCGCCGTCGTGAGGCCCTGGATGCGGCGGGCAATCTGGGGCGCGAGTTTTCGATGTGTGAACGGATTGGTCCCGGTGGGGAACTGGAATCTGTGCCGGTGACAGCGGTGAAAAACGGCGACCTCGTTCATGTTTCCGTGGGCGGGGCAATCACCGTGGATGGGATTGTTGTTGAGGGCGCCGCGTTTGTGCGGGAATCGGCTCTCACCGGGGAACCCTTTCCTGTGGTGAAGCGGGTGGGGGATGAGGTGAAAGCTGGCAGTCATGCAATGGATGGCGCTCTTCAGATCGAGGTTCAAAACAGCGGAGTCGGCCGGGGCTTGGACCGGCTGCTGGCTGCGCTGGAGGAGGCACGTTCCCGCCCCTCCCGCCTGCAACGCGAAGCTGACAGATTGGCGTCATGGTTTCTTCCTGTGGTGGTTGTGATTGCGGGGTCGACGTTTGCGTTTTGGACGTGGCAGGCTTCATGGTTAGAAGGTTTGTTCAATGCCCTGGCCGTGATTCTTGTGGCCTGTCCTTGCGCGATGGGTATTGCCACCCCCGTGGCGATTTGGTCGGCCTTGGCCACCTTTGCCAAGCAGGGGCTCGTCTCCCGCAATGCGGACCTTGTCGAAAAATTGGCAAAAATTGACACGGTGGTTTTTGATAAAACGGGAACCCTGGGGGAGGAGGCCATGGAGGTTGTGGATTTTGTGGTGGCCCCGGACTTTCAGCGGTCCGAATTAAAAGCCATGGCTGCATCATTGGAAGCGTCAAGCGATCATCCGGTGGCCCATGCGTTTCGGTCATTTTCAAAGGCATCAGGGCCAGTCAGAAATGTTCGCATCCTGCCCGGTGCGGGGATTGAAGGATGGGTGGGCGATCAGTGCTTGCGCATTGGCAACCTCTCTGTGTTGGAGCGCGAAAACCGAAAGGACGCGGAGCGGGTGTTCTTTTCGCTGGCAGGGGTTCTGCCTTCCACCCACCGGCTGTATCTCACGGTGAATGGCGTTCCTGCTGCTGTGGCGACATTGCGGGAGACGCTGCGTTCGGGAGCCAGGGATGCCATGCAGGAACTTGAGGAGTTGGGCCTGACCTGCCGGGTGATGACAGGTGACACGGCGGAGGCTGCCATGCAACACGGACTGCTTGGTGTGGACGCCGGACTTTCCCCCGAGGCCAAGGCGGGACTGGTGCATGAGATTGAGGCCGCAGGCCAGCGAGTGCTTTTTGTGGGGGATGGGATCAATGACTCGGCGGCCATGCACGAGGCCCATGCGGCTGTGGCCATCCAAGGCGGCACTCTGATGGCCCGCGAGTCCGCGGATGCGGAACTGGCAGGCTCCAACTTGGGAATGCTGCCAGAGGCCATCGCCGGGGCACGTCGCGCAGTCCTCACCATTCGCGGCAACCTGCTCTTCGCTGCCGCTTACAATGCCGTGGGAATCTCCCTTGCGGCGATGGGATTTTTACATCCTGTTGCTGCCGCTCTGATTATGCTGGCTTCGAGTTTCACAGTAACCTGGCGGGCCTTGCGTGAAGCCAAAACTGACGTTCCAAAAAAAAGTCCTGCATCACGGGCACCGGTCCTGCCACGGTTTCAAAAAGCGGGGTGGTTGGCCCCGCTCGTGGCCATGGCCACATTCCTGCAAGGTGTGGCCCTTTCCTGGCTTGGAAACTTTCCGGCTTCCACCGCAGCGGGAATCATCCTCCTGTTTGCTGCGGCCGGTCTTGGACTGTTTGCCCTGATCGCGCTTCGCCCGATGACTCAGGAAGCCGGGAATCTGGCACTGATGCTTTCTGTGGGTGGCTTGCTGATGTTGGCCGGTTGGTGGGCAGATGCCGGTTTCAACCAAGTCGTGAGGGATGGCGTTTGCCTCTGCAACTGCCCGAATTCCATCATGGGGCTCGGCCTTTTCGCAAAACTGAACTGGATGGATGTCTCCATGATTGCGGCCTCCCTTCCGATGGTAGCGCTTGGTGTCGGCCATCGCCGGTGGGTCTGCTGGGGGGCCGGGCTGGTTGGCATGCTTCTGGGGATGGAGGCCGCGATGCTTTTGGCCTCCAACCTCCCTGCCACCAATCCGCACCTGAATTTTTTTGCGGGCTATGGGGCCATGCTTTTTGGAATGATGCTTGGAATGATCCTCGCCTGCCGTCTCACGCGTAAATTTTCTGAATGACCACCAGCACCGCCAAACCTATCCCCAAGCCTGCCTCCAAAACCATGACTGGTGCCGAACGCCGCCGTATGGTGGAAGAGCGGTGCCGGAGATCTCCGGTTTGGCAGATCATCCATTGGCTCGGCTCGCTTCAACTGGCACTGGTTCTCCTAGCCACAATTGCGATTGCCTGTGCCATTGCCACATTTGCCGAATCCGGATTCAGCGCCAAAGTGGCCCAGGCCTACATTTACAAAGCGCCGTGGTTTATTGTTTGGCTGATCGTGCTGTGTGTGAACCTGCTGGCTGTGACCATCACCCGATGGCCGTGGGAGCGCAAACATCTCGGGTTTATTGTCACTCATTACGGGATCATCACCCTTCTCATTGGCGCCATGGTCGGTCTTCACACCGGATTTGAAGGCAATGTGACACTCCGCATGGACGCCCCGCCAACAACCCGCGTCACCACAAGCCGCAGTGTCATCCAGCTCGAAAGCCCGGCTGACAGTTACCTGTACCTGAAACCCTTCGATGCCGACCTTGCCAGACCCTCCGCAACGCGGCCCCGTGTTTTTCCAGTGCCCGGAATGGATTTGAAAATTGTGGCTGACGATTACGCGCCCAGCTTGATCAAAGTTCCGAAGCTTGTGCCCTCCACCACGGCCGATGCGGCACCCGGGCTGTTGCTGCGCCTTTCAAGCAAAATGGCATCCCAAACTCTGGATGTGCCTCTTCATTTGTCCACCACGCCAACCCACGATTTTTTCGGGATGGCGTCTCTCAAACTGCACAAGACCCTGCCGCCGTCGTCACCGGCAGGACCTTTGGAAACCAGGATGGTGTTTGCAAAATTTGAACCGGTCTCGGATGGCGGGCCTGAAAAATCGGGGGTGACCCTTCGTTTGAGCGAAGACGGTACCCGGCTCAGCATTTTTAATGCTGAGGGCAATGGCGCCACTTACTCGCGTCAGGAGATCATGAAAAAGCCTGTGGCTGAGGCCGGGGCCACGATCACCGTGGAAGAGTATTGGCCGGATTTTGCCATGGTTGAAGGGCGTCCGGCCACACGCTCGCAAGAACCCAACAACCCTGCCGCGCTTGTTCGGATCGCCACGCAGCCAGTGGACGCGGACCCCAAGCCGTCCTTTGAAGCCGAAGTTGTGGGGGACACGGCGAACTACCGCTTGGTGCGTGCGGGAATCCCCTACGCCTCGGGGTCTTTCAAGGCCGGTGACCGATTTTCGCTGGGATGGGCGGATTGGGAGGCGGAGGTTTTGGGCGCCTCTGACGCATCCGTGATTGCCACTGAAGTCAAACCGGGTGAGGCCGCCCCGGGCGGGGACTCCGAACCGACCCCCGGCTTTCTTGCCAGGCTGGAAGGTCCGGATGGTCAACGCGGCCCGGAGCGCTGGGTGGAATCCGGCGAAATCACGTCCCTCACCGACGGGAAGAGTGTGGTGCGTATTGGTTATGGATTGGAAACCCGACCCCTGCCGTTTTCCATCCGATTGGTGAAGTTTGATGTGCCCCGGGATGAAGGCACAGAAACACCCTCCAATTTTTTGGCGACTGTGGAATTCCGGGATGCCAAGACGGGGGAGACCAAAACCGGCGTTGCCAAGATGAACAGTCCGGCGAGTTATCCTGGAACGCTCGCGGCCAATTTTACAGGCATCAATTACAAATTTTCCCAAGCCGAATGGAACCCACGGGACCTGACCCAAACAACGCTCCAGGTGCTCTACGATCCGGGTTGGTTGCTCAAATGGTTTGGGTCGCTCATGATTTGCGTGGGAATCGCGATCCAATTTTACGGAAAGCCCAAAAGCTGAATGTGCGGCATCTTTGGATTTGCGGGATTTTCCGAGCAGGGCCTGCTTCCAAAGATGGGGCGCTCACTGGTTCACCGGGGGCCGGATGGAGAAGGATTTCTCGAAGATCCGGCGCACAAGTTTTTTATGGGCATGCGGCGCCTGTCGATCATTGATCTCTCGGGTGGAGCGCAACCCATTTTTAACGAGGACCGCTCCCTGGCGGTTTGTTTTAATGGGGAAATCTATAACTACCGCGAACTGCGTGCCGAACTCATAGAAAAGGGCCACACGTTCGCCACCCACTCGGATACCGAAGTGATCGTCCACGGATTTGAGGAGTGGGGAAAAGACTGTGTTTCTCACTTGAATGGCATGTTTGCTTTTGCGCTGCATGATCTCCAAAGAGGCAGCACGTTTTTTGCGAGGGACCGCTGCGGGCAAAAACCGTTTTATTATTTTCATCATCAGGGGATTTTTGTTTTTGCGTCCGAGGTGAAAGCTGTTCTGCAATGCCACCGTGTGCCACGGGCATGCAACCTCGCCGCGATTGATCCCTATCTCGCCCTGCGGTATGTGCCCGAGCCGCAGACTATGTTTGAAGGGGTTTTCACGCTTCCTGCCGGCCATGCTGGTGAACTCACTCCCGACGGGCAGTTCCGGCAGTGGCGGTATTGGGACATTGCCCTTCATGAAGGTCGCTATGCCAGCGGGGCAGAAATTTTGGAGCAGACCGAGACCTTGCTCCGGGATGCGGTGAAACTCACAATGCGCAGTGATGTTCCTGTTGGCGGATACCTCAGCGCTGGAGTTGACTCATCGCTTTTGGTTGCGCTGATGACCGATCACTCCAGCCAGGTGAACACTTACTCGATCGGCTTCAATTCCCCCGGGGACGAGACCCACGCCGCTGCGGAAACCGCCAAACTCCTTGGCACGAATCACCATGAGGTTCAATGCACTCCGGACGACTTCGACCTGCTGCCTAAGGTGGTTTGGCAAATGGACCGGCCCGTGGGCGATGCCCTTATCATCGCCTTCTACAAACTGGCCGAGGCAGCCTCCAAGGACCTCAAGGTGGTCATCAGCGGTGAGGGAGCTGATGAAATTTTCGGAGGCTATTCGTTCCACAATGTTATCCAACTCGCCGAGACATATCACCAGCTTGTGCCGGGATTTCTTCACAATTCGGTGGCCTTGCCGGCCCTGCGGGCGCTGCCTGTGGATTTTCTCAACCGCTTTTTTGTATTTCCTGCGAAGCTGGGGAGGGAGGGTAAGGCCAGGGTGGTTGATTTTATGGGCTCCTACCGCCACAGAAGCCTCTTTGCCAATTACATGGCCCTGAAAACCCTGTGGCCTCGCGAGGCCCGGAACGCGCTTTACACACCCGCCTTCAAACACCTCGCCACAGAGTCATGGATTCCCCCCGTCCGTGACCATGGAGGGCCGTTCCTCGACCGACTCCTCAAACTCCAATGGGACGAATGGCTGCAGGATTGGTGCGTGATCCGACAGGACAAAAATACCATGGCTCACTCTCTCGAGGTGCGTCTTCCGTTTCTCGATCACCGCCTCATCGAACAAGCCTTTCGGATTCCCCCCCACCTCAAAAATAATGGCTTCCGTGACAAAATCATCGAGCGACAACTGGCCAAAAAACTTCTCCCTCCGCAGGTCACCAACCGTAAAAAAATTCCTTTTTTCCTTCCGATGGAGTTTTTTTTCAACCACCCACCCATCAGGGCTCTCATTCACGACACATTGAACGAGGATCAAATCCGAAAACGCGGGTACTTTGAGCCTGCTTACATCCGCAACCTCCTCGATAAAATGGAAAAACGCGAGTTTGTCCACCTCAAGCAAGTCATGTCCCTCGTCATCCTCGAACTCTGGCACCGCGCTTTCATCGACAACCCGTGATCGGAAAGCACTGAAAGAAAGGTGCCAGACCTATATCCGTTTGTATGATCCACCTGGATCGTACAGACGGGGCGGAAGATGGCATGGTGAGGGTGCAGGAATGAATTGCCGGCTGGGGATTAGTTGAGGGAGGCTCTCCCTCGGCGTTCCTTAAGGTTTTGTCTGAGAATTCGGCCCAGTTCCTCAATGCCTTCCGGGTTTTCATTCACGCCATGGCCTGAGGGCACGACTTTTTCTGAGGCGGCATTTGGCAGGTGGGAACTCCAATAAGGAACGACCCCGTCAGAGCTGAGTTCGAGAGGCCCGTGGAGCCCTCGGTCTCCGATGACCGTGTGCAAAGGTATGGGATGGGCAAGGGGAAGGTGCAGAATAGAGAGGAGGAGCGGCGAATCGGCCCGAAGGAGGCGAACGCTGTTTGCCGGGAGGCGGAAGGCGTCGCGAACGTCTTCCCTCATGGCGCCCACCAATTCGGAACTGTTATTTCTCAGGGGAGAGATTGGCAGGCGGATTAGATTGGCGACGAAGCTGGCAAACGATCTGAGAGCCAGCGGGCTGCCACGGTGGGGGGCGGCCATGAACACCACACGGTCAACATCTCCCCGGGGAGTAAAATAAATCATTTCTTTGACGGCCTCCACCGCGTCAGGTTCGAGTTGTAAATCGTTGATGGGGCGTTCGAAGAATTGGTTCCACCACTTGTCGCCGGCCTGCCGTACGAGAAGGCTGGAGATGAGGCCGCCCATGCTGTGACCCACAAGAACTTTTTCCTTTAGCAGCGCGCTGCGTGCCGTCCGGTTCAGGCTGGCGTCATACCGTGCGAGTTCGTTGCGAAGGATGGCCGTGGATCTCCAAATAGGGAGTCCGGTGGGATAGAGGAAAAACCAGAATTGGTAGCGATGACGGATTTGCGGATCCGCCAGAAGCAGGTTGAGAGCTTGAGCCCAGGCTTCGGGTCGTGAAAGAAGGCCATGCACAAAGACCACCGGAATTTTGCTGGGATCATAGGGTTGGAATTGAAGGAGTGCGGCGGAGTCAACCAGCGCATCCGAACGAAACATGGCCCAGATATCGATGGCGCGGTTTTTGCCCCGGCTGAGCACGACGGCCAGTGGTGCGGAAAAATCAGCAGCGAGGGGGACCTTGCGTTTTTCCACCGTCCAGGTCTCATGGTCAATGGATTGGACAAATTGAAGGTGGGCTTCCCGGCCGGAGAACGTCAGCAGCGCTGTGAGGGCCCAGCCCATTCCGGTGGCGGGGATTCCCGGTTGGGAGGAAAGCGGAGGCGCATCCTTCGGCATCCACGCGGTGTAGGGCACGCCGAAGCCCGGACGCATCGTCCTCTCAAGGAATCCGCGTATTTGGATCTGAGCGGAGGGGATCATTTCATCGGCCGTGGTGGGATCAAAAAGGCCGTTTCCGGATTTCTTAACACTGATGGATGCCAATCCCGGGATTTCATCCAGACTTTGGGTTACGAATTGTTTTTTCTGAAGTTTTGTAACGACCTCGCGCACGGCGGCGTCATAGACAACAACATCCGAAGGAACCCCCTTCAAAGCTCCCGGCAGAGCCAGTCGGGCTGCCTCCACAAAAGCGGCCAGGCAAAACGATTCGTCCGTGACCTGACGCCGCCCTCGCTCAAACCACTCGGAAGCGGATGTGGGGTGTGTTTTTTGGATTTTGGCCAGAGCCCGCTGGGCGGGGCGGTCAGTCGGAGAAATGCGGGTCTGAACGGTTGAGCAGGCCGATAAGCAGAGTGCAGCAAGGCAAAGAAAAACTGATAATTTCATGCGGTGAATGGTTAGGTCCGGAAATTTATTTGTCAGGGTCAAGAGCGACGACCTGCACAGAGACGTCCATGCTTTCAAAGGCATCCGCCGGTCCGGCCCAGGACCCGGAGAGCGGTGAGGCTTGGGCATGGTGAGGTGCCACCCCGACCGAAATGTGTTCGTCTCCCGCAAGTTTATTGTTGGTGGGGTCGTATCCTTTCCAACCCACCCCCGGGATATAAATTTCTGTCCAGGCGTGGGTCGCTCCATGCTGGCCTTCCCCCATTTGCACGTAACCCGTCACAAACTGTGCAGCGAGGCCCCAATTCCGCGCAGCTTCCATCATGAGAACAGCGTAATCACGGCAGGATCCGCTCCCTAAGAGGATCGTCTCGCTCGGCGTTTGCACCCCGGGATCCTCACGGCGCGAGTATTTGAAGGCCTCAAAAATCCGGGTGTTCAGATTTCTGAGCAGCTCCAGCGTGTCGATGAGCTGACCCGGCTGATATAAATCCCGAAGCCAATCTCTCAGGGCCGTTCCATCCTGTGGAAAACTGGGAAGCCGGTAAGGGATCAATCCAAGATGCTCAATGAACGGGTATTGGAATGGGAAAGCCCTTGCCATGACGTCCACATGACACTCCTCCAACTTTTCATCATAAAGATCCACATCAACCTCGCTGAAGATACGCAACTTCTTGGCGGGCTCCGTGAACGTGATCTTGGCCACCGAATTGGCGTCAAGGTCCCGCACCCACCGGATCGAGGCCTGGGGCTCAATTTCCAGGCGCCCCCGGTCTATATGCACATCGTGCCCTTCGCGTGGCCTCATCAGGGCGCGGTGAAGCCCAAAAGTCACGGGTTGGTTGTAATGGTATTGGGTTTCGTGGGTGATACGAATTTTTTTCATGGTTTGTCGTGCCGGTCAGGGAGACCGCGAAGAGGAGTATGGAAAAGTGCCGCCAGGTGATCTGCCTGCGATTCCCGTAATCCCGTCATATCCTCCAACGGGGTCTCACGTCCACAAAAGGAAAAAACTATTTTGGTGAATCTGAGCCCTGGTGAGAAGCCGCAAGAATTTTTTTGCAAGCCAGGCGGGTGACCTGACGCGCATCCTGATCCGTTTGAAGGCCGGCCTGCTCCAGGAGAAGATCGATTGAGGTGCCGGGGACATCTGACCAAACCATCCCGTAATCTTCCTGAGGGTCGTATCGCATGCCGATGGCTGGTCCGAATTTTGTCTCCAGACCCATCCCATTGCCAAGGGCGGGTTGCCAATGAATGAGCCTGTGATCGAGATCGATTTCGTGAGTGACAAATCCCTCGGTGGTGACCTGGGCTGATATCTCGCCAAGGGGATCAAAAATGGACGCATTGTTGCGTGGGGTGGAGGAGACAATAAAAAACCCAAACCGTCGGGCGTAGAGCCGGGGCATGACAGTTTGCGGCGACATCGAAGGCCAGGCGATGATTTCGGCCCCACTGGCGGCGTAAGATTCCCAGAGCTCATCGAATCCCATGTCATAACAAATTGCCATGGCCACCTTTCCAAAATCGGTTTCGAAGACCGGCAACTCCGACCCTGGAATTTTTCCACGCTCCACAGTTTCGCCGCCGGGGTCTGCCACGCAGAAGACCTTGCGATAAATGCCGGCGATCTCTCCCTGACGATCAAACAGTGTGGCCACATTGAAGACCCGGCCATCGTTTTCGAGGAGGTTGAAGCTGACCACCAGGTAGGTGTTGTGCTGACGGGCCATGTTGCCAAGAGCTGTGCGGGTGGCCTCGTCCAGTGGAATCGCCCGATCCGCCGGGGTTTTGCCCTCCCGGGGGTTGAGAGAGTTTTCCGGGAAGACGGCAAGGTCGAGGCCGCGGCCGTGCTTTTTGACGGCACCGCCCGCCATTTCGTCCATGCGGTGGCGGATTTCTTTGAGTCGTTGCTCAAGACTTCCGTAGGGACGGTCATCAAAAACTGAAAACAGGGTGGTTCCGACAATGACCTTGCGTGGCCCGGTGCTATGCGTTTTGTTCATCTTAATCCTGGCTCCCGGCGGGTTTTTGATCCTTCAGGCCTTTGGGGTCAAATTTTTCGGCCCATGCCATGACACCGGGGGGCAGATTGGCGAGGTGATTGTCAGCGATGGAGAGGAGGCGGAGATTTTTGAGATTGGCAATTTCCGGGGGCAAGGTTGTGAGGTCATTTTGATTCACAAGCAACTCCTCAATGGCGGTGCACTTGCCGATGGCGGGAGAGATCGTTTTGAGCAGCGGTTCGCCGAGGTCTCTGTCACCGTAAAGGTGGAGCTTGCGCAGGGCCGTGAGCACTCCGATTTCTTCTGTGAGGTTTGTGATTCCTGTTTCTTGTAAGAACAACTCCACGATCCGACCGTTCTCCACAACGGACACCCCCTCGACGGTTTTGGCTTTGAGATTGTTTGCATCAAGAATTGCGCGAACGGCCTTCGCCTCCGGGTGCTCAGGGGGAAGAGTCGCAGCCACCTTTTGGATTTCCGTGGTTTGTGCGGACGGTGTGGCCTTCGTTCCCGGAACAGAATTTAAGGCCTCGCTCAGCACAAGCAAAAATCCTTTCGCCAGAGCCTCCTCGCCAGCCATTGCGTTGGGGTGGACTTCGGAAGGGTCCTTGGAATATTCCGGCAGGACCAGATTGCCATTCTTCCAGTCGTCGCTCAGGATAGCCTCCATATCATAAAGCGGAGCGTTGCCCTTGATGGCCTCCCGGACTTTTTCTCCAAAAGCATGTGCTTCTGCATTTCTCCCCGCATGTTTGGGTCCTTTCATTCCGCCTGTGGTGTAGATGAACTTGGCGTTGGGAAACTTCGCCTGCCATCCGGCCATCGCATTGAGATAAGGCTCGGCATCCTCGGGGCGGACGGTGGAATAATCCGTAAAAACAAAATCCACGGTTTTCCCAAATTCATGGGGAGCCTCATTCAAGAGTTGATCGATCTCCTTCAGACGCTCCGTGGGCGGCCAAGCCGCAATGAGAACATGCACCAGCTTTGTTTTGTCAAAAGCATCTGCCGGGATAATTCCCAAATCACCGCCCTTTTTAAAAACATTAAAGATTTCGTAGGAGGAGACGAGGTCGTATTTGGGATCTTTTTTTGCCAAGCCTCTTAAACCTTTCACCATATTGAGTCCGAAGGATCGGCTCGTGAAAAGAATCTTCTTTTCTCTCAGAAGATCGAAGTTGGCAGCCGGGATCTTTTCGAAACGGTCTTTGATTGCTTGAGAATCCACATAGCCGGGAACCTCATCACCTGCCATAACACTTAGTGAAGAGACAAAAACCGCAATGATCGCGTTTCTGACAAGTTTGGAGCGGGGCATGAGGGAGAGAGAAAATGACATAACTAAGTTGTAAGCGTTAAAACCGGTTGATCTTGGAAAAGTCGGGCACGTTTGCCGCATTGGAAACCTGGATGTCGGGACCATTGACTTCGGTTGGGATCTCAAAAAACCGGGTGCCATCGTCACCGGTCTGGATGGGGCCGGTCTCCACAGGCGAACCTTTGGACGTCACTTTGGCTTCTTTCCACTCTGCAGGAATTTGCGCCCTGACGGTGATTGTGGATGTGGGATTTTTCCGGTGGACAACATTAAAAAGGTATCCATCGCGCCGGACATGATTGACACTCAGTTCCAGACCGGGGCCGGGGGAGACCATTTCCACCAGCGGAGTGCCCTGCGCTCCTTTGCTGATCCGGGTGCGGGGAACGGCGCGAAAACCAAAAGCTGGAAATCCTTCCTTGTTGAACAGTGTTTCGTGAGGGTTTGCATGCCACCCATAGCTCACGTTGGCAGGGGCCTTGATATCCGGGTGCGACAAAATCACGGTGTCTCCTTCTATGGCCACATCCGCCCAAACCATTTCCCCGGATTTTCCTTCCAGCACAAAGCCGGAAATCCCATTCACAGACGGTTGATAAACGAGCCCGCCGCCGGTATTCCGGAACTTTGCCTTCACTTTGTCACCATCAATGGAAGCCTCCACCAGCTCGGGACCGGTGAAGACGGCTTCAGGTTTTCCAAAGATTCGTGCCAATGCGGCGGAGGCCATTCTTTGGCCGGCTTCTTCCTTCATGGCCCAATGCGTGGTGGAATTCCCCAGGTCGTAAAAATTCACGAGCACGCCCCGGCCCTCAGGGCCAAAGGATTGTGACGCCAAAAGAAAATCCTCATTCACACCTCCCCCGATTTCGACTGTGGGCTGCAGGGGCGGAGGGGAAGAGGTTTTTCGTGTCAGCGAGCCCCAGATAAAATAAAAGTCCTGACCAAAAAGCTTTTGCCATTGCGCAATGTTGGCCATTAGTAGCTCCTTGTGTTTGGTGCCCGGGCCACTTTCCCCCTGGTGCCACAAGACACCGCGGATGGCGAAGGGGGCCAGAGGATGCACCAGAGCATTATACAGCACGGTTGGAAAATCCGGAATATTGCCGTTGCTGCCGGGCCACCGCCCCTTGGGGGATTGGCGCCAGGCCGCCAGTTCCGCCTCCAGCCCGGCCCAGTCCTTGTAGCTGAGGGCGGCTTTGGCCAGCTTCTGCTCAGCTTCTGCAAAGGCTTTGCTGAAATTCGGGAGATCAGGGAACTCGGCGGCGGTGGCCTCAAAGGTTTCTTTCGCCATCCATGACGTCAGAGGCGTGCCGCTCACAGCCACTTGGATCAAACCCACGGGAACTCCCAGAGTTTTGTTGAGATCCTTGGCAAAAAAGAAGCCGAGGCTCATGACTTTTACAGAAGTGCTTTTGTTGAGGATTTCCCATGAGGCAGACCCCTGAATCTGAGGGTCCAGGTCGTTGAGGGGAGTGAGAGAGGCATACCCCGGAACATCAAAAAACCGAATTTGAGGATACTCGGCATCCTCAGAATATTTTTTGAAAAACGGATAATCGATGGAGTCGTTGCGAAGAGGGCGGGCCATGTTCGATTGGCCTGCGCAGATCCATACTTCTCCCACCAAAATTTCTTTCAGCTCCTTGGATTCTGAACCGGCTTGAGCAGTCAGAGAGCGTCCTTCCGTGGACACCTGCATCTGATCCAGCTCAATCTGCCACCGTCCTTGATCGTCAGCCTGCGCGGATTTTTTTTGGCCGGCAAAAGTGACGGTCACCGATTGTTTGGGTGCCGCCCATCCCCAGACCGGCACAGGTTTTTCGCGCTGCAGGACCATTCGGTCTTGGAAAATTGTTGCCAGGCGCAGTTCGGCCCAAGCGGATGACGAAATACCGCAGAGGCTTAGGATTGAGCAGAGGATAAGGGGTAGGGGACCTTTCATTGTTGGGAGCTTGTCAGGGGGTCTTCTGAGGAACGAGGGATTCTTTCAAAACCAGGAGGAATCCTTTGGCCATCATTTCCTCACCGGCCGGAAGGTTGGGATGCACCTCGGCGGGATCCGCGCTGTACTCCGGGCAGAACTGATTGCCCACACGAAAGTCATCACTCAGGATAGCCCCCAGATCATAGACGGGGACTTTGCCTTTGAGTTCATCCCGCACCATTTCTCCAAAGGCTTGGGAGGCGTCATTTTCTTTGGCAAATTTGGGGCCCATAAATCCTGACGTCACAGCAATGAATTTGATGTGGGGATATTCCGCCTGCCAACGCTCCAAAGTCGACTTATAAGTTTCAAACAAAGCGGGGGTTGCCGTGTGATAATACACCACCACCACATCCACCGATTTGCCGAATCCGTGGGAACCCTCAGCCAACAAAGTGTTCACCTCCTCCAGCCTCTTGGTGTGGGGATAATAGGTTGCTAAAAAATGGACAAACTTCGTTTTTTCAAACGCATCGTCGGGAATGATGCCAAGGTTCCCGCCTTCTTTGAAAACGTTGTAACGTTCGTAGGATGACGTCAGATCATACTTGCTGTCGTTCTTTGCCAGGGCTGTCAGACCCTTCAAAAGGTTCAATCCGAAGGAACGGCTGGCAAATAAGATTTTCTTGCTGCGCAGCAGATCCATGTCCTCTGCGGTGATTTCATCAAATCGCTCTTTAATGGCTTTGGAATCCACATAGGGAGCAGCTGCTTCGGCCGCCATCGCGGAGGAAGACATCGAAACGGCAAAAGTTGCTGTTGCAAGGAGGCCGGAAGCCAGAAGTTGGGGGAGAGACATCATTTTATAAAAGCTCGATTTCTGTAATGACACGGGGAACACCCGCATCAAAGAATCAATCAATTGATTACGCGTCCTGCGGTGGATTTGCAAGGAAAACCCGAAGATGCTGGAATGGGGTCAGGGTGTGACGCCGGTGAGAGGATTGCTGCTAACAATGTCCCAGACGGTCTGTTGGAGGGCGCGAATGAGTTCGGCATCGGCTTCGGGGTCAAATTTTTCCCATCCCTGACCATCAATGGTGGCAGGCAAACCCACCGGGTTTTGGCCGGTGAGCGTGGTGTAGACCACCAATGACGTGACGTATCCACCGATGGTGCCGTCCTTTGGGGAATTATGGGGTAGATCGGTGAAGTGGTACCGGTCGGTGAAAAAATTCAGCACACCGTACTTGGCATTGAAGGGGACAGTTGCCGGAATCGGGAACATTTTTTCCTTAGAGCGGGCCTGGGCGTAATACTCGGCATTGGCGACACGGGTGAAGTAGGCCTCGATGCCGGGCAATTTGCCTTCCCGGATTTTTGTATCCAAGGCCGCCAGCACTTCTCCCCCGGGAATGAGTCGGACGGGGGTTGGAAGGTCTTTGTGCTTCTCATTCAATTCGGCGAGCAGCTTCACATAAAATTCTTTCAGTGAGACACCGTTCCGGGGCTGGCCCCACATCACATCCAGCGTGTAGGGAGCATTGTAAAAGTCTGCGAAGGTGAATCCCGTGAAAGAGTCCCCAAAGCCCGCGCCCTCCTCGTAAGCCGTGGTGGTGGATGGATTGCGATAATGGATTCCCAGCACCTCCGGCCAGCCTCCCATGATATAAAACGTCTCCGAAGCCTTGTGGTTGGCCGGGTTTTTCCCGCGTGCGAAATCGATGAATTTGCCCACCGTTTCGGCGGCTCCCGGGGCGCCCTCGGGATTGGCGGGTACGTTCTCCAACCATTGGTTGTAAACTTGAAGGATCACCGCATCGAATTTCGCTTTTGAGAGCGCATCGGGGTAGTTTCCGTAAGGCTGGGTTTCCTCGTTGCCGGTGCGGAGTGTCTTTCCGTTCCGCATCAGCGTGAACTGGTTTTCCAAAGGGCAATCCGCAGCGCCCTGATGGCCATAACCCAGCGTGCCGCCCGCTTGCTTGAACAACCAACCCAGACGACCAAGGGAAAGTTGGCGGATCAGGCTGTTTCCAACGATATAGACCTCCAGATCTTTCCGACCCAAGCCACCTGATTTGTTGACCGGATTTTCTTCTGTGCCCTGCTGCTCCGCGCCAGTGAGGGGGACCGGCTGCATGAGCAAAATCACCATAAAAATCGAAAGGGAGGGAATGACGCGGAAGAACATGGAGTGTGTGGCTTTGTTTCGGATCAGCAACCTCGCCGGAGGTAGCAATCAATTGTTTGATGCTAAAATCCCATGTCTTACTTGCAAGAAAATAATATCCTCTGCGGACTAAGCGCGGAAACTTTTAACCTTCTTCTTTTCTGACGGGAAGGGGCCGTGATTCAGGGCTTGGGTGTTTGGCCAGCTGAGGTGCTGCCGGATGGTTTCCGTGATGTAGGTTTTTGCGGCAGCCACGCTTTCCCGGAGGGGTTTTCCGTTGGCGAGGTTGGCCGTGATGGCGGCGGAGTAAGTGCAGCCTGTGCCATGGGTTGAAACGTTTTTGACAAAGTCTTCGGAAAATTCGTCAACCCCTTCCGGGCTGACAAGAATATCCACGGCACGGCGTCCCTTGAGGTGTCCGCCTTTCAGCAAAAAGCTGCAGCCAAACGTTTGAGACAGTTCTTTCCCGGCTTCCCTCATCGATTTGAGGTTGGGGATCACCCGGTTGGCGAGCAGGCTCAACTCATCAAGGTTCGGGGTCACCAGGGTTGCCAGGGGGAACAGGAGTTCGCGGCAGGCCTGGATGGCGGAAGGCTTCAGAAGCGGGTCGCCACTGCTGGCCATCATGACCGGGTCCACCACGATGGGAAACCCTCTCCCGTAAAGGGCCCTTGTGACCGCCTTCACAATCTCCGTGGAGTAAAGCATGCCGGTTTTTGCCGCCCGCACGGGGAAGGCCTCCAGACAAAGTTCGATCTGGCTTTGAACCAAGCCGGCCCGCACAGGTTGAATTCCGGAGACCAGTCCCGGGACCTCGGAGACCACACAGGTCACTGCGGTCAACCCATAACAGCCGTGGGCGCTGAAAGTTTTCAGGTCGGCCTGGATTCCCGCCCCCGCGCTGTTATCCGACCCGGCAACGGTGAGTGCAGGATTTTTCCAGGTCGGATGGCTCAGAGTCCCGATTGAACTCACCGGCTTTGATTCCGGATCATCAAGAGGTAAACCAAGTTGGCGAGCGCGGCGACAAAGGCCGCCACATAGGTCAAGGCGGCCGCGTTGAGAACTTTGTTGACCCCACCGGCTTCCTCACCGGCTTGGACAAGTCCCATTTGCTGAAGAATGACCTTCGCGCGGCGTGACGCATCAAACTCCACGGGAAGCGTGATCAATTGGAAAAGTGTGAGCACGAGATAACAAATCACGCCCACGGTGATGAGGTGCACCATATGAAAAAAGATGCCGCCCATCACCACAAACGGAAGGATTTGGGACGCAAATTGCGTCATAGGAACAACCGCCATACGCCATTTGAGGGGGCCGTAGCTCCGGGCGTGCTGGATCGCGTGCCCACACTCGTGCGCGGCGATCCCGAGAGAGGCCACGGATGGAGTCCCATAAACCGGGGAGGACAAACAAAGCCGTTTGTGCGTGGGGTCGTAATGGTCCCCGAGCATGTCGTTGATTTCGACAACCTCCACGTCATTGATGTTGGCGGCACTCAGGATTTTGCGGGCAGCCTGGGCACCGGTCACGCCGGAAGTCGCCGCAATCTTGCTCCACTTTCCAAAGGCGCTTTTCACACGGGATTGCGCCCACAGGCCGATGATCATCGGAACGATCAACAAAAGAATCATGGTCATGTTCATATGGGTTGCCAATGTATACAGAGATACGGATTTTTCAACAGGAAGCCGATTGTTTGTCCGATCGTAGCGAACGGTTTCACCCTGTGACCCAAAGGGCCCACACAAGAGCCGGAGCCGAGCAGATTGTGCTGAGGGCGATGGCGGCGGAGGCCAGTTGGGGATCTCCGCCCATCCGCGCGGCCATCACGTAGGAGGCGGCAGCCGTGGGACATGCAGCAAGGATCACCCCGATCCGCAGTTCCACCATATCCAACCCAATGGCCATGCCCAGACCCCACACCACAAACGGGACAAATGCGATTTTCAAACCAACAGCAATCACAAGCTCTTTGAGCCGTCCGCCCGGGGAGGCGGCCGCAAGCGTTCCACCAATGCAGAGCAGTGCAATGGGCACGGCGGCGCTGCCAAGAATGTGGAGGGTTTTGTCAGCGATCGGGGTTAATCCCAGGCCAGTCGTGGACCAGGCCAGGCCGAGCAAACCGGCAACCAGCAGCGGATTGGTCACAATCGACCAGGCTGCCTCGCGGGGTTTCCACCGGCCGCGTTGCAGAACAAGCACGGCCAAAAAATTAAAAATCACCATCATGAGTGTCATGACAACAACGGCGGTGGGAAAAGCCTCGGGGCCTCCGCCAATGGCGGGAAGGCCCAGGGAAAGCAGGGGAATTCCGATATAAGCCAGATTTCCACGAAAGGCCGATTGCGCAAGGGTGCCCCAGGATTTTGAGGGAACATGAAGCAAGTAGGAGAGAAGGTAGGAGGCCAAACAGGCCAGAAGAGTTGCTGCGACCAGGATGCCTAGAAGGTGGAACGTGCGGGCTCCCGGATGGCCTGCGGCGGCTGCGGAACGAAATAACAGGGCTGGGAGGGCAATCCAAAATGCCAACTTGTTAAGGTCCGCGACAAAAATATCACCAAGAAATTTGAGGTGAGCCAACAAGGCCCCCAGTGCGATGAGAAGCACCAGAGGGGCAAGTGTTTCGAGGATGGTCATGGGGTGCTTAGCGGTAGGGACGGCGGTCCCTCGCCGCCCGTTGCATGAGAGGATGAATCGGCGGTCAAGGCCTGTCTCGCGGTAGCCCATCGAAGGCGGAGATTGACGAGCCCTGCCCATGAAGCAATGAGCTGGCGCGCGCTTGGGGAGCCTCTTCGTAATCCCCTGACTTGAAAAAAGTGTGCGCTTTGGACACACTGAACGACCTGACGAACCATTATCACGATGCCCATTTACGAATATTTCTCTCCGGATACGAACAAGATTTACAGCTTCTTTGCGAGAAGCCTTTCTGCAGCGGCTTCCATTCCGCGCTGTCCTGACAACCCGGAAGCCCGCATGGAGCGGGTGCTTTCCCGCTTTGCTGTGACAGGGCGCGCCAAGGAAAAAACCGAAGAAAATCCCACGGACCCGCACATGGAGAAAATGATGGCGGAAATGGAACGGGAGATGTCCTCCATGGATGATCAGAATCCTGACCCCAGGCAATTGGGGCGTCTGATGAGGAAAATGACCGAGGCCACCGGCCAAAAGGTTCCTGCCGAAATGGAGCAAATGTTACGGCGGTTGGAGAGTGGAGAAGACCCGGAAAAGTTGGAGGAAGAATTCGGCGAATCTCTTGATGGGCTTGGTGAGGAAAGCTTCGGAGATGATCCGGAATCCGCGGAGTTTTCATCGTCCATCAAGGCCGTTTTGAAAAAACGCAGGCCCTCCCGTGACCCCAAACTCTACGAGCTCCGCGATTTCATTGGAGAACCCGGGTAAAAAAAAGCCTCGCATCCCCTGAGGGAGAGGCATAAAAGCAATCTTCTATGCCTACTAAAAAACCAGCAACCCGCAAACCCAACGCCGCATTCATGAAACCCGTCCAACCGGACGAAGCTCTTGCAGCGGTTGTTGGCTCGAAACCCATTCCCCGCAGTGAAGTCACCAAAAAAATCTGGGAATACATCAAAAAGAACAAACTCCAAGACGAGAAAAAGAAGACCCTGATCAATGCTGACGAGACTCTCAAAGTGATTTTCGGCGGCAAGAAACAAGTGACCATGTTTGAATTGACGAAGCACGTCTCCACTCACGTCAAATAAGGCACTGTTCCCCCCCCCTCCCGCTCCCTCAGGGGATGCGTTCTGTCCACTCCGGATTCCCGTAACGGGTTTTTGCGAGATGAGCGGAATGCTCCCCGAGGAAGTGCGGCGGCTTAAATTCGTGGAGGCTCTCTGCAAATTGCCTGCCAAGTTCCTCTCCGAACATTTTCGCGAGCTGGCGGTTTGATCCCTGAATGCTGCCCTGATGCAGCACGCCATTGCGGGTTCTTCGCTGAGCCCCGCCGCAAATTTTGCGGCCGTCGGCTTTCATCACATCATGCAAGGTCGGTCCCGCAAAGCAGGAGAGAGCCTGTTGGCAATCGTCCATGCCAGCCAACCGGACCTCCAGTGGGTTTTCCCCGGATGACAGAGCTATGACAACCCGCTCATGGATCGCGAGATAACCCTCCCTCGGCCGAAGCCCGCAAAACCTTTCCTGTGGAGGCACCAAGAGCGAAAACGTCCAATCCGCGTCGTGCCGGACCACGCCCCCTCCCGTCCAGCGTCTCACCAAATGGGATCCCGGGGCTTCGAGGGATGCGGCCGCAAGCGATTGCGAATATCCAAAACTGGCCCATGATCCCGACCAGCAATAATGACGGAGGAGAGGGCGTTTGAGGTCACCGAGAAGAAGGGTTTCATCAATGGCCATTTGGAGATCCCCGGGCCGTGGGGTTGCATCCATCCACAGATCCAACTCTCCAAAGACAGACGGCAGCCTTTTCGCGATGGACACTACTTTGCGGGTGTCAATTGCTTGATCACGGTGGTCAGATAAACCGGTTCGGGATGTTTGTCTTTCCACTTGGTGAGTTCACGGCGCTCGAGAACCCGGAAACCATACCGCTCCAAAACCTTCGCACCGCGGCGGGATTCGAACGTCACCATCTGACCAAAAACCGATTTTTCCCCTTTGGATTCCAAGTAGGAAAAATAGGCATTCATGAGAGTGCGGGTTCCGGCCACCCCTTGCGCTTCGGGAAGAACATTAAAATGAAAGTGAGCGGTTCGCCGGGGGGCGGCAGGCACTTCTTTCCATGAGTTTTTGAGAATCCACGCAATAAATTCGCGGGTGGCCGGGTTGTAGCGGGAATATCTGGCGAGCGCCCGGAGAAATAAACTGCCGTTAAGCACAACACTGTGAAGTTGCTGGCGGAAAGGTTTTCGGGAGCCGAGCAGGTAACCTTTGACGATGCCCTCATGTTCGAGGACGAAGCAGGATTCCGGTTCCACGTCCGTGTAGTAGCTGGTGAGGTAATCCGAAAACAGTTCGCGGTCTTCAAACACCGGATCGATCGGCTTGCCAAGAAAACCGGTTTCGCAGCAAAGCCTGCGGACAGCCTCTCTGTCACGGGGTTCGTAGGGTCGGACGGTGGTTTCCAAGTGCGCGGTCTTCAAGGGAACTATCATCAGCCCCCCATCCCCACCCATGGCAACACAATTTTTTGATCAATCGCAGTAGTTGTCCACGACACGCGAATAAACTCCAAAGATGTGGTCAAAGACTTTTTCCCAGGAATAGTTGCTGCGCACGGCTTCCCCTGCGGTCCGTCCCAGGGCCACCAAATCCCGGCCGAGCTTGGCTTCGATGGACTCAGCAAGGGACTCCGGGGTGTTTTCTTGAGCCCAGGAAAATTGATCGGAGAAAATGATGCGGTCCATGTAGCTGCCTCGAATGCCAACCACCGGCGTCCCGCAGGCCTGGCTTTCCAGGGTGACCAGTCCAAACGTTTCCTGGATTCCGGGATGGACAAACAAATCGGCGGCCCGGTAAATCCTGGCAAGTTGGCCGGGATCGCCGCAGTACGGGATCCAAGTGACGGAGCCCGTGCGCTTTTTTAGTCGTTCCACGGAGGAGCGTTGAGTGCCGTCACCCACCACCACCAGATGGCAGTCCCCTTGATTCCTGAGAATTGAAAACGCGGAGAACAGCGTTTGCACGTTTTTTTCCGGGGCCAGTCTTCCGACATAAAGCAGGATGCGTTTGTTTTGAGGAAAGCCGAGTTCCTTGCGCAATGCGGTTGCCGATTCCCGGCCGGGTTGGAAGATGTGGGTATCCACGCCGAGGTCAATGCTGTCCAAGGCGTCCACACCCCATGAACTCAGCAACGAGGCGAGGGCCGGGCTGGGGACAAACGTTGTTTCGAAACGATTGTAAAGGGTCTTGACGTAGCGGCGGGCTGCGTCTGATGCAATGGCCGGGGCAATGCCGCCGGTGAACTTGGCCACCGTGCGCAACAGAGCCTCAGGAAAATGAGAGTGATAGAATCCGACCACGGGAATGCCCAGGGCCCGACCGGACGCAATCGCTTTCCAAGCCAGTTGATAGGGGTCGCCTGACTCAATGATGTCCGGACGTTCCCGTTCCAGCACTTCCTCAACGAGGTGAAGTTTCAGCAACATGCGATACCTCGAGGTGCGGGAAACCAGTGGCGAGGCAATCGTGTAAACCTTGGTGAGCTCATCGCCCTCACACCCTGTTGTCTCGCCGGGAACGACCAACACATGCCGCGCCTTGCCGCCCTGACGCTTCACATGGGCGGCTTTTTGTTCGATATAACGGCGAACACCTCCACTCACCGGCGAGTAGAATTGGGTCAGGTCACAAATCTTCACCGGCTCGGAGGCGGCTCCTCCCCCCGCGCCAACATGCCCAACAAGAGTCTCGCTAAAATCACGTCATCGCCCAAGGTTCCCGAAAACAGCTGCTGCGCCGCGGATGCGCAAGCCCGGAACCCCTCCACGAGCTCAGCCAATGTGAAGTTGGATGAATGGGAAGCGGCAAGGCTGAGGGGGTAGGCATTCAGCCCGCCATCCTTTTTGCGGGGAAGGTGGGAGATGTCTTCTGAAGGCAGCCGTCCAAGGGTCGCGGCAAATTGATTGGCATACCCGCCAGCGGAAATCCGGTGCCGCTGCATCAGATCTTTCATAACCAGAAGGTTCCGGACGGTGGGAACGATGGCGGCTAGAAGGATGCCAACCCCTTTTTCGCCCTGACGAAAAAGCTGAGCCAGCGTGTCGAGAGCGAGGGGCAGGTCCCTTCTGAGCACGGCACCGCTCAGATCAAAAATGCCACCTTCCCGGGTTTGGGGGACGAGGTCGCGAATGGCGTCAGCATCCACGGGCGCAGACTTCCCGAAAGCCGTTTCCAGCTTTTCAAGTTCGCTGGCCATTTGGGCGGTTTCCAACCCCACTCGCGCGGCGAGGGTCTCCACCGCTTCGGGGGTGAGCTTCAGCCCGCGTTCCCTCGCCAACCCCCCTGTCCACTCGATGAGCGCTTCCTCGCCTCCCCGGAAACCAAAGTCCGGCATGTCGACCACCTCGGTCTCACACAGCTTCACAAATCGTTTGTAAGCGGAGCGGCGTTTGTCGGCCCCGGGGGCACTCATCAAAAATTCCACGCCCTCCGGCAACCCGCTTTCCAAAGCATCGGCAAGCTTCTCCAGTGCCGTGAGCACGGCTTCTGAGCGCCCGGTGACCGTATCCGCCAAAAACGCGGCGCTCTTCAGCCAAACGAGTTTTTTCCCACCAAGGAAGGGCAATGTCATCACCGCACCCAGCGCAGCTTCCACCTTGCCGGCAGCGGCGTCCGCCCCATCCACGGCCCCATCAATAATTTCCATGCCAAAAGCATCCGCTCCGGGCGCCAGCTTTTCGGACAGCGCTTTTGCGGTGCGTTTGACGCCGGCCTCATCCGACCCGGCCACAAAAAAGCAGGATGCTGACTTTTGATGTTTAGCTGTTGCCATCAACCGGGAAATCTAGCTGTTGGCAGGGCCCTGCCGCAAGCGGGGAGTCTTGTCCTCAGGGCAGCCGGGCCATTTTGCGAAAATCCTCAAGCCTGGTCTCGATTTCCGTGGGAGTGACGGATTTCAATCGTTCGAGGCTGAAGGCCTCCACATTAAAACTCGCCAGTACGCTGCCGCGAAGGACGCCTCCCCGCAAGTGATCGAAGGTGATCTCTTTTGCTTCCGTTCCAGCCAGGTATCCTGCCAAGCCTCCCGCAAACGTGTCGCCGGCCCCCGTGGGGTCATGAATATCTTCCAGGGGAAACGCCGGGCAGGAAAAAAATTCGCCGTTCTCGCCGAAGAGCAGACACCCATGCTCGCCCTTTTTGACGGCCACAAACCGGGGGCCGAGGTCCTGCAATTTTTTGCCCGCGCGAATGAGGCTGGTTTCGCCGGTGAGTTGACGGGCCTCGCCATCATTCAGAATCAGGAGATGAACCCTTGCCAGCAATTCGATGAGACGTTCTTTCGCAATATTGATCCAGAGGTCCATCGTGTCCGCGATCACAAATCGCGGCAGCCTGACCTGATCGAGAACCAGGTGTTGGAGCTCGGGGGCAATGTTGGCGAGCAAAACAATCGGGGTCTCTTTGTAGGACTCAGGCAGCTCGGGACGGAAATGCTCGAACACATTGAGCTCCACAGAGCGGGTTTCCCGCGTGTTCAAATCCCACAGGTATTCGCCGGACCAACGGAAAGTCTTCCCTTCCTCAATCTTTAACCCTGCCAAATCAATACCCCGGGACTTCAAGAGGTTCACATGCTCTTCCGGAAAGTCCGTGCCCACGATCCCGACCAAATTGACCGGGCTGAAGAAACTGGCGGCCACCGCCCCGTAGGATGCCGAACCACCCAGCAGGTTTTTTTCCTCCGCGAGGGGGGTTTTGATATCATCCAACGCAATTGAACCAACAATAAGAACTGACATAAGAGCGAGAGTGTGGAGAAGAAAGCCCGATCACCGCGAGGAAAAAATCGCGGGCTTCCCGGGATGGGACTACTCTGCGATTTCGATCAGCACCTCATTGCGGCGCATAAACTCGGGTGTCCATGGCGGATCGTAATAGGCAAAAATGGGGTCCCCTTTCGCTGAGCGTCCGGTGCTTTTGATCCAGGCAAGAAGGGTTTCCAAGGCCTTTTGCTGCTTTTCCCGGGATCCATAGCCGCGAAACCGGAGAGCCGCAAACACTCCGCCAGGTCGTGTCTCGACGATGACCTTTGATCCGGTCGGCTTCGGAGACCCCGCTTTTGCGACATCTGCGGGCAACACAAACTGCATGGTCATTGGTTTGCCTTCCGCAGTGGAGGGCATGAAGACGGGAGTCGTCATGGCAATTTTTTGCTTGGACTCATTATCCCCTGAGATGAAGCGGAACAGGCGTCCAAAACCATTATCCCGCTCACCGGGTTCGAGGGCTGTCGTTGCCAGAATCATGGGGGCGTATCGACGCAGTTCGATGTCATCTTGTTTGGAAAGAACATCATAATGCGCAGTTTCGTAGGCGGCTCGGGAGGACGCCACAAAAAGCGCGCCTCCAGCGATCAGCACCAGTAGGGGAAGGATGAGGAGTTTTTTTGTCATTTGCTAAATGGGTTCCACCAGAGATCTCAGGCGTTCTGTTGTTGTCTCCCGGTTGATTTTCCCTGCTGCCACATCGAGCACAAGGGCTTCCCAAGCATCTATGTCACGGGAGGGGGTTTTTAAGTCAGGAAGGTTCCCATTTTCATGGAGGAAAACCAACGTTGTGGCAAGGGCTGTTCTTTTGTTGCCATCCAAAAAGGGATGGTTTTTGCAGAGGTAGAATAGGAATGCGGCCGCGATTTCAACGGGTTCATCGAAAATCGGCTTACCGAACATTGAGGCCTGTGGAGCTTCAATCGCAGATTCCAGAAGATTGGGGTCGCGAACTCCTGACAGCCCGCCATGCGCTGCAAGCACCTGCTCGTGGATTGCCAATACAGAATCTCTGGTCGGAAATTTCCAGTTGCTACTCACTGGGAAAGACGACGAAATAGCTCTGAATTTCCTTCTACAAGCTCCTTGGTGAGTTCCGCTGCTCGCTGGGGCGTAATCATCTCACGAGCTGGCTCGATGGTCACGGATCCTCCATCATGGACGGTGATATTAACCTCATCACCTAATTTCAAATGTGTGAGATCTAAAAGCGTGCGATCAAAAATTAAGCCACACGAGTTGCCAATTTTTGTGAGTGTTCGGACCATGACATAAAACTAAGTTTTACCGGAGGTTTTGTCAAGGCGATCAATCTTCCCAGAGAAAATTTTCCAAACGCAGGCTGTTGATGCGCTGACGGGCCTCCTCCGCGCGGGGTCCGTCCGTTGCGGCCAGCCGCTCATAGATGACAATCGCCTCGGCCGCTTTGTTTTCATTTTCGAGGATTCGTGCGGCATCGAAGCCGGCCTTATAGAACCAGAAAAATTCCGGTTCGGTTTCGCTCTTGGTGGCGAGGACACTGTGGTAGCTGGCGAGGGCTGCGGGAAGTTCTCCGAGTTTTTCTGAAGCGGCCCCGATTTTGACAAGGGCCTGGTTTCTCCACCGCGACGGGACATTGGGTTCTGCGGCGAGTCTCCACGCGGCAATAGCCTCCTTGTAAGAAGATGGTTCTTTGTCTCCGAGCAGAAAGTAGGTGTCTCCTTTTTCGATGAGGGCTGCATAGCGGAGTGATTCATCGGCCTCCGACGCGAGAATGCTTTCCAGCACGGGAATGGCCTCCATCGGGCGGTTCAGGGCATTGAGCAGCAGCGCCTGGGCCAGGCGTGCCCGGGAGGCAAGCGGCCCACCGGCTCGCGCCACGTCACTGTAGTGCTCAAGAGCCTGTGCCGTCCCGGCCTCGGACAACAAGCGGGATGCCGCTTGGGCCGCGAGAAATTGAGCCTTTTCTGCCAAGGGAGAGGCGGGACTGGCTGCGACCGCCTGTTCCAAATGTGATTGAGCTGAGAGGTAATCCCCTCTCCGGAAATGAATCTCCCCGAGCTTCAAAAGCACGTCTGCCCGCAAAGCCGCATCGGGATACCTGGAAAGGAAATCTGCGGCGGCCGCCAGAATTTGGGGCTCTGAATCCGGGGATCCATCGTCCAAAAGAAACACAGAGAGCGCACTGGCTCGCGAGGCTGTTTCGGCATCGGCAGAGGAGATCTGCCGGAGTTCGGCGCGAGCCCCTTCCCGATCCAGCTGCAAATATTTCCACTCGGCAAGCGCCAGTCTGGCAGAGTCGGACCACGGCTGGATATTCCGGACCACAACATTTTCAAGGAGGCTGGCCGTTTCAGGGGCTCGCCCCGCCGCGGCAGCCATGGCGGCGGCCAGTTGAAGAGTGATAGAACGTTGGTCGTTCGTTTGGTAGGTTTCATCCTGTTCTCCCGAAAGAATGGAGGCCAGTGCGGCATTAAATTTTGCGGCCTCCCAGCCGCTTGTTTTGGCGGATTGCGTGAAAGCTGCGGCTGCCGCCGAATAATTCCCGACCGCGGCATGGGCCAAGCCGCGTTGGAAATCCATTGAGGCCCCCGGGATGTCTTCGAGGATTTTCAAAGCTTCAGCGGATTTGTTTGCTGCCAACATGGCGGCAGACCATTCCAGCCGGGCGGTTCCAGCCAGAGGGTGATTGGGGGCCCGCTCAAGAAAGGTGCGGAAAGCCGCTTCGGCCCGCTCCAATCGACCGAGGCGGAGTTCATTGCGGGCCAGGTAGTAGGACGCCAGATTTTGTCTTTCGATCTGCGTGGAATCCTCCGCCCAGCGGCGGAGCTCGGAACTCGATGGCGACGTTTGCCGGGCGTAAATGAGGTCCAAATCCCGGAAGAGATCCGGCAGGTTTTTATGACGCCCATGGTCGGCAATAAACTTTTCCAGGTGGGCCTCCGCACGATCGTCCTCTCCGGAATCCACCAAGCTCTTTGCCTTCAGGAGCGCCAGCTTGACCGCCATCGCGGCATCCGGTTTGGAATCGCGGTCCAGGACCTCGCGGGCTTTTGCCAGCTGACCGGTTTTCATCAGGCTCCACGCCAACAAATAATCCCGCAGTGCGGCATCCGAAGAACTTGTGGTTTCAATGAGTGGCAACCCGGCTGCGGCCTTGTCCGGTTGGCCGGCATCAATAAGGAGAGCGGCCAGATCAAGACGACCCGTGGTTGTGCGAACCGTATTTTCCAAAAGGGCGATTGCTTCTCCCTGTCGACCGAGGGCGGCGAGCATGCGGGCACGCCCAATGATGGCATCATTTCCAAATTCAGAACCGGCCTCCTCGTAAAGTCCGAGGGCTTTTTCATAATGGCCGGTGTCGGCAAATCCCTCTGCAAGCCAGAACCGGGTGGCAATGGACACCGGGGGCTCCAGGCTTTCGAGAATTTTGATTGCGCCTGATGCGTCACCCGTTGCCAACAATGCTCTTGCCATCAAGATGGCGCGATTTTCTTTTTGTTTGGAATCCAGGCCGGTGGGTTTGATGGCAGACAACTTGGCGATGGCCACGCTGGGAAGACCCTCTTCCAAAGCCGACTGAGCGTCCTCAAAGGAGGTTTCCGCCATGACCGATCCCGTCAAAACTCCAACAAAAATTGCGAAGAAAAACGTCCTCATAACACCCGGGAGAGGTAGCGGCCTGTGAATCCTGCCGGGTTGGCGACGATCGCTTCGGGGGTTCCCTCAGCGACGAGTTGACCGCCTCCTGATCCTCCCAGCGGTCCAAGATCCAGAATCCAGTCCGCACATTTGATCACATCAAGGTTGTGTTCAATCACGATGAGGGTGTTGCGCGCGTCGCGAAGTTTCATAAGCACTTCCAACAGTTTATGAATATCCGCGAAGTGGAGTCCAGTCGTTGGTTCATCAAGAAGGTAGATCGTTCTTCCGGTGGCGCGTTTGGCCAGCTCGGCTGACAGCTTCAAACGTTGGGCCTCGCCGCCGGAGAGCGTTGTCGCGGATTGCCCCATGCGCAGGTAGCCCAGGCCCACGTCCTGCATGGTTTCCAGTTTCCCGGAAAGCGAAGGAATGTTTCGAAAAAACCGGGAGGCCTCATCCACGTTCATTTCGAGCACATCCGCAATGTTTTTGCCCTTGTAGGTGACCTCCATGGTTTCCCGGTTGTAGCGCTTGCCGCGGCAGAACTCACACTCCACATAAACATCAGCCAGGAAATGCATCTCAATTTTTATGACGCCATTGCCTTCGCAATGCTCGCAGCGTCCTCCTTTGGTGTTGAGCGAAAACCGGCCGGCCTCATAGCCCCGCACCCGCGAAGACGGCAGTTCGCTGAACAGATCCCGGATCGCACCCATGGCCCCCGTGTAGGTCGCAGGATTGGATCGTGGCGTCCGGCCCACGGGGGATTGGTCAATCACCACAACCTTGTCAAACTGAGCCGTCCCGATGATCTCATCATGTGCCCCCGGTTTTTCTTTGGCCCTGTTCAAGTCGCGGGCAAGCGCCGCTCTGAGAATGTCATTCACCAGTGTGCTTTTCCCACTCCCTGAAACTCCGGTCACACAGGTCAAACATCCCACCGGAAAAGCGGCTTCCAGATTTTGTAAGTTGTTTTCCCGGGCGCCCCGCACCACCAACCATCCATCTCCCTCTTCCCCGGCGTCACCGCGTGCTTTGCGGGGAGCCACACGTTTTTTCGGGACAGAGATTTTCTGGCGTCCGTTGAGGTATTGGGCCGTGAGAGAATTTTCGCTGGCGAGGACCTCCTCCAGCGTTCCCTGGGCCATGATTTGGCCGCCGCGCGGACCGGCGCCCGGACCAAGGTCCAAGATGTGGTCCGCTGCACGGATTGTGTCTTCATCATGCTCGACCACCACCACCGAATTTCCAAGGTCACGCAAGGACCTCAGGGTGCCGATGAGGCGGTCATTGTCTTTTTGGTGGAGCCCGATGCTGGGTTCATCCAGCACGTAAAGCACGCCTGCCAGGCCGGAGCCAATCTGGGTTGCCAGGCGGATGCGTTGCGCCTCCCCGCCGCTCAAGGTGCCGCTCTCGCGATTGAGGTTCAGGTAGCTGAGTCCGACCTCATCCAAAAACGTCAAACGCTGACGGATCTCCCTCAGCACATCGTGAATAATTTCTTTCTCTGACGGTGTGAAAATAAGGTGGTCCACCAACGCGAGCGCTTCGGAAATAGGCATCGCGCAGAAGTCATTCACGTTGATTCCGGCGGCCGACCCATCGGAGAGTGTCACGGCCAAAATTTCCGGCTTCAGCCTTTTTCCCCCACAGACCTTGCAGAGGCGCCGCCCTTGAAACGAACGCAGCCGCTTTTTGGTGAACTCGCTTTCGCTGGATTCGTAAAGCCGTTCCACTTGCGCCATCAATCCTTCATAGGGCTTTTTAACAACCCGGTCTGCGGAAATTTTTGTGGAGAGGGGACGATCGCCGCTCCCCTCAAAAAGCAGTTTTTTGAATTCATCCGGGAGATCATGAAATGGCTTGTCCACAGGCACCGGAAAATCCTCAACCAGGGCCTCCAATTGGTAGGCGTAAAAAACCTTCATTCGCTTGTTGCTGGTTTTCCACGGCAAAACGCACCCTCCGGTCAGCGCGAGTTCCGCATCAACCATCAACTCGGGATCAAAAAAAAGTTCCGTTCCAATGCCATGACATGCCGGGCAGGCACCCAAATGACTATTAAACGAAAAGTGTTTGGGTGTGAGCTTGGGCATCGTGAACCCGGTGGAGGGGTTCGAGTAATCAGTTGAGAATTTTTCGTCCGTCCCGCGATCACTCCCCTCCGCCAATCGACAAATCACGATCTTTCCATTTCCCCATCGCAAAGCCGTCTCGATGGAGTCCACCAACCGGCTGCGAATCCCCTCGCGAATGGCCAACCGGTCCACCACGGCCTCAATCACATGGGTCTTTGTTTTGTCGAGCTTGGGCAGAACCGTCTCCGAGATTTCCTCAAGCCGCCCGTCAACACGCAGCCTGACAAAGCCCTCCCGCCGGGCTTTTTCCATCACGTCGCGAAACTCACCTTTCTGACGATCCACCAAAGGCCCCAGAACCAGAAACCGTGTGCCCTCAGGCCAGGAAAGCACGGTTTCACATATTTGTTGGGGGCTTTGACGCATCACTGGCTCGCCCGTCACCGGGTCATGGGGTTTTCCCACCGCCGCATACAACAACCGCAGATAATCAAAAATCTCGGTGGTGGTCGCAATCGTGGATCGCGGGCTGGCGGTTGAGGTGCGTTGCTCAATGGCAATGGCCGGCGAGAGGCCCTCAATGTAGTCAACCTCCGGCTTCTGCATTTTGTCCAGAAACTGACGCGCATAGGCTGACAGGCTCTCCACATACTTCCGCTGCCCCTCCGCATAAAGGGTGTCAAAAGCCAAAGAAGATTTCCCCGATCCACTCATGCCGGTCACCACCACAAATTTATTGCGTGGTATTTCCACATCAATATTGCGCAGGTTGTGCTGCCGCGCCCCCTTGATGCGGATCATGGATTGGTTGCCAGTCTGAGAATTCCCCATAGGTGCAAACATTCAGAATAGCACAGAATCCAACCATTCCCCTCAAAATGCTTCGGAAATGTTCGAACGTTGGCCGGGATCGAGACCGGTGATGGGCCTAGGCCTTTTCTGAAAGTAAAGAAACCAGCTGGCTCTGAAAACCGTCCAACGATTTTATCGCAACTTCAGACTCTTCCCGCCAAAGGTCAAGCAAGTGAAGCAATCGACCCTGATCGATTTCAAAATCGTAGCTGTGCCGGAAGAGGTGTCTGAATCCTCGAAGTTCGTTGAGCAATTTTTTGCTGGTCAAGCTTAACACGGGGGGGCGGATCTCTCTCAAATCCAAGAACATTTTGCCCAACAGCTCCTTATGCCACTGAGAAGGGTCCTTCACATGATTTTCGAAGGCCCTGGAAATATGTTCAAACGAATTCTCAAAGGCATTGTAGAGATTGTGAAGTACGTACGCGCCTGCCGCCAAATCCCGAAAACACGCATTGGCCTGACTAAGACTGCCGTGTAAATCGTCAAGCTGTGCATTCAACTTCTGAATGGACTTCAGGTCATCACGAATGATGGCGGCCACGGTCGACGCAGCAAAGGGATCAATTCTCATAAATCACTTGTCCTTTGAGAATTTCTGCATGAAGGAGATCACTTGAGTCTTCGAGCCGAACGAGATCAACCGGGCGTTTCACGACTTCGTCCAATTCTGCCCAAAGAGAATATTCTCCGCCGGGATGAAGTCCCTCCACCGCAAAATCCAAGTCTGAGCGCCAATCCAGGGGCCTGCCGCAGCCTGCGGAACCAAACAACCATGCACGGCGGATGTCAGGCCGTCTGGCAAGGATTTTAACGGCCTCAGCAACATCCTTAAGGTCTGGAGAGCTTAATTCTGACAGCTTATCTATGGCTTGCATGACTCCTGGAATATAGCTTCAACACTCACGGCTGCTCAAGAAGGGATTACCTGAAAATCTGCAAATTTTCCATCACCAATGAACTGCAAAGCCATCGTTTGCAGCCACGGATGCCTTGCTCCCTGCGGTAGAGAACTTCATTATATTTCTCGTAGGATTCTAGCATTGAAGAATAAGGGGCATCCCGTTAAACAAGCCACCCATGAGCACACTCAAAGCCCTCACCAACCTCCCCGCCTGGAAGGCCCTCACCGCGCACCACAAAAAAATCAAAGACGTCACCCTGCATGATCTTTTTGCGAAAGACTCCAAACGGGGAGAAAAGCTCACGGCCAGCGGCGCGGGGCTGTTTCTGGATTATTCAAAAAACCGCGTCACGGATGAAACGCTGAAACTCCTGATTCAACTCGCGGACGAGTCCGGGCTCAAAGCCCGGATTGAGGCCATGTTCACGGGGGAAAAAATCAATATCACCGAGGATCGAGCCGTCCTCCACGTGGCCCTCCGCGCACCGAAAAATGCCAAGATCTTTGTGGACGGGAAAAATGTGGTTCCCGAGGTGCATGATGTCCTCGAAAAAATGGGCGTTTTTGCGGACCGCGTCCGCAGCGGCAAGTGGAAAGGCCACACCGGCAAACGGATAAAAAACGTCGTCAATATCGGCATTGGCGGATCGGATCTCGGCCCTGTGATGGCCTATGAGGCTCTTAAACACTACAGCAAGCGGGATATGACGTTCCGCTTTGTTTCGAATGTGGACGGCATTGATTTTGTGGAGGCCACCGAGGACCTGAGCCCTGACGAGACCCTTTTTATTGTCTCCTCAAAGACCTTCACCACGCTGGAGACAATGACCAATGCCCAGAGCGCCCGCGATTGGCTGCTTGCGGGGCTGGGCGGAAACCGGAAAGCGGTGGCCAAACATTTTGTGGCGGTCTCCACCAACGCTGAGAAAGTGGCAGCCTTTGGAATCGACACCAAAAACATGTTCGGCTTCTGGGATTGGGTCGGCGGCCGATACTCCATGGATTCGGCCATCGGTCTTTCGACCATGTTGGCTGTCGGCCCGGAAAATTTTGGCAAACTCCTCGCCGGGTTTCATGCCATGGATAAACATTTTCGCACAACCCCTTTCGAAAAAAATCTGCCTGTCCTGATGGGCCTTCTTGGGTTGTGGTATAACGACTTTTTTGGTGCCCAGACCGTCGCCGTCCTGCCCTACGAACAATACCTCAAGCGCTTCCCCGCCTACCTCCAACAGCTCACCATGGAGAGCAATGGCAAATACGTGAGCCTGAGCGGCAAGAAGGTCGGCTACGACACCGGCCCGATTTATTGGGGGGAGCCCGGAACCAACGGCCAGCACTCGTTTTATCAGTTGATCCATCAGGGCACCCGCCTGATCCCCTGTGACTTCATTGGGTTTGCCAAGGCACTCACGCCGCTCGGTCGCCACCATGACATCCTCATGGCCAATGTTTTTGCCCAGGCCGAAGCCCTGGCATTTGGAAAAACCCCCGCCCAGGTCAAAGCCGAAGGAACTCCCGAGTGGCTCGTTCCTCACCGTGTGTTTGAAGGCAACCGCCCCTCGAACACGATTCTTGCCGATAGACTGACCCCCGAGGCTCTTGGCTCCCTCATCGCCCTCTACGAACACAGTGTCTTCACTCAAGGCACGATCTGGCAAATCAACTCCTTCGACCAATGGGGCGTTGAACTCGGCAAGGCCCTTGCCCAGGCCATCATCCCGGAACTGGAAAGTCCAACCCTGCCGAAGCTCAAACATGACAGCTCCACGAACGCCCTCATCAAACGTTACCGCAGGATGAAGGCCTCCAAATGACTGTGCCCGGAGGACCCAGTCAGCCTTTTAACATTCAGCCAGCAATCAGCAACGACCCATGAAACTCGGCATCGCCACAGACCACGGCGGATTTGCTCTCAAGGAAGAACTTTTTTCCCGATTGCGTGCGGCCGGCCACGAGGTCATTGATTTCGGGGCTCACGCCCTGAATCCTGGCGATGATTACCCGGATTTTGTCGTGCCGCTTGCACATGCTGTCAGCGCCGGGGACGTTGAACGTGGCATCGCGATCTGCGGTAGCGGGGTGGGGGCTTCCGTGTGCGCGAATAAAATTCATGGCATTCGCGCCGCGCTCATCCATGACCACTTCTCGGCCAAACAAGGTGTTGAGGATGACCACATGAACATCCTTTGCATGGGTGGACGCACGGTCGGACCGGAAGTGGCCTGGGATCTAGTGAAGACTTATGTCGAGGCCGTCTACAGCACCGAGCCGCGTCATCTTCGGCGACTGGGAAAAGTCGCCGGTTTGGAAGAATGAATCACTTCAGAACGTCGCTTCGCGGTGCCCCTGATTTATTGACCGAGCGTGGCAATTTCCCGGTTGGCTTTCCTCAAGTTTGAGGAAAACACAAGCAGAAGGTTCTGCAAGAGTTTGATTTTGAGGGCCGGGTGGTTTTCTCCGAGGCGGTCGAAGTCGTCCCTCGCCAGTTCAAAGCAATGAGCCGGGGTGTCCGCATAGACCATCGCGGAGCGGGTTGAGCCATCCACAAATGCCACTTCTCCGAAGACGGAACCTGCATCGAAGGAAACAATGCGTTTGTAGTTGCCGTTCTGAAGCGGGATCTGCACCGAGATGGACCCGGCTGAAAGAAAAAACAACGAATCGGCGGCGTCGCCCATCCGAACAATGATATCGCCCGGCATGTAGTCACAGTTCTTTGCAACGCCCCGGATGAGTTCAATTTCTGCATGCGTCATTCCCTCAAAAACCTCCAGTTCCTCAAAAGGGACAGCCTCCGCCGGCGTTTCAAAGGATGCAAGAAGTTGGTCCTCGCAGAACTCCAGGGCCTCATTGTTATCTTCAAACTGCACCCAGCGTTCACCGGTGTTTCCATTTTTATTCCACGCTTTCACGATCCGCCTCAAATTTTTGTGGGCGGCTGCATGCGTGAAAACGACGGCGGCCCCCGCGTGGCTGAGGACTTCGATCGTTTTTGAGAAAAGCAGGCAGGCACTTTGATCCATGGTTAACACCCGCTTGAGGTCGATGATCACGTAACGGACCGTGTTTGCTGCTGAGACCAGATCCCTAACCACCACCTCCGCGGTTGAGAAAACCAACTCGCCCTGCAATTCATAAACCACAATTTGATTGGCCTTCTCTTTGAGGTTTGCGGCTCCCCGCCGGGTGCGTTTCCGGTTGGAGGCCACCTGCGAGCTGTCGTATTTCAGCCGGATCACAGAGTGCACTGATTGCACCGCGTTAAAGATATGAAGGTTGAAGTGGAGCGACAGCTTGTTGCAAACCTCAATCCCGCGGACGCTGTTGCCGTGATCATCGAGAAGGGGCGAATAAACCCCGATCCCAAGCTGGCCGGGCAACACAGCCAGAATCCCGCCGGAGACTCCGCTTTTTGCCGGCATGCCAACCCGGTAAATCCACTCGCCGGCATAGTCGTACATCCCGCAGGAGCCCATCACACTCAGCACGCTCTCCACATATTCGCCCCGGATCGCCTGCACACCCGTGACCGGGTTTCGACCCATGTTGGCCAACGTTGCCGCCATGACCCCCAGATCCCGACAGTTCACCGAAATGGAACACTGACGAAAATACAGCTCCAGAACGGGATTGGGATCACTGCCGAGAATTTCGAAGTTCCTGAGCATGTGACCAATGGCCCGGTTTCTATGGCCCGTCGCGCTTTCCGAACGATAGATGTCCATGTCCACGCTCAGCTCTCTGCCGGCATAAGTTTCAAACATGCTCAGGATGCGCTCAAACCGGTTTTCGGCGGAGCCGCCTTGGATAAGACCTGTCGTGGCGATGGCCCCGGCATTGATCATTGGATTCATGGGGCGGCCCGACCTGGGATCCAGGCTGATGGAGTTGAAAGCCTCGCCGCTTGGCTCGACTCCCACCTTGGCCAGAACATCCGCCCGCGAGTTGTCCTCCAGCGCCAATCCATACACAAAGGGCTTTGAGATCGATTGGATCGTGAATGATTGGGCGGTGTCCCCGACCTCATAAATTTGCCCATCTACGGTCACCAAAGCGATCCCGAAATGGGAAGGGTCGGCTTTCGCCAATTCCGGAATATAGTCTGCCAACCGGCCTGCCGCATTGGCTCTGAACTGTTCGTGGATTTCCTCTAAAGTTGTTTCGACGGGAGATTTGACGGATTGCATGGAAAATCAAAAGGAGCGGTCAGATCGTCCGGGGAAGGGGCCTGTCTCGAGCGACTTCAGACGCTGCCATCCCAAAGCAGAAATTATGCCACAAAAGAAATCCGGCTCATTTTCCGGGATTTTGTCAGTTCGCCCGTCCTGTCCTCAGAACCAAAATTTTGTGGAGCGATGCAATTGGTGCTCACAGCTTCTTGCCACGAAGATGGGAAAAGAGTTATGATCCGAAGATGAGGTTTTTGCTTGTTTTTGTTTTTGCCTGTTGGGGCTCCCTTGCGGGCGCCCAGGAGGCAGGGACAAAGCTCATTGACCGCACAACCGGCAAACCGGACATGGAGCGGGTGAGCTCGATGCAGGGGAAACCTTTTGAGGGCTCCGGGAATGTGACCATCAAAAAAGCGGGGGCCTTTGATCGGGCTGTCGGTGGAGAAGGCACGTTTCAAACCGGGGCTTACCCCATGACTCGATCCTTCTTCGGCATCAAAAACCCATGGTTTGGGGCCAAAGTGCCTGATGTGAAACCGGCAAAGATGCACACCGATTTTGTGATCCCCAACCTGCAACGCGAGGTGGAAACCAAAGCACTTTTGGATAACCGCCCCGCTTTCGATGAGAACAGGTCGGCCAATCTTCGGGACGAACCCGTGAAAACAAAAGCCCACACGCCCCAGGCTGGAGCCCAGGGAGCCATGGATGTCTTTGGCGAAAAGGCCAGAAAAGAAATGTCGATTGAAGACATTCGCGAAATCCTCAACAAAAAATAAGAATATTTCCCCCATGCCTGAGACTTTGGATGCTGTAGACACGTTGTGCGAGGGGGCGGAGACCGTGATTAGTCGGGATGATCTTCGGAAAAAACTCGCAGAAGGGCGACCACTTCGAGTGAAGCTGGGAGTGGATCCCACAGCACCTGACATTCATTTGGGCCATGGGATCGTGCTGTCCAAGTTACGCCAATTTCAGGATGCCGGCCATGAGGCCATTCTCATCATCGGCGATTTCACGGCTATGATTGGTGATCCCAGCGGGCGCTCGGCCACACGTCCTCAACTAACCCATGCCCAGGTGCTCGAAAACGCCAAAAGTTTTCAAGAGCAGGCTTTCAAAATCCTAAGCCGCGAGCGGGTGCGTATCGTCTTTAATGGAGAATGGTTTGAGGCGATGAGTTTCGAAGAGGTCATTCGTTTGAACAGTCGGGTGACCCTTCAACAAATGCTTCAGCGGGAGGACTTCCGTCAGCGCATTGATTCCGGTCAACCGGTGAGAGCCCACGAAATCCAATACCCCATCATGCAGGGCTGGGACTCGGTGAAGGTGCGCTCGGATGTCGAACTCGGGGGCACGGACCAGCTTTTTAATAATCTGGTGGGACGTGACCTCCAGCGCGAGGAGGGCCAGCCCCAGCAGGTGGTGATCACGATGCCCATTCTTGAAGGACTGGACGGAAAACAAAAAATGAGCAAGAGCCTCGGGAATTATGTGGCCTTGAATGAGAGTGCGGGGGACATGTTTGG
>JBGSPC010000166.1:0-31223 GCA_041738805.1 Terrimicrobiaceae bacterium | reverse complement strand
TGACAATGGCACGCTGTTCCTCGACGAGATCGGAGAAATGCCACTTCACGTCCAAAGCAAAATCCTGAGAGTCTTGCAGGAGGGCGAATTCTCACGGGTGGGAGGAAACCAAACGCTCCGGACGAATGTCCGCATCGTTTGTGCCACCAACAAACAGCTGGAGGAGGAAGTTGCCAAAAAGGCGTTTCGCGAAGATCTGTTTTACCGCCTGAATGTGGTCAGGATTCACCTTCCGCCTCTGCGCTCACGGGTGGATGACATTCGCCCCCTGGCCGAATACTTCCTTCAGCGCATCTCCCACCAAAAGCACCGGCCGCTCCTCAAGCTTTCGGAAGAGGCCGCCAAACTGCTTGATTCCTATCCTTGGCCCGGCAATGTGCGGGAGTTGGAAAATACCATCCAACGGGCCTCGGTGCTGGCCACCGCTGACGTGCTTTTGCCAAAGGACATTCCCCTTGGCCAACTGTCAGGAACAGAATCGTCCTCCTCATCTTCCGGCGGAGTGGATGCCGCGGTGGAAACTCTCTTTGAAGCCGCCTCGTCCGACCCCGCTCTCTCCCTGCTTCCGTGGTTGGAAAAAGAATTCACCCGGCGTGCCATGCAGCAGTGTGGTCAGAATCAGGTGAAAGCTGCCAAAATGCTCGGCATCACCCGGGCCACGCTTAGAAAACGGCTCGAACGGAATGGCACTGAGCCTGAAGAAGAGTGAGCACCCGAAGGTCGTGGGAATTGGGTGACTCACGGATGGGAGGCCCGGACTTTTTGTGGGACCGCGCCTTTCGTTTTGGAATGAGCGTTTTTGAAAGTGTGGCCATCCACAAAGGACGCGCTCTGCTTTTTGAGGAACATCTCTCGCGATTGGTCCGGGCGTCCCGGGAGTTGCTCGCCGTGGACGCGTCTCCCTACTGCGAAGCCGCCCAACAGCTCATCCTCCCTGATCGCGAATCCGGGGTTCTGCGTGTTTATGTCACCGCTGGAGCCGGAAGTATGATCGAAGACTGCAATAACCCCAACGGATTTGCCCTTTTTGAAACCATGGAAATCTGCTCCGGTCCAGGGCAGGGATTGTCATTACGAACGGATCGAGCGCCCGCACTTCCTGCTCCGGGGGGATGGAAAACCGGCAATTATTGGGCGAATCTCCGCGCTCTTCAGTCCGCGAGGCAGGAGGGTTTTGATGAGGTGGTGCTGATGAACTCTGCTGGCGAGGTGATCAGTTGTGCCACCGGTAATCTGTTTTGTGTTATCGACGGGCGTCTGCTGACACCGTCGCATTCCTCAGGAGCCCGGAGAGGTGTCATTCGCGAGTGGGTGATGGCGCTCACCGGATCGGAAGAAACCCTCCTCTCGACCGAGGAAGTGGCCCGGGCTGACGAGATCTTTGTGGTCAACAGCCGCATTGGCATTGCAGCCGTCGCCGTGCTCGATGGCCGGAAGCTTTCATCAACAGCCCAAGCAGGCCAATTAGCCGCGACGTATCGTGAAAAGATCCTGCGCGCCTGAGGACATTTTTGAACGATCAGCCGCGGCTCTCAAGGGACTGGCAAAAAAGATGCCGGCGGGGGGCTTCGGGGCCGTCGCGGATGAGGCCATCCCATTTTTTACGGCCCTTTTGGCCCGCCAGCAAAAACGCCGCACCTGGGTCATCTGTGAGGACATCCGCCAACAGGATGAACTTGCCGCCGAACTCGTGCAATGGGCGGATAGCACCCGGGTCTTTCCCGATCTTCCCGCATGGGAGGAAGAAGCGGAAATCCTGGCTGACCCCGAAACGGTCTCTGAGCGTTTGGAACTGCTTTCCGCTTTGGGCGGCAAGGAATTCTCCGGCCCTCTCGTCATCCACCGTGGCCAGTGGAATGACGACGTTCCCACGCCGAAAAGCCTGGCTAAAAATGCCCTGACCCTCAAGGCCGGTGATCTCCATGACCTCGAAGCCCTGGCATCCACCCTCACAGACTCCGGCTATGAGGTCTCCCCACAGACCGCCGTGCGCGGCCAATACTCGCTCCGTGGAGGAATTCTCGATGTGTTCTCCTGGCAGGCTCCCCGGCCTGTCCGGGTGGAATTTGACGACCGCCAAATCGAATCCCTCCGCGAATTCGATCCCGACACCCAAGTCTCCACCGGTGAAATCCCCAACGTCAAAATCCTCCTCCAAAAGTCCGGTGGCAAAACCTGCAAACTTTGCAGCCTGTCAACCTCCAAAGACCTCCTCCTCGAACCCGCGTCTGTTTCCCGTTTGAGTGATGCAGGTGGATCACCCAAACGGGAAGAGGGTGCGCATGGGGAAGGGGAGATGGAGGATCTGGTTGGGGAGGCAACAGGGGTTAGGATTTTTCAAGGAGGGGCCTCGGAGGCGGAGGCGGAGTTTTTTCCGATGCCGTTCGGGGTGCTTGGGGCGGGGGAGTTGGTACTGAACGCGGTCCGGGGTGAGCAGTTTTGGAGTCAACTCGCAGAGTGGCGGGATGCGGGGTGGATGGTGGTGCTTGCGGCAGGAAGCGAGGGGGAGGCGAGCCGGTTTTCCGAGTTTGCGTCCGAGCACGGGGTGGATGTGGAGTGGATGCACTTTTTGCCGCTTGCGCTGGCGCGGGGATTTGTCCACCCCGCAGCCAGGTTGGCGGTGCTCTCGGATGCGGAGCTTTTTGGACGGGCGGCCATTTTGCGGGCCATGCGGTTTGCCGGGCGGCGTCATCGTGCGGCGGCCGTTCGTGCGGCAACGGATTTCTCGGATTTTGCGGTGGGGGATCATGTTGTGCATTTGGAGCATGGGATTGGAGTTTTTGAGGGGTTTGTGCCTTCTCCTGGAGGGGATGAGGAAGAGGTGGTGGCGATTTCGTATGCCGGCGGGGCCCGACTTTATGTGCCCATCGCCCAGGCTTGGCAGGTTTCCCGTTATGCCGGCCTTGGCCGAAGTGGGGTGGAACTCTCGGATTTGGGAAGCCGGAAGTGGAGTGCCGCCAAAGAAAAAGCGGTGGCCTCGGTTTTCGATTATGCCGGGCGCATGCTTCGCTTGCAGGCCGAGCGCCAAACCATTTCCGGTCACGCCTTCGGTTTGGACACCCACTGGCAGAAAGAATTTGAGGAAGCATTTCCCCACAAAGAAACCACGGACCAGTTGAGAGCTATCGCGGAGAGCAAGCGGGACATGGAATCTCCCCGTCCCATGGACCGGTTGGTGTGCGGGGATGTCGGGTTTGGAAAGACCGAGGTTGCCGTGCGGGCGGTCTTCAAAGCGGTGATGGATGGCAAACAGGTCGCGGTTCTGGCTCCGACGACCGTGCTGGCCCGCCAGCATTTTCAGACGTTCCGGGAACGGATGAGCGACTACCCGGTGGTGGTTGAACTTCTGAGCCGGTACCGCACGCCTGCGGAGCAACGCGGTGTCATCAAAGGCCTTGCCGGGGGAAGTGTGGACGTGGTGGTTGGCACACACCGTGTGGTTTCTGCCGACGTGGTTTTTAAGAACATCGGGCTGGTGGTGGTGGATGAGGAGCAGCGGTTCGGGGTTAAACAAAAGGACCTGCTCAAGGAGCGATTCCGTCAGATCGACGTGATGACCCTCTCGGCCACGCCGATTCCGCGCACGCTTTATATGGCCCTTGTGGGCACCCGCGACATGTCGCTCATTGAGACACCCCCGCCCAACCGTCAGCCTGTGGAGACAGTGGTTTGTGCGTATGATGAGCGCGTGTTCCGGGATGCCATCAATCGGGAGCTCGAGCGAGGAGGACAGGTTTATTTTTTGCACAATCGTGTGCGCTCGATTGAGAAGGTCGCCGCCCGGATCCGGGAACTCTGCCCCAAAGCGCGGGTGATTGTCGGCCACGGTCAAATGCATGAAGGCGAGTTGGAGGTTGTGATGTCGGCGTTTGTGTCAGGACAGGCCGATGTGCTCGTTTCGACAACGATCATCGAAAGCGGCCTCGATATTCCCAATGCAAATACGATCATCATCGATCGTGCCGACATGTTTGGCCTCGCGGATCTCTACCAGCTGCGAGGGCGGGTCGGTCGGGCCGGGGCCAAGGCTTACGCGTATTTGATGTTGCCGCGGGATATGATGGGTGCCGCCCGGAAGCGGGTCTCTGCGATCAAACAATATTCGGAATTGGGATCCGGCTTCAAAATTGCCATGAGGGATCTGGAGCTTCGCGGAGCCGGCAACCTTCTTGGAACTGCGCAGAGCGGCCATATCATTGCCGTGGGCTTTGATCTTTACTGCAAAATGCTCAAGCGGGCCGTGAGCGCACTGGAGGGGGGAACCCGGTTCTCCCGTGCCGAATGCGCGGTGAGCATCGACTTTTTGGTCACCGAAGAGTCGGCATGGTTAAAGGCCGATCACTCGGCAGTTGCTGCCTTCCTGCCCAGCTTGTACATTCCGGAAGCAAAATTGCGAATTGCCTGCTACCGACAACTGGCCGAGACCGAAGAGCCCTCTCAATTGGATGTGCTGCGGTCCGCGTGGAGGGACCGGTTCGGCCCAATTCCAGAGGCCGCTGAGAATGCTCTCCTCCTCGCGCAGATTGGGTTGGAGGGGTCCCGCCGGAAAATTTCTTCAGTCGAAGTGAAGGCGGGCAAGGTCATGTTGACGCGACGTAAAGAATATCTCCAGGCCGGGGGCCGGTTTCCCCGCTTGACGGCTACTGACGCCGTCTTTAAGTTGCGCGAAGTTCTGCGCCTTGTTCAAGAGGTGTCAACTCCATGAATATTCGTTCCGCTTTCCATTCTCTGATTTTTGCAGTCCTCACGGTCGGTTCGCTTTATGCCCAGCAGGCCGAGGTGATTGATGGCATTGCCGCCATTGTGAACAAGGACGTCATCACAATTTCCCAAGTGAGAGAGCTGGTCGGGGCCCGTGAGCGTGCGCTTCGCGAGGTCTATCGGGGCGAGGACCTTTCCGAGCGCTTGAACCAACTCAAACTCGCCGCCCTCAAGGACCTCATTGACCGTCAACTCATTCTTCAAGAGTTCAAGTCCATGCAGGAAAAGGGAGCTAACATTCCCGAGCACGTAATTGATGACAGGGTTCAAACAATCATCCGTGAAGAATTCGGAGGAGATCGCGGAGCCTTCGTGCGCACCCTGCAGGCTCAGGGCTACACCATCACCCGCTTCAAGGAAGTTGAGCGGGAGAAAATTATCGTTCAAGCCCTCCGGCAATCGAAGGTGGATCAGAATTTTGTGATCTCACCGACTCAGATTCAAGGCTTCTACGACAAAAACAAGCCGACCTACTCCACCCCCGAGCAAATCAAATTGCGCATGATTGTGATCCGTGAGGGAGATAGTGGGGACATCCTAACCGGCACCAACAAACGGCAGGTCGCTGAGGAGATCCGCACCAAGCTGGTGGAGGGGGCGGATTTTGACAGGATGGCCCAAATGTATTCCGAGGATGCCTCAACCCAGGAGGTGGGTGGTGATTGGGGCTGGATTGAACGCAACACACTCAACGAAAATCTCACCAATTTGGCCTTCTCCCTCAAGCCGGGAGAAATCAGCAAAGTTATTGAATTGGATGGGACCTATTACCTGATGATGGTCGAGGCCCGCCGCAACGCGCAGGTGAAACCCATTTCTGAGGTGCGCGACGAGATTGAACGGAATCTGATTCAACAAGAGCGCATGAAAGCACAGGAACGCTGGATCGACACGCTCCGCCAAAAGGCCTACATCAAAATCCTGACGTAGCCCTTTCCCCTGCGAGCCGTGTTGTCTTAACGCGCCGCCCAAAACAAAGAGGTTCTGAGAGTCGCCGTGTTTCAGAAGACCACCCCGAAGTGGACACCGAGCACGGTGCTGTTTGAGACCGCCCCCGTTCCACCGGGATGGATCACATATTGCACGAACGGTTGAACGAACGACCACCGGTTAATTTGATACCGGTATTCGAATTCCAGAACTCCCTCATATGTCTGCTGTGAGGCTCCCCCCGGGCTCGCCTGCCGCTGGCTTTGGCTGTAGGATCCATTGGCCAATGCGACACCCATCAGGTCTGAATCGCGGCCAGGAATCAGCCCTTCATACACAAGTCCCGCGTAAAAAAAGAAAGGCATCGCATTGTTCCATTCCGTGGTGACGTTCAGAAATCCCAACGTCCGCAAACCCTGACGCCCCCCAGGAATGAGGTCCTTGTCCTGGGGAGAAGACTCCAAAAACAATGTTTGTTCGCCCATGAGGTAAAACCCGAATCTCCCGTCTGCCCGGCCACTTTCGAAACCCTCATTTTCCAACCCCCAATAATAGCCGCCGACTGCATATTTTCCAGGCAGTCCAGAGATCCTGGGGGTCACGCCGCTTTCGCCAAGCACATACCAGCCGTTCCGGGAAGAAGGGTGGGCCCCGGCCAGTTCCAGGCCGTGATTCGCGGAATCCGTATCCCCGGGGATAGCCAAATACACCCCGCCCTGAATGTAGAACCAACTCACCGGGGCAATCTTGGCAAATCCCCCCCACGCGGCATAACTTGAAGACCAGCCCACGGCATTGGAACTGATGCCCTTGCCACTCACGATGACGTTGTTTCGAAAAAGTTTTGCATCCTCCTGCCGGGCAAAGGCCTCATACGGATTCACCCACCCGGCCTGAAGGGTTAGCAACTTTGGAACCCCAAACAGCTCAGGTGTCTGGTAATTCAGGTAAAACGGCATCAAACGCCACCCCATGCCGCCCTGATACGAGGACACATTGAATGCGGCAGAGGCCCCCACGGACTGATTCACGTTTTCTCCCCCGCGATATCGAATACCCCCATGCGCCGACAATCCCTCCAGCCTATCCCATCCCTTGAGCTTCCCGATCTCCAATCGCCCGTCCAATTTGAATTCCTGATCAAAATATAGGCCTCGGGTACGCCCTCCATCCACCGCCCCATAAATATTTCCCAGCCATTTGCCGGAAATCGTGAATCCCGCCCCGCCAAGGCCCCCAGATCCTCCCAACCAGTCTCCCAGGGCGGATGTCCCCTCCCACCAACTCTGCAGTGCCCCCGCTTCATCCATCGCATCGCACCAACCCAGCCCTGCCAAAGTAAAAATCAAGAAGACCCATCGATATGCCATATATAAGATATTCTTATATTGCGCATCTGATTGCAATAACGATGATTCTTAACGCCAAGGTCGCGGCTTTCGAGGCAAATCTTTTGACCTTTGGGGCCGGAGAGTGGCGTGGTCGCGGGCCTGTTTGCATAGACATTGCGATCTCCTGCCGATCGATTAAAGTATAAATGCCCGGAAGGCCATAGGTTGAACAAAGAGACATCAGCAGTGTTGGTGGATTGAGATGCGAAAAAATCGTTTTATTTTTCAAGATCTCAACGGCTCCCGTTGGAGGCGATTCAAGTGGTTCGCCGGGGGTGGAATTTTCTTAGGGGCCGTGGCGCTGGTTTTGTTTATCCGCTCTATTGCGGTTTCGCCTGAGTTTGAGCAACCGAATTCTCTTCAAAACCTCAAGAGGCAGATCACGCCCCGCGCAAATGATCACAGGCAAGTGACCTTGAGTCAGAGCGACAGAGCACTCTCCAGACAGCTTCGTATCAATAAGCCGTCACCGGGGCGAACCGGATCTCGTCCCCCGGACAATGGCGGCATCCGCGCTGCATTTTTTATGGGATGGGATGAGGCAGCTTTCCGTTCGCTATTGGCGAACAAAGAAATTCTGACCCATCTTTGTCCGGAATGGCTCTCGTTCACGGATCTGGAAGCAGGCATTCAGGAAGACATCGACTCGAACCTGGAGAGGATTCCCCGCGAGGAATCGTTCAAGCTGATGCCGACTCTCTCAAACCTTGATGGAAGCAAAAGGGTCCCGGAGGCCGTGGAAGCACTGGCGCAGGCTGATCGTGGTCAACAGCAGGATTTTGTCGCGAGTCTGGTGGCGCATCTCCTCAACGTGAAAGCCGATGGGATGGTGATTCAATGGGAGGAGATCGATCCCGGGCTTTCGGACGAGTTAACCGGTTTCGTAATCCTGATCGCTGATGGTCTTAAAGCCGAAGGTTTGGACACCTGGCTTTGTGTGACGATGGATTCGGGATTTGCTGTTTATGACTATGACCGCTTGGCACCCCATGTTGACCGGTTTGTGGCCATGCTTCATGACGAAAATGGGGAAGGTGATCATGCTGGACCTCTGGCATCCCAGGATTGGTTTGACGGATGGATGAAGGTGATCAGCCGCTCTGCGGCCCCGGAAAAATGGATTGCGTCACTTGGAAGTTATGGTTGCGATTGGGAGGAGGGGAGCACGTGCGGAGAGCAGGTCTCCTTTGCCGATGTGATGAGCCGTGCGGGCAATTCAGGCGCCGTCGGGCTTCAAACGACAGCTCCTTCCTATAACGGTACATTCGCCTACCACATCAATGGCAAGGGTCATGAGGTCTGGTTTCTTGATGCTGCGTCCTTTGTGAATCAGCTTAATGCGGTGAATGACTTTGGATTTGCGGGAGTGATGGTCAACCGCCTCGGGTTGGAGGATCCGTCAATATGGAACATTCTCACCCAAGCGATTTCCGGGAAGCCGCTCCATCCTGCGGCTCTGATTCCAGGAGGAAATGCCATCACTTCAATCGGCGCCGGCGAGATTGTGAGTCTGGATCCGACGACGTTTGATGGTCACCGGATCAACTCCCTCGATCAGAAGGGTCGCTACACCTCCGACTACCAAAAACTTCCTTCTTTTCCGACACTTTTTCGCAGTGACTCCGCCAATGATGCGTTTGTGGTTCTGACGTTTGATGATGGTCCGGATCCGCGGTGGACCCCTGCGATTCTCGATATCCTCAAATCACGAGGGCTCAAAGCCGTTTTTTTCGTGTTGGGATCCCAGGCGGAACGCCACCCTGAGATCGTTAAAAGGATCATCGCGGAGGGGCATGAAATTGGCAATCACTCGTTCACCCATCCCAACCTCGCGGAAGTTCCGTCCGCCCGGATCCAGCTGGAGCTGAATGCCACACAAAGGCTCATCGAGTCCATTGTCGGGCATTCCACCACGTTGTTCCGACCCCCGTACAGTGCCGATTCGCGCCCCGCCAATCCTGGGGAGCTACTCCCCATTGCAGTTGCACAGTCGCTTGGTTACATGACGATTCTTGAGAACGTGGATCCGAAGGATTGGCAGGAGCCGCCTGTGGATGAGCTTCTGCAACGATTGAGGGACCAACTTCCCTTTGGAAACATTATTCTTCTTCATGATGGAGGCGGGGATCGCAGCTCGACGGTGGCAGCGCTCCCAGAAATCCTTGATTATATTCAGGAACGCGGAAACACCCCCGTTTTGCTGAGCGAATTTCTCGGACTCCATGAAAAAAAGATCATGCCCCCGCTGGCAGAGGACAAAGGTTCACTGAATGTTGTTGCCAGTGGTCTCGGGTTTCAATCCCTCCGTCTTCTGCAAGACATGCTTCACATCTTTCTCATTGTTGCCACTATACTTGTCGTCCTGCGCACCGTCCTGGTCCTCATTCTTGCGCGAACGCACAAAAATCCCGCTTCCATCAAGGACTGTCTGCCGCCACCGGTGACCATTCTTGTGCCTGCTTACAATGAGGCCAAAGTCATCTCAAAAACGATCACCTCTTTGCTTGCCTCCGATTATCGGGGAGACATTCGGATTTTGGTGATTGATGACGGATCGACGGACGCGACTTCCGCTGAAGTCCTTGCCTTCCGGGATCCGCGGGTCAGGCTTGTGGTTAAAAAAAATGCAGGAAAAGCCCGGGCGCTTCAGCTTGGAGTCACTTTGGCGGAGACGGAGTTTCTTGTTTTTGTTGATGCCGACACCCAGTTTGAAAAGCAGGCCCTTCGCCTCCTGGTGTCTTCCTGTCAGGATCCCAAAGTGGGGGCGGTTTCCGGCCATGCCAGAGTGGGAAATCTGGGGTCCTTTCTGGCGAGGTGCCAGGACCTGGAATACATCTGCGGATTCAATCTTGACCGCCGGGCGTATGCCGTTTGGAACTGCATCACAGTGGCTCCCGGGGCCATCAGTATGGTGCGAAAGTCCGCCATCATAGCGGCCGGCGGTTTTTCTCATGAGACCCTTGCGGAAGATACCGACCTGACACTTGCCATCCACAAATCAGGATACCGTGTGGAATATCAGCCGGCAGCCATTGCCCACACCGAAGCCCCTGAGACTGTTTCTGCCTTGGCAAGTCAGCGCTTCCGCTGGGCCTATGGCACGCTTCAGTGTGTCTGCAAGCACCGCCACATGATTTTTAATCCACAATTCAAGGCACTGGGATGGTTCAGCCTGCCGGGGATTTGGTTTTTTCAGGTTATTCTTGTGGCCTTTTCTCCGCTTATCGATTTGCTTTTCCTACAGGCCCTCGTCTTCGGAAGGGTGGGGGACGTGCTCCCTTACTTCCTGGCATTTCTCACATGTGACCTTCTGCTTGCTGCGGTAGCAGTTTCCATGGAGGGGCTGCCTCTCCGGGTGGCACTGCGTATCGTTCCCCAACGATTCATTTATCGCCCGCTGCTGAGTTTTGTCATCTGGAAGTCGATCGCCCAGGCCCTGCGCGGTGCCTGGGTTGGCTGGGGTAAACTCCAGAGAACCGCAAGTGTTGCCATCCCGTGAAAACCAAGGCCATCATCATTCTCCTGCTCGGTGCTTTTCATCTCACTGCAGCTGAGCCATCGGCTGAACCTCGTGACGAAGGCGTCCTTTTTGGAGCTTACTGTGATTTTGGAGAAACCGAAGATCGGGTGACGCTTGAGGGAATTTATGAATTCGAAAAACTCGCGGGAAAAAGCCCGGCCATCATTGCTTCATCCAGCTACTGGGGTGAACAAAGCTTTCCCGCAAAAAACCTGCAGCTCATTGCAAGGCACGGGGCCGTTCCCATGATTTATTGGTCGCCTTGGGACAAACCTTATGACGAAGAGAAGGGCCCGGACCGCTTCTCGCTGAAAGAGATTCTTGCGGGAAAATGGGACGCCTATATTGATGGATGGGCTGACGGGGCCGCGGCATTCGGCAGACCGTTTTTTGTGTCCTTCGGAAATGAAATGAATGGAGATTGGTTTCCATGGTCAGGTTGTTATTATGGCGGGGAACACGGCGGAAATGAGATTTTCAGGCAAACCTGGCGTTATGTCGTGGATCGCGCGCGCCAGCGCGGTGCAAAAAATATTCGGTGGGTGTTTCATGTGAACGCCTATCCCGCCGATAACAATACCTGGAACCTGATGGCGTCCTATTACCCAGGCTCTGATTATGTGGATTGGTTGGGCCTCAGCGTGTACGGTAAACAATTCCGACATACAGGGAATTGGTCCGAATTTAAGGACATGCTCGAATGGCCCTATGAAGAACTCACCGCAATCGATGCGCACAAACCCGTGATGTTGGCGGAATTCGGCGTCGGCGATTTTCCGAAGTCAGGCGACAAGGCGAAATGGATCAGAGAGGCGCTTTCGTCAATTCCCAAACATCCCAGAATCAAAGCCGCAGTCTACTGGCACGAACGCTGGCAAAACGCGGATGAAACTTATAGCAATCTCCGCATCAACTCGTCCCCCTCCTCTCTGAAGGCATTCCGGCAGGGCATTGCCAGCCCTTCGTGGATCGGATTGGATTCCATGCCTCACTCTGCTCTGAACAAGTAAAAGGCTTTCCCGCGATTCCTCCTCAAGGTGCCACGACGATGCGGACTCCCGCCTTGCGCAACGCAATCTTGATGGCTGCGGGCGGCATTTTATCAGTCACGACCGCATGCAAACGTTTGGGGTGAATCATGACCGACGTGGAAGTCTGGCCAAATTTATGGGAGTCAATCAGGGCAACCACACGACGGGAGGCAGCTGCCAGGGCCCGTTTGATTTCAATCTCCAGCGGGTTGGGGTCCATCGGTCCTTTGTCAATGTCCCACGCGGTGGCGCTCAGAAAACAGAGGGAGACAGAATCCTTGCGGATGTCCTTCAGAACCTCGGGTCCTGTGGTATTTCCCGACACGGGGCTGAGCCATCCACCCAAGACCCGGACGGGAAGGGCGGGGCGGTCGCGGCGAATCTGCAGCGCGATCGGGAGACTGTTTGTGAGGATCGAGATTTTTGACTCCGGGAGGGCACGCCCCAGTGCCGCAACGGTGGTGCCACCTTCCATAGCGATCACATCGCCCTCCCTCACAAACTCCCTGACCGCGGTTTCGGCGATGCGGGCTTTCGCCTCGGGAAATTGGTTGGCCTTGCTTTCATAATCCGGTTCGCCCGCGGTCCGGCCTGCAGGAAGAGCTGCTCCACGCACACGGCGAATGAGACCCTGTTCTTCAAGCGATTTTAAATCCCGCCAAGCCGTCATGGCCGTCACTCCCAGCGCTTCTGGAAGCCCGGCCACCCGCAGGGAGCCCTCCTCGTGCAGACGGGCAAGTATGTGTTGATGGCGGACAGCCGCACTGGTGAAAGGGGGACTGGGTGGCATGTTATAAATGAGGTATCATGTTATAATATGTTATAACTCTTGAATCCCGGCTCCGAAAAGCAAATCCTCATCGCAGTGAAATACTTTCTGGGCATTGATGGGGGAGGCACTTCCACCCGGGCTGTTTTTGTCAGTGACGCCGGGCGTGTGCTGGGCAATGGGGAGTCAGGGCCATCCAATTATCACAATGTCGGAATGGTCAAAGCCATCGCTCATATTGAGGAGGCTGCTCGGAACGCAAGGCCAACGGGGCTTCCGCGTAGTCCCGATGCGGTCTTTTTGGGCTGTGCGGGAATCAAATCAGCCGTCGATATTGCGAGGCTGACATCGGCGGCGGAGACAGCAGGAATTGGACCCACCGGGGAGATCACGGCAGCAAACGATCTTCACAATGCCCTCACAGGCGGTTTGGCGGGTGCGGCCGGGATCGCGCTGATTGCCGGGACGGGCACAAACTGTCTGGGGCGGAACTCCGTGGGAGCCACCTTCATGTGTGGTGGCTGGGGATGGTTGCTGGACGATGTTGGGGGAGGCTGCGGGATCGCCCTCGCTGCCATGCGCGCTGCTGTCAGGGCTGCGGACCGCCGGTCTCCCAAGACGAGGTTGCTGGCGGCAGTGCTGGCGTTTCTTGGATTATCCGAGCCGAACGAGATACTTGCCCGTCTCTACGTGGAAAAATGGACAGCCGCCGATCTCGGGGCGTTTGCACCTGTGGTGATGCGCCTTGCGTCCGAGGGGGACACAATTGCCCGTCGTATCCTGGAGGAGGGGGCAGCTTCTCTTGCCGGTTTGGTTGCAGCGACGGCTCAGGAATTGGATTTTCCCGGTGGTCCATCGGTGGTGATGCTGGGAGGGTGTGCCCTGTCCGGTGCCCCCTATCAGCCGATGGTGGAGGCCGCGATTCTCTCTGCTGTGCCGAAAGTCCGGATCGTCCCGGCTGTTTATTCCCCGACGCACGGTGCGGCGTTGAACGCCCTCAGAGCCGGCGGAATCGATCCTCTTCCCAAACTTCAAATCCAATAAATCCATGCTCCAATCCATAAAACCTGAAGACCTCTCTGTGGCCTATTCTCTTGGCACTGCACGAATCGGCGAACGACCGTTTGTCCAACGCCGCCTTAGCGATCTGCGTGGCTGTTTCGCTGATGCCAACGCATTCGAAGCCGCCCTCGCAAAGGAGGATGTCCTGCTCTACGAAGTCACTGCCATCGAACCCGCCCATGGCGATGGCCAACTCCATTACGGTCTGGGTGTCCTGTACCCGGGAAAGATAGGCGATGAATATTTTATGACAAAGGGCCACTACCATTCCCATCGTCCGGCGGCCGAGGTCTATGTTGGATTAAAAGGGGAGGGAGTGATGCTCCTCGAGGACGAATCCAGTGGCGAGAGTCGCATGGTGGTCCTGCGTGAAAATTGCGCGGTGTATGTGCCCGGCCACACAGCCCACAGGACAATGAACACCGGGGTGGATCCTCTGGTTTACCTTGGCATTTATCCTTCCAATGCCGGCCATGACTACGGAGCCATCGCGGAGAGGAATTTTCGAAAAATCGTCGTCGAGCGCGACGGACAACCCATCATGCTGGACCGTTGAGCATCAGAATGTATTGCCGACCATGAGCTATCTCAAACGCCTGGGCCTCAGAGCCCCGAATTATGACACCACGCCGGTTATTCCGGTTCCTTCTTCCCACGCCTCATCCTTAAGCCTCGGATGGGATGCCATCGCGGAAAAGATCGCAACACACACTGCGCGAGCAAAGTGCCTTCTGGTGGTGGAGTGTTATCCCGGTGTGGATGACGAGGCCGTGCGGGCTGCGCTGACCAACGCGCTCAGACCGGCCCTTGTGATTGACAGCAAATCAGCTTTCAAAACTGAGGGCGAAATTGATGATCTCGTGGCCCCGTTCCTCGGGGGAGAAGATCCGATTTTTGGTTATTTGAACCAGACCCTGACAATCGGGGATTTTATGGATACGGCCAAATCTGAGGCCATTCTGGAGAGCATTGACGGCGAACTCACCACGGGGCTTGTGCTTGTGTGCGGACCCGGTGCTTCGTGGCTCGCCCCGGAGGCAGATGTGTTGATTTATGCCGACATGCCCCGGTGGGAGGGACAGCTGCGTCAACGCCGTGGTGAGGTAGATAACCTCGGAACGCGCAACCGCGGGCTCAAAGCGTCGCTGCAATACAAACGCAGCTTCTTTATCGACTGGCGGATCGCAGACCGGCTCAAGCAGGCCACGATGTCGGCGTGGGATTTTCTCCTCGACACAACCGACCGTTCGATTCCGAAGCTGGTGCCCGGGGCCACCCATCTTGCCGCACTGGAAGCGGCGGTCTCACGGCCTTTCCGCGTGGTCCCGTTTTTTGACCCCGGCCCCTGGGGTGGACAGTGGATGCGCGAGGTCTGTCAACTGCCTGACGGCCCGATAAACTACGCGTGGTGTTTTGATGGTGTGCCTGAGGAAAACTCGCTCCTGCTGGAATTTGCCGGAGGCGTCCGCGTGGAGATTCCGGCGATGAATCTTGTATTCCGCGAGCCGCGACGTCTCCTGGGTGAACCTGTGTATGGACGCTTCGGGCCGGAGTTCCCCATTCGATTTGATTTTCTCGACACGATGGAGGGCGGAAATCTTTCCTTTCAAGTCCATCCGACCACGGAGTTTGCGAGGGAGCAATTCGGTCTATCCTACACCCAGGACGAAAGCTATTACATCCTCGACGCGGGTCCAGGTGCGGAGGTCTATCTCGGATGCAAGGAGGGAACCGACCCTGAGGAAATGTTTGCGGATCTTGCGGCGGCTCAACGGGGAGAAAAGAGCTTCGATGACTCACGGTTCGTGGCAAGGTTTCCTGCAAAAAAGCACGATCATTTCCTTATCCCGGCAGGCACGCTGCACTGTTCGGGCGCGAATGCGATGGTGTTGGAAATCAGCGCCACCCCTTACATCTTCACGTTCAAACTCTGGGACTGGGCCCGGCTCGGGCTTGATGGGATGCCCCGACCGGTCAATCTTGAGCGGGGCCGTCAGGTTGTGAACTGGCACCGCGATGAGTCCTATGCCCAGGATCACCTCGTGAATGCGATTGAGCCCCTCGGCAGCGGACCCGGTTGGCGGGAGGAACGGACCGGCCTGCATCCTGCGGAGTTCATCGAGACCCGCCGTCATTGGTTCACCGGCACAACCCCGCACGATACCGGCGGGGCCGATCGTGGCAGTGTGAATGTGTTGAATCTCGTTCAAGGCGAGGCCGCGATTGTCGAGAGTCCCGGAGGCGCCTTCGAGCCATTCGTTGTTCACTACGCGGAAACGTTCATTATCCCCGCCGCAGTAGGTGCCTACACCATCCGTCCGGCCACCACCGGCCAGGAATGCGCAACCATGAAAGCTTTTGTGCGCTGTCGTGCGTGAATTTTTTATGACCATTAACCCCGGATTTCCGATTTCTCCAACGTCTGACCCGCTTGGCTTCAAATATGGCCCGGGTGTTTTTGGACCTTCGTGTGAGCTGCGTCGGCTTGATGCGATCCGTCCGAGCCTGCATGATCCCCAATGCGAGGGGCCGGATCCGGTTTATGCCATCGCGATGGACGTCGGCACGGAAGACCGGCGTGAAGATTTGCTGGCCCGCAATCTTCTGTTTGGCGTCGTCACTTATGCCTCTGGACGGTTAGGGGATGAGCCGGTTCGATCGCAGGGCCACATTCACGCCGTGAGTGCCAGTTGCGGCCGGTCCACGCCTGAACTCTATGAGATCTGGTCGGGTCGTGCGGTGATCCTCATGCAGGAAACGGCCTCAAATGATCCGGGGCGATGTTTTGCTGTTCATGCGGAGCCGGGGGAACTGGTGGTCGTGCCACCGGATTGGGCGCATGCCACAATCAGCGCGGACCCCGCACAACCGCTCACCTTTGGCGCGTGGTGTGTGAGGGATTTTGGATTTGACTACACCGGCGTGCGGGCGCATGGCGGCCTGGCATGGTTCCCAAAACTTGAGGCCGACCGGCTCGCATGGCACCGCAACCCTCGTTACCCATTCGAGCGCCCGTTGATTCAGAAGTCTCCAACACATCACCCGGAGCTCGGGCTGAAATCCGACATGCCTATCTGGCGCCAATACCTCGAGAACCCGGAAGCACTGATGTGGGTTCCCCGGCCTGAAAGGGCTGATGCGGTTTGGGCCGGCTTTGTTCCTTGAGACGGCTGCTTGACGCGCTGCGGGCCGGACCGGCCGGCTAACCCCCTGCGACCAATCCGTCTTGAATCTGCAAAATCCGGTCTCCGCGAGCCGCCAAATGTTGGTCGTGGGTGACAACCACCAAAGTCCGGCCATCCTCGCGTGAAAGCCCGAGCAGCAGATCAATCACGCCCTCCCCGGTTTTGGAGTCGAGATTTCCAGTGGGTTCATCAGCAAAGATGATGCCGGGATTGTTGATCAGGGAGCGGGCAATGGCGACCCGTTGTTGCTCTCCCCCGCTGAGTTCGGAGGGCAAGTGGTTTTCTCGCTCTCCGAGGCCGACCCGTTGAAGAAGTTGCCTGGCTTTTTCGTTGGCGTCCTTTCCGGAAATCATCGCCGGGACTTTGACATTTTCAAGGGCCGTGAGTTCGGGAAGAAGAAAGTATCCCTGAAAAATAAAACCCATGCGTGCATTCCTCAGCCGGGCCAGCCGGTCATCAGAAAGCGAGTAGATGCGCTGGTCTTCGAAAATGACCTCTCCCGCCTCCGGTCGCTCCAAGCCGGCCAGTGTGTAAAGGAGCGTGGTTTTGCCAGCGCCCGAGGCTCCGCAGAGAAAAACCGTTTCGCCCCGGCGGACAGAAACAGAGACCCCGCGCAGAACCTCGATTCGTGATTTGCCAATCACAAAAGAACGTTTGAGGCCATCGGCGGTCAGATAAACCGACACGTCAGGCCCGGAGTTAGGAGAAGTTTCCAAGGAGCTCAGGGGGCAACCGTTGGCAAGGGGCTTGATTCCAGGGCAAGGGACTTGGGGAGTTTCCCGGCGAGGTCAATCCCCAGGTCTCCGATTCGGCTCAGGGACAGGCCCGCCAACGCCGGCACTTCAGCAGCCAATTGTTTGAAGACATCTTCAATACCGTAAATGCCATTGGCACCGGAGGCCGCCTGAATGAGGTCACGGAAAATTTCCCAGTCATCGCGGGCTTGGCCGGGGGAGGCGATGGCCCGGTTGAGACGCTGAAGCCGTCCACGGGTATTGATCATACTGCCCCGCTTTTCAGCCCAGGAGGCGGATGGTAGAACCACGTCGGCCTGGGCCGTGGCATGATCCGACAAAAGATTCACAACCACGAGGCTTTCGAGTTTTTCCAGATCTGATGCGGAGAAGCCGGCGTCTGCGGCGTCCTCGCCAAGCAATAGCAACGCCTTGATGGCGCCCGAGCGGACTCCCTCCACAATTTCGTTGAGGCGGCCTGTGGCAACGCCGAGGAGTTTGGCCCCGGTGGTGTTGGGGTTGCCATCATTCGAAACCAAAAACCCATCCCCTTTTTGAGGGCGGGCGATCACGTCAAACACTTCGATTCCGAGCTTTGAAGCCAGACGACGGGCCAAAAAGAGCTCCTCGTTCGTGAACCGTGCCGAAGCAATCATGGCCGTTTGGCCTTTGTTGCCTTGGAGTTTGGTGATCGCTGCTGTGATGGCGTCCGACCACTTGGGCGGCAGAGAAGCTCCACGAATCAAGGGAGCGGTCAGGCGATCCGGGCTGTTCACGTAATGGAAATTGAGACGGTGACTGTCCGGGATCCAGCATGAGTTCACGAAGTCATTTTCGCGGGGCGTGATGCGATACACGGTGTTTTCACGGGACGAGATAATAATATTCGAACCCGTGCCGCAGGACACATCAATGGATTTGGTTTCCCGAAGGAACCAGACCCGCATCTTGAATCGAAAGTCTTTGGAGGTCAGTGCTCCCACCGGACAGATATCGACGGTGTTCAGCGAATAATTATTATCCAGTCGTTTGCCGGGATAAACGGACAGGGTGGTGTGGCTGCCGCGGTTGAGGAAACCGAGGACATCATCCTTGGCCACTTCCTGCATAAACCGCACACACCGCGAGCACATGATGCAGCGTTCATCATCGAGAACAATCCGTTCCCCGAGGTCAACCCGCTTGGGTTTCTTGACCTTCTCATCAATAAACCGGGATTCGCCTTTCCCGAACTCCACGGAAAATTCCTGGAGTCTGCACTCGCCCGCCTGGTCACAGATCGGACAATCGAGCGGGTGGTTGATGAGGAGAAACTCCATCACACTATTGCGACACTCCTCCACCATCGGGGAGGACGTGCGAACGGCCATGCCCTCCGAAATTTCTGTGGCGCAGGAAATGGCCGGACGTGGTCCCCAGGAAATTTCCGGGCGCCCGTCCTCACCAACCACCGGCTTGCGGTCAGGAGTCATTTTGGGCATGCCCAACTCCACCAAACACATGCGGCAGTTGCCGGGTGAACTGAGCTTGGGGTGGTAACAATAATGCGGCACGTATTTGCCGCTTTTCATGCACGCTTCGATTAGGCGGGTGCCTTTCGGGAATGTTTTCCATTCCCCGTCCACCTGCACGTTGATCATTTGCACCTCAGTTTCTGTCATCACCCTAATATTCGTATCGGGGGCACGGCGCGACGCAAGACTCGAAAACGAAAATTGCCGGATTGTCCCAAACTTGCGTGTGGGGCAGGGGGGATTTTTGTGGCACAAGCCTGGCAAAAACCCTAGTCTGATTTCGTGAAAGTGCTCCCGTTCGCCCTCCTTCCGCTGGGGGTGGTTTGTTTCCTTCTTCCGGCTTTTTTTGAGACGGAGGGTGCTCCCTTGATATCAATGGGCCCGATGCTTGGGATCTTGTTTGTTGGTGTCGGCGCCGCCATTCTGGTTGCGAACGCTGTGTGCTCAAAAAAACGATGAATAACATGAAAAACAATCCCGAGGTGATCATTGTGGGTGGCGGACCTTGTGGTCTTTTTGCCGGTCTCCTGCTGGCGAGAAGGGGAATCCGCTGCCTTGTGCTTGAGAAAAAAGCCGGCATTTCCACTCACCCCAAGGCGATGGGGCTGTCCCGGCGCACGGCGGAAATTTTCCGTCAGACCGGCCTCCTCGGCCACATCGAAAAAGGCAGTCTTCCGATGGAAGGACGCAGTCTGGCGGTCTGGTCAAAGTCGTTGGTGGGGGAGGAACTCGGCAGCGTCCCTCTCGTGGATGTGACAAGTCCGCTCACCCCGTGCACCCCGCTTCATTGTCCACAAACCTGGACAGAACACATCCTCTTTGAAGCACTCAAACACGAGTCTCACGCATCGATCGAATTTGGCGTGGAGGTGCAATCGGTGGATGTCACGTCGACAGGGGCCTGCGTGATCCTCGCTGATGGAAAAAAATTGGAGTCCGGGTGGGTGATTGCCGCTGATGGGGCGGGGAGCCATGTTCGCAAGCATCTTGGCATTGAAACGGATGGCCCCGGGGACCTCGGGCATTTTGTGAACACGCTCTTTCGTGCCAACTACGGGCCACACTTGCAGCACCGCAAATCCCTGCTTTATCAGGCGCTTGGGAAGGACTTCTTTGAGTTTTTTGTGGCTGTGAACGGGTCGGATCTCTGGCTCATGCATCATTTTCTTCAGCCGGGAGAAACCGCCGAAGATTTTTCGGCTTCGCGAATCAAAGAGATTATTCTCCAGGCTTCGGGACTCCCGGAGGAACCGGTCGAGATCCTGGGGCTGAGCCCGTGGGTCATGAGTCCCAAAGTGGCCAAGTCCTGGCGGCGGGATCGCCTGCTTTTGGTTGGTGATGCGGCCGCGCGCCTGTCTCCTGCCGGAGGGTTGGGTCTGAATAATGGGCTTCAAAGCGTCCATAATCTTGCGTGGAAATTGGCTGCTGTCCTCCAGGGCGAGGCCTCTGAGACGCTCATCGACTCTTACGAGGTGGAGCGTCGGCCGGCGGCCTTGCGATTGATGAAAAACACAAACCGCAATGCGGATGAAATTTTTGTGATTGTGGCCGCAGCGATGCGCGACGATTGGGCGGCCGTTCGCGAGGGCATTCATCACAGTCGCAGACACGGCTCGGGTCTGGGGCAGGACCTGGGACTGACATATGAGCACGGAGCCTTTCTTGCCGATGGGACAGATCCCGCAGTGTGCGAAGATCCCATCAATGATTACCATCCTGAAGGCCGTCCCGGAGGCCGGGCTCCCCATGTCGAAATCGAGGGCGACAAAACCTCCCTCCTCGACTTTTTCGGGGAGCGCTTCGTGCTTCTCGCAGGTCGTGCCGCGGGAGCTTTTCGAGCCGATAGCCACAAGGCTGATTTTCTGCAGAACGGAGCGGAGTTTGAAGCCCCGGGCTTTGAACACACTTACGGGATCACGTCATCGGGTGCCGTGCTCGTAAGACCTGATGGGTATGTGGCTGCAAGGTTTGTCGATGGCCAGGGCTCAGAAACTCCTGACTCTGTGGTTTCCCGGGTTTCCAAATCTGATTTTCTGGCGTAAGGCTCTGTGATGAACGATCCCCGTTTTGACAAGCTTGCCCAGGTCCTGATCACCCACTCCACGCAATTAAAGCGCGGTGAACATGCCCTCATTGACCTTTATGATGTGCCCGATGAGATCGGCATTGCGTTGGTACGGGCTGTCAGAAAAGCGGGAGGGGTTCCGTTTGTACAGGTTCATCACTCGCGGTTGACCCGGGAAGTGCAGCGGGAAATCGAGGAAGCCCAACTGGAAGTTGTCAAAGCGATCGAACTGGCCCGCATGAAAAAAATGCAGGCTTACATTGCCTTGCGGGGCAGCCACAACATCACGGAGTTATCCGATGTGCCCGAAGACCGGGCGAATCTTATCGCCGGGAAACTCCGTCCTGTGATGGATTGGCGTATCAATCAAACCAAGTGGGTCGTGTTAAGGTGGCCAACGTCCGCGATGGCCCAACAGGCCGGCATGAGCACCGAGGCATTCGAGGATTTTTATTTCAAGGTCTGCACCCTCGACTATGCCCGAATGACGCCCGGCATGAATGCCCTCAAGAGCCTCATGGACAAAACGGACAAGGTCCACATCAAGGGGCCTGGCACGGATTTGAGGTTTTCCATCAAGGGTATTGGTGCCGTCTCCTGTGGAGGGGATCGCAATATTCCCGATGGCGAGGTGTTTTCCTGTCCTGTCAAAAACTCTGTGCAAGGTCACGTCTCCTTCAATGCACCCACCATTTATCAAGGCACAGGCTTCGACAACGTCAGGCTGGCCTTTGAGCAGGGCCGGGTCGTTGAGGCCACCTCCAACAACACCAAGCGGTTGAACGAGATTTTGGACAGCGATGCGGGAGCCCGCTACATCGGGGAATTTGCGTTGGGCTTCAACCCCCATATCCTTCACCCCATGCGCGATATTCTCTTTGACGAAAAAATCGCCGGCTCCTTCCACTTCACTCCCGGCCAGGCCTACAAAACGGCAGGCAACGGCAACTCCAGCCGCATCCACTGGGATCTGGTCAACATCCAGCGTCCGGAATACGGAGGAGGCGAGGTTTGGTTTGACGGCAAACTGATTCGCAAGGACGGGCTTTTCGTGCCGCAGGCGTTGCGGAAATTGAATCCTGACTTCCTCGGCAAATAGGAGGGTCTGGTTGCATCAGGGGATGACCTGTTCCCGATTGCTATGCGGGCAGTCTCCAGACTCTCTGGATGATCAGAAAAAGAAACGCGGTTGAGCATCCATACATGAGGATGCCGTTGGTGGCCATGACCGGTCCCAGCCTTTGCCATGGCGGACGGAGAACCAAATCCCCGTAACCAAGCGCTGTCAAAGAGGTGCCCGAAAAATAGATGGCTTCACCAATGGAGTCGAATTGACCGAGCAAACGAAAAAATCCACCCCAAGCCCAGGCCTCCAGCATATGCGTGCAGAAAAGCATCATAAACGCGGCAAAAACCAGAACCGGACTTGCAAAACGCAGCCCCACCAAATCATCCACCCAGGGTTTTGCATCAACCAGCAGGCGTCCTGTTTCGATCAGAACAAGCGAGTGAAACGCAAACAGGAATCCAGCCAATAAAATGGAACAGGCATAAATTTGGCGAACGCGGTTCTTGCTGATCATTCGCAGAGAGGGGGCTGGTGCATCACGTCAGCGCCGGGCTTGCTTCCTCCACAGCCGGGGCGTTTGGTAATCCAAATCCGAGGTTTGCGTAGATTGTTCGGGTGGCGGACGACTGGTTGAGAGTGTAAAAATGAATTCCTGCCACGCCGTGATCAAGGAGGTCGGCAGCCTGCTCGGTGGCATAATGAATTCCCACACGGCGCACGGCATCGGCATCGTCACCCGCGCGGGCAAGGGCTTTGAGGAGACGCGCCGGGAATCGGGTTCCGCCCGCCAGTTCAGCCATGCGTTGTAAACCTGACAGGCTGGTGACAGGCATCAGGCCGGCGACAATCGGGACCGTCACGCCGGCCAATGCACAACGTTCCTGGAAATCGTAAAAATCGTGATTATCAAAAAAGAGCTGGGTGCAGATGTAATCGGCTCCGGCATCCACCTTGGCTTTGAGATGATCCATTTCGACGAGGCGGTTTGGCGTGGCGGGATGGCCCTCCGGGAATCCAGCAACGCCGATTCCGAAACCCCGGGGATCGGGGTGAGTGCCCTGTCCATTGAATGCCCGGATCGCTCTCACCAAGTCGATCGCATTGGGGAAGGCGTCCATAGAATGGTCATGCGCGTCGCCTCCGCGGGGTGGGTCACCGCGCAAGGCCAACAGATTTCCGACCCCGGCTCTTGCGTAGCGTCCAAGAATCTCTTCGATGTCACCCGCCGTGTGCCCGATGCATGTGAGGTGAGGGATGGGGTCCAGCGTGGTTTGGGTTTTTAGCCTCACCACAAGATCATGGGTCCGCTCGCGGGTGCTTCCCCCTGCTCCGTACGTCACACTCACAAAATTCGGGGCCAATGGCTCAAGCTGCACAATGGTGTCAAAAAGCGCTTCGGTGCTCTCGTCGGTTTTTGGCGGAAAAAACTCAAAGGAGATCGTGGTTTTTCCCAGAGAAAATATGTCGTTGATGTGCATGGGCAGAAAAAATCGCCGGCAGAAATGCCTGCAGGACAGATCGAGAACACTAACGCACTTGCAGGTTCCCGTCGAGTCTGATCCTCTGGCCGGCAGACACGATTCCTTTCGACTCCCGAAAAAAACTCCGCCATTCTTCCTGAATCTCCATGAGACTGAGTTGCCAAAACATTTCGTGCGATCGGGAGGAATGGAATCTGAGCGGACCCTCATGCTTGAACAATATCACCACCGCCTTTGACCCGGCATCTCTCTGTGGTTTGGTTGGCGGGGGCGGAAGTGGCAAAAGTCTTTTCTTGAATGTTCTCGGGCTCTTGGAGGTTCCGGATTCCGGTCGGGTGTCTGTTGACGGGGTGGACACGTCTGGGCTTCCTCCCGAAGGTCTCATCGCCCTGCGAAATGAGGCCTTCGGGTTTTTGTTTCCCGAGACGGCGCTTTTGCCCGCGTTTTCCATTGCCGAAAACGTGGCCATGCCCCTTTTCCGGATTTGTGGTATGGACCCTGACGAGGCTCAAGAGCGAACATTGCAGGTGCTGGATTTTTGTAAGATTGCTGAAGCCGGAGACTGCCTCGCCGGTGCGTTGGACCCTCTGTCGATGTGGCGTACGGTTTTTGCAAGAGCTCTGGTTCACAAGCCGAAAATCCTGGTTGCCATCTCCCCGCGACATGAGGATGACCTGCTTCCACTTGCAAAGCGTGCCGCTGAGGAGGCCGGAGTGTGTGTGCTTTGGGCCGGGGAGTCACCGGCTCTGATCGCCCATGCGCATCGGCTGATTCGCATGCAGGACGGAGAAATCATTGAGGACCAATTCTTGTGATCACGGATTTCAGACCCTCCCTGGCCGAGCCAGCCCGCACGTCCTCTTCCAACCTTGCGTTTGCCCTCCGCTGCCTTCCTGAAAACCGCAGGCGCGCTGCTCTGATTTTTTACCGCTTTTGTCGGGTGGTGGATGATCTCGCTGACGATGCCGCCCTCGATCCGGAGACCAAGCGTCAATCCCTCGGCGCCTGGGAGAGGGCTATTTCCTCCGGGGAAAATTTGCCGCAAGAACTCGCTGAGGTCATTGAAGATTACCAGATTGATCCTCAGTTGCTCATCGCGATTGTCAGGGGGTGTGAGATGGACATTGCTCCCAAGCCGTTCGAAACTCTGGGTGATCTGCGCGAATATTGTTGGAAGGTGGCCTGCGCCGTGGGTTTGGTGAGTATCCGCATTTTTGGATGTCACGACCCGCAAAGTGAGCGATATGCGATCCATCTGGGCTATGCTTTGCAATTCACAAACATCCTTCGCGATGTGGGCGAGGACGCCTCTCTTGGAAGGGTGTATCTCCCGAACGAATTGTTAACGCGGCACGGAGTCAGCCGGAACAGCCTGTTGGCCGGTGAACCAGATGGAAATTTCCCGGGGCTGATGGAGGAAATGGCCGGGTTGGCCGCGGCTGAATTTCAGGCGGCCCGTGACAACCTGACCCGTAGAGATTTTCACCCTCTGCTGGCGGCCCGCATCATGGCCGCCATCTACGGACGGCTTTTGAAATCGATACGCACCGGCCACTTTCGAGTGTTCACGAAACGGTATTCCATCCCGCGTTTACAAAAGCTGGTCATTGCCCTCGGAGTGGCCATTCAGGCGAAATTTTGATTTTCAGACCTTGCCAACCGAACGGTTGCGGGTTTTGCTCGCGGGGTTATAAAATTTATGAGCACTCCTAATATTCCCGCTTTGGAAACCGCAGCACGCGACGCGCGCGGTCTGGCAATGGACGCCATCGCGAAATGCAAATCCGGCCATCTCGGTCTTCCCCTCGGATCCGCCGAAATCGGTGCTGCCCTGTATGGACATGCGCTCAGCCATTGCCCGGACCATCCCCGCTGGCTGAACCGGGATCGTTTTATCCTCTCCGCAGGTCATGGCAGCATGTTTCTCTATTCATGGCTGCACCTGTCGGGCTATGACCTTTCTCTGGAGGAGGTCAAAAATTTCCGTCAACTGCATAGCAAAACCCCCGGGCATCCGGAGTTTCATGAAACCCCCGGCGTTGAGTCCACAACCGGCCCCCTGGGTCAAGGCGTATCCAACGCCGTGGGTTTTGCGATTTCCTCCAAAATGTCCGAGGCAAGATTCAACACACCCGAACACACGATTTTTAATCATCACGTGGTCGCCCTGGCAGGTGACGGATGTTTGCAGGAGGGCATTGCCCAGGAGGCCAGCGCGCTGGCGGGTCATCTCGGTCTCGACAATTTGATCCTCTTTTATGATTCCAACAATGTGACGCTGGATGCGATGGCGAATGTCACTCAAAGCGAGGACACCGCCGGGCGCTACACCGCATACGGATGGGAGGTTCAGCAAATCGATGGCCATGATCTCCATGAAGTGCTGTCCGCCTTTGAGAAAGCGAAGGCCACCACAAGCGGGAAGCCTCAACTCATCATCGCAAAAACGCTCATTGGAAAAGGTATCCCCGAAGTCTCGGGAACCAACAAGGCCCACGGCGAAGCCGGTGTCAAATTTGTCGCAGAGGCCCGCCAGGCTCTCGGCCTGCCAGCGGAAACATTCTTTGTGGATCCTGCAACAACCGCTTATTTTGCTGAACACAAAAAGTCGCTGGAGGCCGTCCACGCTCAGTGGGAAAAGACCTACGAAGCCTGGAAGAAAAACAACGTGGGACTCGCCGCAGAACTTGAAGATTCCATTGCCGGGAAAATTCCCGATCTTCTTGAGGCCATCCCGCCATTCGATCCTTCTGCCGCCATCGCAACCCGCAAAGCCGGTAGCGACGTGCTTCAACCGATCGCAGCAAAAATGCCTTTGCTTGTCAGCGGAAGTGCCGACCTTCATGGCTCCACGCTGAATTATATCAAAGATGGCGGAGACTTTAACCGTCAGAATCATGAGGGCCGCAACCTTCACTTCGGAATCCGGGAACACGCCATGTGCGGAATCCTGAACGGGCTGGCCTATGACGGGATTTTCCGGCCAAGTGGTGCCACCTTTTTGGTTTTCAGCGATTATGGCAGGCCGTCCATTCGTTTGGCGGCTCTGTCCAAACTGCCGGTCGTCTATATCTTCACCCATGACTCCGTGGGAGTCGGAGAGGACGGCCCAACCCATGAACCCGTGGAAACCGTGGCAGCACTTCGCGCGATCCCCGGCCTCGATGTGATTCGCCCTGCTGATCCTGAAGAAACTGCGGGCGCTTTTGCCGCCGCCTTTGAGCGGACCGACGGACCAACGATGCTTGTGCTCTGCCGTCAGAATGTGCCAACCCTCAATTCCATACCCGTCGAAGATCGCCGTCAGGGCGTTTTGAAAGGCGGCTACATTGCCAAAAAGGAAACTGCCGCATTGGACACCATCCTTTTGGGCACAGGCAGTGAGTTGCAACATGCCCTCGCGGCAGCTGAGATTCTAGGAGCCGGGACCCGCGTGGTGTCTTTGCCGTGCTTTGAACGGTTTGAACGTCAAGACGAAGCCTATCGCGAAAGTGTGATTCCCTCCTCCGTGCGCAAACGCGTGTCCATCGAAGCAGGAATCACTGACCCGTGGTTCCGGTTTGTCGGATTGGACGGGAAGGCCGTGGGCATCGACCGCTTTGGCCTCAGTGCGCCCGGCGCCAAGGTCCTCGAAATTTTGGGCATGACCGCCCAAAATGTCGTTGAGGCTGTCAAAAGCCTTGGCTAGTCGGGCCAGCCTGAACCACAGGGCAAGATCCCGATTGCAATAACGACTGGAATGGTCATATTTACTGCAATGAGTGACGCCCGCTTCGATCCTGAGGAAATCCGCCAAAAGTCGGCTTCTTTTGAAGAGGCCACGTTGGAAGAGATTTTGGGATGGTGTTGGGAGACCTACGGGACCCGGGCGGCGATTGGGACAAGTTTCCAAGGAGCGGGGCTGGTGGTGACGGATGCGTCCTATCGCAACGGGTTCAGGTTTCCGTCCTTCACGTTGGACACCGGGCTGTTGTTTCGGGAGACGCTGACATTGAAGGCCAAAATTGAGGAGCGGCTGGGTATTCAAATCGAATCCTTGGTCCCGGAGCAGACCGTGGACGAACAGGCCGCCGAGCATGGCCCGGAACTCTGGAAGACAAATCCTGACCTCTGCTGTGCCCTGAGAAAGGTTTTGCCTCTCCAAAAAAAGCTTTCCGAATTGGATGTCTGGATCACAGGGCTTCGGCGTCAGCAATCCGAGACCCGTGAGACAATCCAAATCGTGGAGCTTTACCATTTTGATGTGCTGAGGGACCGCTACATTCTGAAGCTTAACCCGCTGGCCAATTGGTCACGGGACGAGGTTCAGGCTTATTTGGATGAGCATGATCTGCCCCGCAATGAACTGGCTTCCCGCGGTTATCGCTCGATTGGGTGTGTGCCCTGCACGCACCCCGTGGGTGAAGGAGAAAACGAGCGGGCCGGGCGCTGGACCGGATTTAACAAAAGCGAGTGCGGCATCCACACATTTCTCGGAAGCAGTATTTAATTCGTACCCGGCGAGCCCAAAAAGTTGTGCTCATCGAGTTCCCGCAACATCTCCGCGTGCGCCCGATATCCAAAGTGTCCCTGATTCACCAGCAGCAGTCGGGAGCCCATCCAGATTTCGTTGAGTTCAATTAACCTGTCGGGAGGGGAAACCGCATCATACAATCCTGCCGCAATCACCACTTTGTCAGGGCCGCAAAGCGGCAGACCGTGCATGGGCGAGGAAAGATGGGAGTGCCTGACGGCAACCTCATTGCCCACACCTGATCTGGAAAGTTGCCTCCTCAGGGTGCGGGCCGAAGGGTTTTTCCAGATGGCCGCGTGGGTATCCACGATGGGTTGAACAAGGCCCACAAACCGGAAATCCGCCTCCACAAAACTTAACAAGGCCCCTGTCCACCCTCCGTAACTGGTGCCAAGAATTCCGAATTCCCTGGAGCCCCGCTGACGCAGCAACTCCATCAATTGACGCAATTCCATCACCCCTTGGCGCAACGATTCCACATTCCGAATAAGATGTGACGAGATGGCAAGCTCTCCATTCAACGTGCCTTTGGGGACACGGGAATAGTGAAAGGGCAGGTGAGGAAAGGCCGCATTCCATCCACGTTTGTTGAACCATGACGCCATGCGGCGATAACCGACATCACTGGCGCTCATCAAAGCATGGAGAATCAGGACGGTGGGTGCGGATGGCCCGCCAGGTCCAAGAAACAGATGGGCTCCCACGCGGTTATTCTCAGCAAATGGCCCCTCCAACGGGCTCTTCCACCGCAGAAATCCGGACTTTTCGGTGACGTCTTCGGCCGGAGGTGCCGAATAATATTCCTCCCGCTTCATGTTCACACACCGATCCAGGTATGTGGCCAGATCCGAAGGGCGGCTAACCTCTGCGCGCTGACGGATCTGAATCAGATTCATCATCTCGCACATCCCGGTGTCCACAACTCCGGAAAGCAGTCTCTGGAGTTTCATTTTGGCGGATGGCATGCGCGGCAAAGAATCAATGGGCTCCTCCTGCCGCGCAATCTATTTCTATTTCCAATGAGTGCAAGAGGTCTTGTCAGGGACGGAACCACTTGGCTTTGACGTTGTGAGTGGTCAGGTATTGAATGGAGGTCATGAATAATCCAGCGGTGGTGTTAAAGGCATTTGGCAAGGCGGAGGAATGTGTCAGCGTGTCGGAGTGGAATGTGGCTGATCCCAAGGATGGCGAGGTCACTGTTGAGATGTTGGCAGCGCCCATCAACCCCGCCGATCTGAACATCATTGAAGGCAAATACGGGGACCTTCCGGATTTGCCCAGTGTGCCCGGCAGTGAGGGGGCAGGCCGCATCGTGGCTGTTGGTGACGGCGCGGATTCTCTGTCCGTGGGAGATCTTGTGGTTGTGGTGAAGAGGGGGACCTGGGCCAAGCGAATCACGGTGGCTGCCGGGGATCTGTTTCCGCTTCCCAAAGAGACTGATGTCCTGCAGGCCTCCATGCTGGGAGTTAATCCTCCCACAGCCTTGTTGATGATGGATTCGTTTGTGGACCTGAAACCCGGGGATTGGATTGTGCAAAACGCGGCGAACTCCGCCGTCGGACGAAGTGTGATACAAATCGCCAAGGCCAGGGGACTCAGGACCCTCAACGTGGTGCGACGCACAGAGTTGATTCATGAACTTTTGATGCTGGGCGCAGATCGTGTGGTCACCGAGGAAACAGACCTTCGTGAAATCGCTGCCGATCTAAAGATTCAGCTGGCGCTTAATGCCGTGGGAGGTGCCAGCGCACTCAATCTGGCCAACGCGCTCTCCAAGGACGGCCACTTGGTCACTTATGGCGCCATGGGCCGTCAACCTCTCAAAATCCCAAACGGGCTTCTCATTTTTAAAAATCTCACCTTCACCGGCTTCTGGCTCAGCCGGTGGAAAAAAGTCACTCCCAAAGCCCGCCAACAAGCTGTCTTGAAACAGCTTGCTGACTTGTCGTCCTCAGGCCAGCTGAAGCTTGCCGTCCACCAAACGTTTCCCATCAGCGAAATTCAAGCCGCCCTCGCCGAGGCTGCGAAAGGTCAGCGTTCCGGCAAGGTGATCCTCGCGTTTTGATCCGGGACTGATGAGGTGTCTCCGCCAAAAATCAAACTTGCTCTAGAAACCGTCACCCCATGGTGCGCTGCTCCCAATTTTGGTTCTGCGTTGGTTGTTCACACGAGGTTGCTTGAGAACAAAACTCAGTTCCACGCAGGCGCCTCTTTTTTTACGATTTCAATGTATCGGAGAAGTGCCTTGGAACGATTCTCGCGATGCCATGCGATCCAGTAGTCGGCCTTTAGTTCGTTCTCCAACGGGCGAAATACCACGCCAGCATGAGGCATTTTTTTAATTTGCTCACGAGCGAGGGTCACTCCCAAGCCTTCGGCAACGAAGGTCATAATGCCGGATTCAAGCTCCACGTCCTGCAAAATTCTCGGGGTGAATCCCGCCTCCTCGCAAAGACCGGACAGCCATGCCCGGGAACCTGGATGGGTTTCCTCGGACATCGCAACAAAGAATAGGGACTTGAGATCAGCCCTTTTGATTTTGGTTTTTTTGGCCAAGGGGTGATTTGTTGGCAAAACGACAACGAGGGGATGGTGAGCAACGCATTCCCAAACCAATTCACTTTTGTTTTTTTCCTCGATCGGCGGTTGCAGTCCGACAAAACCAAGGTCGATCTTTCTGGCCGCAAGAGCCCGAAGCTGCTCGGCCGGAGACATGTCGAACAGATTCACTGCTATTTCCGGGCAGTCCTGGTAAAAGGTCGTCAAGGTTGACGGCAGGAGGTCAAAATTGAACTTGAACAAATATCCCAGGCTCAATTGGCCGGACTCTCCGCGGCTGAATCGTCTCACTGCCGATACGCTCTCCAGACTCAACGCCACGAGGCGTTTCGCATCGAGAAGGAAACTTTTTCCTTCTACGGTGAGCGAAACTTGATTTTTGGTTCTGTCCAGCAGTTGAACACCAAGCTCATCTTCGAGATTGTGAATCTGTCGGGTCAGCGAGGGTTGCGCCAAACGGAGTTTCTCTGCGGCCCGGGTAAAATTCAACTCCTCCGCCACAGCGACAAAGTAACGCAGATGGCGCAATTCCATAGGGTGACCCTATCTTCTTGTTGCCCGGTCACAACAACCAAACAGCAAAATTCGGAAAAAGACGTCCTTTTTCCTCGCGCTGATAGCTGAAAGGCATTGAATCCC